>CAIKLQ010000556.1 GCA_903828255.1 uncultured Verrucomicrobiota bacterium
AGCCGAAGACCAAGGTGAACACCAAGAGTTTCCAGCAGCGCTTCCGCTCGGCCCGCGGCGGGCGCGAACGCCTGCACGCGCTCCTCTTCGCCAAGCAACCCCAACTCTTTGACTTACGGATTTGAAAGGACGCGTCTTGGCCCGCAGGTTATCAGATGTTTTTCTGCTCGCCGTAGCGCTCCCGGTACCTTAAAAAATCATCATGGTTGTGTTCCTCAACGGTAAATTCGTGCCGGAATCGCGCGCGGTCGTTCCAGTCAACGATCGGGGCTTCCTCTATGGCGACGGGCTTTTCGAGACGGTGCGCGTTTTTCGCAGCCATCCCTTCCGGCTGGCGCAACACCTCGAACGGCTGGCCCGGGGAGCGGGATATCTAAAGATCAAACTGCCGTTCACACCCAAGGAAATTCAGCACTTTACCGCAGAATTGGTCGCGAAAAACAAAATGCCCGAGGCCATTCTGCGCGTGACGCTGACCCGCGGCCCCGGGGAGCGTGGTTACACGCCGAAAGGCGACGAAACACCCACAATAGTCATGACCTTGCACACCGCACCACCGCTCGATCCGGCGAACCCGCCCCAGTGGAGCATGGTCACCTCGACGCACCGGGTTCCAGCGAGCGATGCCTTGGCGTCTTTCAAAACGAACTGCAAACTGTCGCAGGTCATGGCGCGCATTGAGGCCGAAGCCCAAAATGCGGACGAGGCGCTGCTTCTGAATACGAACGGGGAAGTCGCCGAAGCGGCGGCGGCCAATCTCTTTTGGGTCTATCATGACAAGATCTGCACCATCCCCACGGGGCGCGGCGTGTTGCCCGGCATCACCCGCGCCGTGGTGCTCGAAATCTGTCAGGCGCTTGGCTATACGACCAACAAGCGCGTCGTCAAACCGGAGGCACTCCACCACAGCGAAGGAATCTTCCTGTCACAGAGCGCGCGGGGCGTGATCTGCGTCACCGCTTTCGACGGCGAGCACGTTCCGATCTCACCGTTGGCGGAGAAAATCCACCTGACCTATTGCGAGATGATGGCGCGGGAGGGCAGCGAGGCGAAAGCGCCGACCGCGTGACTTGGAGGCGGATTTGCATCCTCGAAAACCTCAACGAATCCGGTATTGCACCCTGTCCGACCGGCAGGAGATCAAAAACCAACGGCTTTCCGCCGCTACGAGTTGCGCGCTCGGACGATTGTCCGATTACGCAAATCGGAGATGGGCTCGAGGATTTCTGGGGTTGCCGTTTGCGTTTTGGGTGGCACTGGTATTAGGCGGCAGCGCTTGTGCGCAACCGCAAAGAGAGATCAGCGCGCAGGCAGTTGCAAGCGAACTGGAAACGCTGAAAGCAACTGTCGCCACCGAGGTCGCCACCGCGCTTCGGAGCAACACGTTGAAGACGAGTTACACGACCGTGTGGCGGAATTTTGAAGACGCGGCGATTGACGCGCTATGCGAGTTGTTGCCGAAGCATATCCCGGGACTAACGGCAAAACACCTTGATCGAGGCAAAACAGGCAGCGAGAAAAATCGCTTAGCGGACCTGGCGATCACCTGCGGAACTAATGTGATCGAGATTTCGATAAAGGCGGCGCGAAAGGCGGCGAATCCAGAGAATGACCTGGGTACTTTCCACGACCATCCGGCACGGAGGAAACTCTTTACAGATTCCTTTATGCTTTGGGTGCGCTACGACGACTCGGGAAAGGAGATTCGGTGCGACCAAGTGTTCTTCGAGAAGAGTTGGCGGTTTGTCGGCAAGTCATCGCTTGTAGATGGGATAAAATACCGCAAGAAGGATGGCAACTCACGGCCCAAGCCGTGGGCAATGTTCGATTCGGGCGAGGCGTATTGGAAAACGGAGGAGGCATTTGAGGCAGCCGTGAACCGGGCGGAGGCCTTCCGCGCAAATGAACTTGTCAAGGAGCACTTGAAAACCTTGAGCGAACAAGATCAGCGTTCGCTTTACGAACGCTTACGGGAAAAATTCGGCAAGTCCCCGGCGGACGGACGGTAACGAGCGCGCTGTTTGGTGAAAAACTTCCGAACATCGGGAATTACTTGTCATAACTTGTCCACGAATTTTTGCATCGCCTTCTCCTGTCTCTCGATGGATTCGACGAGTTTGAATTGGGTGCGACACCGATCGAGGTTGTGGTCCGGACGGTGGATGCGGAAATAAGTATCGCCACTAAGGAAATCGGTGAGGAAGCGCATGCCGATTTCGAACGTGATGAGTTTTCCAGAGAAAGCCATCAGGTCCTTCTCAGCTGACTTAAGAAATGACCCCGCGGCGGAAAAATAACCCTCAGCCAGCTTCTTGAAAATGGGGAGGCGCATTCCGACTTTGTTAAGGTCTTTCTCGTCCTCCAGTGTTGGGCTGGTAGTCGTGCGCACCATGTCGCCGAAGTCGTAGAGCACGCAGCCAGGCATAACGGTGTCAAGGTCCACGACGCATTTTGCCTCGCCCGTCAAGGTGTCGAGCATGACGTTGTTGAATTTAGTGTCGTTGTGCGTGATGCGCTCGGGGATAGCCCGTTTCGCCATCGCCGCGAGGATGACGTCCACGAGGTGCTCGTGTGCAAGAGCGAATTTGATTTCAGGGGCCGCGTCCTTGGCACGATTGAAGTGATCCTTTTGGATGGCTTGCTGGAGGGCGTTGAAGCGGTTTCGCGTGTGGTGGAAATTTGGAATAGTTTCATCGATTCGCTCACCGGAAATATCCACCAGCAAATTCTGAAACTCACCGAACGCCCGACCTGCTTGGAATGCCTGGGCCGGGGATTCCACCGATTCAAAGGTCTGCACGCCTTCGACAAAAACGAACGTGCGCCAATAATCAGCGTCACAGGTGCGATAGTAAGATTGGCCGTCACGCGTTGGAATGAGCACAAGCGAGCGGCGGGTGATGTCGTGAGAGCCCTGAGCTTCAAGTTTTGCTCGAACGTGAGTGGTGACGCGGAGGATGTTCTTCATCAGTGCGACCGGGTTCTTAAAAACTTGCTTGTTTATTTTCTGGTGAATGTAGCGAACGCGGGTGCCACCCTGGTCATAAGTCGCAGAGTACGTCTCGTTGATGTGACCAATTTTAAAGGTCTCGGCGTGTAGGATTTCGCCGTAAATTTGAAACTGGCGGGAAATCTCCTGAAGCTGTTGTTCTTGGTAGGCCATATAAATTGGTTCTGCGCAGAGCATGGCTAGGCAGCATGCAATGTTCAACCCAAATTGCCGCAATCTGGTAGCACAATAAAAAAGCCGAAGCTTTCGCTTCGGCTATTATTGAAAAATTGGCGGCTACCTACTCTCGCGGAATCTATAAAACCACTACCATTGGCAACGCTGCGTTTGACGGCCGTGTTCGGAATGGGAACGGGTCGGACCACAGCTTCAAGGCCACCAAAAAATTTTAAAGAACATCATGGAACCTGTTAAGACATTCCACTACTAACAGATTAGTTCTCTGAAAACTACACACAGGAAACTCTTAGGATACAATTCGTGAGTTAAATTCGCTATTCATTGTTTTAAGAATGAAAAAGCAATCAAGCCTCACGACCGATTAGTACTAGTCAACTAAACACCTCACGGCGCTTACATTCCTAGCCTATCAAACGGGTAGTCTGCCCGTGGTCTTTAGGGACTTGCGTCCGGGAAACAATATCTTGGGAGGAGCTTGGCACTTAGATGCTTTCAGCGCTTATCTCTTCCGCACATGGCTACGCAGCGATGCCCCTGACGGAACAACTGCCACACCAGAAGTGCGTCTAACCCGGTCCTCTCGTACTAAGGTTAGAACCCCTCAAGTTTCCT
>CAIKLQ010000557.1 GCA_903828255.1 uncultured Verrucomicrobiota bacterium
CCGTGGTTGTTATCACTGCGCAGCCAGAGATTGGAGTTATTCAAGCGTAACCCGCTATTGGCGGCCACCTCGCTGCTGAAACTCTTGGTGCCGGTAAAGGTCTGACTGGCGGCGAGCAACCCCACATTGGCCGAAAGCCGCGCGTCGGGCACGGTGCCGGACACACTGCCCGCCGTGGTCGCATAGGGCGTGGCGGTGATCGGCTGGCGCGTCGTCAGTGACGTGAAGCTCCCCACCCCATTGGTTTTCACGGATAAATCCAACCAGCGATCGGCGCCAGTGAACACGCCGACACCGAAGTCCAGCGCGAGAGTGAAGAGGCCGTTGTTCACGGTGACGGCATTGACCGTGAGGGCGCTGCCGATCTGACTGCCGCCGACGGCTGCGGTGAACACGGCGAATTGCACATCATACAAGCCATTGGCAACGGCGCCATTGCTATTGAGCCGGCCTTGGTAGGTGAAGGCGGTGCCTTGCGCTTGCGCGAGCCGACCGACCGCGAGGTGGAGAAGGAGCGTGGTGAGAAGGGGAATGACTTTCTTCATGCAGGAGGAGGTGGTGAATGGTTTTTCCAATTCCGTCACGGTCGATGAGACGCTCAGGGGTCGCTGGATGCAAGTTGTTTCGCGAAGCGGCGTTCCGACCATTCCGGTGAAATTGGGAATGGCGGGCAACTTGCGAAGTTCCCCATTGAGCGAAAAGGACGCCATCCGCGCGATGCGGGTTATGTCCGCGTCCGACATTCCTCGGTGTGTTAGGTGCGTTCCCTGTCGAGCGCGTTCGCAAACGCCAAGCGGACCCCGGAGGTTCCGATTACTCCGTGCCGGCTGGTTCGTTCCAAGCTCGAAAAAAAGCAAAAACACCGCCCGTCTCAACATCCGGGCAACAGCTTTCCGGCGTCCACCCGTGAATTTGCTCGGGGAAAGACAAATGCGCGGGAATCGTTCGACGAACGCGGCGCCCGCATCCGCCGCGCCATCTTCGATGGCCGGAACACTTGCGGCTTGCGGGGAGAACTGAAAGGGGTCTCCCACATTGACACTATTGCCCTTGCCGCCTGTGTTCCGACAACAAGTTCGACAGACGCGCCCCGATCCCCAGCTGCAGGCGAAAGAACAGGGGCGACGTTACCGGCGTGACCGTGAGGCTGAAGGTCTGGCCATTTTGGACCGGCACGCCGGGGACAGTTTGCCAGGAAGCGGGCGCGAGCGAAGAAGCTTGCTGCGGGAGCCAACTGCCTGCAGCCGTGGTCCAACTCAACGTGATCTGGTTGGTGGCCGGTCCGCGCCCGACGGCAAGCACCGGGGGTTGGACAGTAACGATGGGCACGGTGGCGCCGGTTGAAGCGATAGCGATGACGTGTGGCCCGGTGGTGAAGGTGATCCAGATGGCGACTTGGCCGGCGTCGTTGTGACCGCGGGGCAAACCGTCATCACCGCTCGAACCGGTGGTGACGAAAAAGTCGGTGATGGTGCGATTTCCCGTTGGCGTGGAAATGATTTGTCCGGTGCGGAGCCCAAGATCGAGGCTGCCCGCTGGCTGCGAGAGCCAGAGCGCCTTGTTGTTCGTGGGGCCAACGCTGGGGCCCTGTAGTTTGGTGATGAACATCAGCCGGCCCAGGGGAGTCATCGCCGGTTTGTAGGCGTCGTCGCTGAGGATGGAGTCGTCACTGTTGAGCTTGAACTTGACGCCCGCCGGTAGGCCGGGCACCTGGGCGTTGTTCACGGCCAGAGCCGAGAAGTTGCCGCTCTGACCTGTAACCATGGTGTAACCCTCCAGCGTGATGACGTTCTGACCGTTGGTGCGGAGTTGATCGGTGCTGGTCGCCGTCACCAACGCTGCGATGCGACCGCTCGCGCTCATAACGCTGTAGTCCGGGATTGCGTTGACGCGCAGGTCCGGCAACCCAGTCACGGGCGCGGGCCAGCCGAAGGCGAAGGCCAGCGGGCCGTCCACATTGGCGAACAACGCTCCGCCATTGCCCGCAGCCGAATTCACACTTTGAGAGACCAGCACCGGGCCGTTTCCTCCCGCCCCGGCGAGGCGGATGCTGTAAGGCGTTCCGCCGTTGGGGATGGGCACGATCTCGGGCTCATAATACAAAACGGCCAGTTCATTCAGGCCGGGCCGTTCCCAAACACCCTCCCCATAAAACACGGACGTGGCATTCACGGCCACCTGCCCAAAGAACGCCAAGTGCCCCGAGGTGCCGAGGCGTAGTTTAGAAAACGAGGACCAGCCTCGGGTTGGCTGGCCGCCAGCGGTCCAGACGTTGGGAACGCCGATGGGCGCCTGCAATCGCCGCGCGAGAAACTGTAACGACGTGGGCGGGCCGACCCACAAACTGTCGCCGCCGCTGCTGACGTCGCCCGGCAGCGTGACGTTCACGCTCATGCCCACTTCGCTGTCATTGCTGAAAACCTTGTCGGCCGCGACGCTCACATCGCTGGTCCAGCGCATGTCAATGCCGTTAGTGGGCGGGCCCCCACTGATGGCCACGAGTTCCAATCCACCCGCGTCCTCGGCCCACAGGCAATCATTTCGCCAGTTGTCTATATTCAGCCCCTCGATCCCGGTGCAGAGGATATGACCTTGATCCGATTGAATGAGGGGCACGGAATTGAGGATGGCAATGATGGAGCCCGCCACTCCGGGCGTGCTCTGCCCGCTCTTCACAGCCAATCGCCAGTTGCCTGCGCCGCCTTGCAGCACGGCCCGGGTGGCGCTGGCACTCACTGACACCGCCACCGCCACGCCGCCGCCGGCATTAATCCGCGGTGATAGATTAAAACTGCCGACCGCCCCGCCCAGCGCGGGAACATTTTCCCCCGTCTGCAAAATGGTGGTATAGGTGGTTTGACCGAGACTGAGATTGCCGACCAGCATCGCTACCAGTCCCAAGAAATAAAGTGCCGGAACATTTTTTTGTTTCATGGTGTGAAAGCTCGAAACATCATATTGCTTGCGGGTTACAGGCTCGGATTAAGGCCTTTCGACGCGCAGGAAGTAAGCGTTGGGGGTGCCGGTGATGTTCACCACCGCATGGTAAACGCCGGGATACCCTTCCGTGATCACGCTGTCCGGCGTCTTGTTGATAGGAAAGCCGTTCAGGTTTGTCGAGGCTTTGATCTGCCAGTCGCTCAGGCCACGATCCGACGCGAAGTCTAAATTGAAACTCGTCCCGTTCCGGCTGGCTTTGGTGATGAGAATGAATTCTCCGGGATTGATCGCCGTGAGCAGAAAGGCCCGATACTGCCCACCGAATCGCCCTGACCCCGTCAAGTATTTGCCGTTTGGGCTGATGCTCTGAACGCTGTCAAATACCCACCCTTGCCCGGTCCCGTTAACCAGATCTGCGAGGAAATACATCTGCCCGGCTTGATAAAGAAAGGCAGGGGTAATTCCCGTTCCGGTGCCACCATATCCAAGGACCGTCCCGTCATCGCTGATGTCCACCGCATTGGCGTAAGTCCAATTGCCCAGGAGCGGCAAGATCGTAACGGGAGAATTAACCCCGCCGCAGACGAACGCCCGCGTTTGCGCCCCGTTGGCGTCCCCGACGAACACCCCTTGTTCATTGATGGCTTTGGGGTTCAGGGATTGGTAACCGGCAGGCAAGGCCAAAAGCGTTGGCGAGCCACCCCCCTGTTGGAAACAAAAAGGGGACCGCGTGAGCCCCGGCCCGTTCCAGAATTCGCCGACGACCTTCCCCGAATTGTTGATTGCGTTAGCCGCGCCGTTCAGGAAGGCCGGTTGCCCCACGCCAGGCAGAATGTAGGTGCTGCCTCCCAGATCGCCAATGAATGCCAGGCTGTTAGCCGATCCAACATAAACCAAGCTGTCATTGACGTCATTGAGATAAACCTCCGTTGAATTAAAGTAATAATAGACGCCCTCCGTGAAAATGTAGGCGCTACCAAATGGAATCTTGCCGATGGCAGCGCCGTTGGCGTTGATGTGAGTTACGCTCTTTGAGAGTGATTCCGCTCCGCTACCGAGAAACTGCATTCCGCCGCCGCTGTAGATGAAGGCATGGTTTGTCCCTCCCGAAGCCCAGCCCGAGCTTCCGACCACCTGACCCAGATTATTGACACTGGTTCCGCCACTGGCATCGCCAATCAAAGTTCCAAGGTTGGTCACCCGGAAAAGCGGGGCCGCTTCCAAAAGCGAAACCGGCCCGCCGATTATGAGGCCGGTCACGA
>CAIKLQ010000558.1 GCA_903828255.1 uncultured Verrucomicrobiota bacterium
CTGGGCCTCGGAATGGGCGCGGTCCGCCGCGGGCGGCGGCACCCACTTTGTCAGGGCTGCAATCAGTGCCGAGACTTCGATGGGCTTGGTGACGTAATCATCCATGCCTGCCGCCAGGCACTTCTCCCGGTCGCCAGTCAAGGCGTGGGCGGTCATGGCGATAACCGGCACGCGGTGGTTCAGCACTCGGGATTGGGGGTCGCGGATTTGGCGCGTGGCCGCCAGCCCATCCAACTCCGGCATTTGCACGTCCATCAACACTAGGTCATAGGGGATAATGCTAAGAGCTTGGATGGCTTCGAGGCCGTTGGCGGCCACTTCAACACTCATCCCCAATTTCTTGAGGATGCCCATGGCCACCTGTTGGTTGGTGATGTTGTCTTCGGCCACGAGGATGCGGGCATGGGTTAGCTTGACCCCGGCGCTGCGCCCCAAGCCGGTCCCAGACCGGCGCTCCGGGGCCCGGGGATCAAATAGGCCGGCGGGTTTGTCGCTGAGCGCTAATTCCAAGACTTGCAGTAGCTCCTGCCGCCGCACCGGCTTGTCCAACGCGGCTACAAAACCGAGGGTTTCCCATTGCGCCGGTTGGCCCCCCTTGCCGAGCGAGCTACACAGCACTAACCGGGTGGCGCGCAAGTCGGGATTACTCTTGATGGCGCGGCCCAGCGCGACGCCATCCATGCCGGGCATCTGGATATCCAGGAGGGCGAGGGCGAACGGGTCCTGCGCGGCGTGGGCTGCGGCGAGGGCTTGCAGGGCGCTCGGGCCATCGGCGGCCACGGCGGAGCGCAGTCCCCAGGAGTTAAGCATGACGGTGAAAATCTCCCGATTGACTGGGCGATCATCCACAATCAAAACGCGCCTGCCGTGCAGGGCAAGGGGCAGCGTCGCGGTAGCGGGTTGGCGCAGGGGCGCTTTGCCCAGAGGCACGGTGAACCAGAATTCCGAACCTTGGCCGACTTCACTCAGCACGCCTATCTCCCCCCCCATTAACTCCGCCAGTTGCTTGGAAATCGCCAGGCCCAGACCGGTGCCGCCATAGAGTCGGGTCGTCGAGGAGTCCACTTGCGAGAACTTGGCGAAGAGTCTTCCTAGCTTGTCCGCCGGGATCCCCATCCCGGTATCGCACACCCCAAAACGTAGTTGCACTGTCTCCGCGGTTTCGGCGGCCACGCGCACCCGGATGATGACCTGACCTTGCGCGGTGAACTTGATCGCGTTGCCGGTGAGGTTGGTGAGAATCTGGCGCAGGCGGCCGGGATCCCCGAGGAGTTGCGCCGGCACTTCCGGGGCGACCACACATCCGAACACCAGGTCTTTCTGGTGCGCCCGGAGCGCGATCGTGTCGGTGAAATCGTCCAGGAGGTTGTGCAGATTGAAATCCAGGGTTTCCAAATCCAACTGGCCCGCCTCGATTTTGGAAAAATCCAGAATATCATTGAGCAGGTTGAGGAGGTTGTCGCCACTGGCACGGACGGTGTCGGCATAGCGCCGCTGGTCCGGGGTCAGTTCCGTTTCCAGGAGCAAGCCATTCATGCCTAACACGCCGTTGAGCGGGGTGCGAATCTCGTGGCTCATGTTGGCGAGGAACTCACTCTTGGCGGCGTTGGCTACTTTGGCCTGGGCGGCCATCTCGTTGGCGTGGAGGGTGGCGGCTTGAAGGCGGTTGATGGTCTCCTGGAGTTCCGCCTGGGACTGGCGCAGTTGCGAGGTGGAAAGGATGGAGATCGCCAGCAACTCCTGCGTTTGGGCGTTGGCCTGGTGGACCGCTTCCTCCGCTCGCTTGCGCTCGGTGATGTCGCGCACGATTTTGGAAGCACCGGTGACTTCGCCTGCGGGGTTCTTGATCGGCGAGAGGGTCACCGAAACCGGAATGAGCGACCCATCCTTCTTGAGCCGGGAGGTTTCGAAATGGTCAATGTGCTCGCCGGCGCGGATGCGGGCCAAAATATTGTCCTCTTCCGCCAGGCGATCCGCCGGAATCAGCTTGGTGATCGGGGTGCCGATCATTTCCGCCGCCGAGTAACCGAAAAGTTTTTCGGCGGCTTCGTTCCAACTGGAGATAGTGCCAGCGAGCGTCTTACTCAGGATCGCATCCACGGAAGAGGCGATGATGGCGGCGGACCGGGCCAAGGCAAGCTCGGCCTCCTGGCGCTGGGTGATGTCGTGGAAAATGAGCTGCGTGGCCGGTTGGCCCGCGAACACCACTGGCGTGGCCCGGACTTCCACCGGGACAATCGTTCCATCCAGGCGCACGTACCGAACCTCCGCCGGATAGACGCCCGTTTCACCGGCCCCCAGGCGGCGGAAACGATCCGCGGCGGCGGCGTGATCGTCGGGGTGGATGCGTGACCGAATGTCCGTCCCAAGCAATACCTCGCGGGTCGGCGCGCCGAACAGGCGTTGGCCAGTGGAGTTGAGATAGACCAATTTGCCGGCCTGATGAATCGCCACGCCGTCGGGCGAGTCCTCGACCAACGAACGGTAGCGGTCTTCACTTTCGCGCAACGCGGCATCCGCCTGCTTGCGCGCGGTGATGTCATGGAAGACGCCCAACGTGCCGAGGAATTCTCCCTGACTGTCAAACTGCGGGACCGCCGTGACCAGCAGATAGCGTTCGACACCATCCGGGCGCTGGATCACCGTTTCGTAATCACTCTTTTCCCCCGTCCGCCGCCGGGCCGTTTCAGCCGTGAGGCGGGCGAACTCCTCCGGCGTGCAAAATTCGCGCAGACTATGCCCCAGCAAACCGCCGGGGGCCACGCCAAAGATGTGCTCGGCGGCCGGGTTCGCCAAACTGAATTGCTCCTCCGGATTCACCAAGCCGATGCCTTCGCCCATGCTGGCTATCAAGGTCCGGAAGCGCGTCTCGGAATCCCGCAGCGCTTCCGCAACCCGCTTCCGTTCGATGCCCAAGGCGATCTCGTTCGCGACCGAGCCGAGCGCGGTAAGGATGACTTCCGCCAGCGGGTGGCGC
>CAIKLQ010000559.1 GCA_903828255.1 uncultured Verrucomicrobiota bacterium
CAGGCAGTTGGATACCAGCGCGTTCGACGACGTGCCCCAAACACCCCCGCCGCTTTGCAGAGTAGCGACATCGGCGGCTGCCCGCGTCGCTCCGTTGCGGAGGGTGAAGCCGCTCAACAGCGCGCCATTCGTCAGCCACGCGCAGCGCACCGCTGCCGGTCCATTGGTGGTGGCAGGGTCGCGGACGCCCTGAATTACCGTGGAAGCGAAACCATTCACGCTCAAAACCGTCAATGCTTTGTCCACCGCTACGCGATTGGTCAAATCTCCCGCCATCACCTTGCCGCCCGCAGCGTAAACCCCATTGGTCACCCGCAAGATTTCGTTGGGCGAGGCGGCGTCAATTGCGTCCTGGATGTTCGTCGCGGCGCTGGCCCAATTCAAATAGGGCGGCAACGGATTCGCTCCCGCCGCGTCCACGAAATGAAGTGTCACCTGAGCCACTTCGCTGGTGACGATGCCGAACGCGTTGCTGACGACGATTCGATAACTGCCCGCATCCGAGTCCTTGATTCCGACGACCACGAGGTTGGTCGTCGTGGTCGTAGTAAAATGCCCGTCCTCGGAGATCGGGATTCCGTCGTGCATCCAGAAGTAGGTTAACGGCGCCTGTCCCGAACCCCAGGCGCTGATCTTGAATCCGGTGGGACTGCTGGTGAGTTGAAGCTTCGGTTGCAGAAAGAACGAAGGCGCGCGCTGCCATTGGGCACAACCGAGCGACGGGGGATTGGCCCAGGGTTGGCCGAAAATGTCCGTGCCGGCGGTCAGGTTGGTGCCAGTGTCGCGGCACGGAGAGGTGCTGTTCAGATGGACGCCATCCAAGAAGAAATCCGGGTTGTTCGTGAAGTTGGCGCTACCTGGCGGCAACGGCGTCGCACAACAGTACGCGAAAGAACCGCCGCTGTAATTTGCCACGTTGTTGAAATAGACAATGCAATTGGTGAGCCGGACCTGACTGGCTAACGCCATCTCAATCCCCGTACCCCGGTTGCTGACGACGGTGCAACTGTTCAGTTGTGCGTCGGTCACGATGGCCCCAAACCCGACGACTGAATTGCTCGCGATGAGGCAATTCTTGAAGGTTCCTCCGTAGGCCGCCGCCGCAGTCACAGAAGCGGTGTTGGTCTTGAGGATACAGTTGGCCACGCTGGCGTTCGCGGACGCGCACCAGACTCCGCCCCCGCTTTGGAGCGTCAAGGTATCCTCGACGGTTCGAGTCGCTCCGCGTGCCAGCGTAAATCCCACGAGGGAGGCGTCATCCGCCAACCAGGCGCAGCGCACGGCGGCGGTGCCGTTGGTGGGGCCGTTGCCCAGAATGATAGTGACCCACGGGCCGTTCACGCTTTGCACCCGGATTGGCTTGGTCAGGGCGACCCGGTTGGTGAGATCGGTGACCATGACTTTGCCGCCGAAGGAGTAGCTGCCGTTCGTAACCAAAACAATGTCGCCCGGCGAGGCAGCGTTGATGGCGTCCTGGATGTTGGTGGCCGCGCTTGCCCAATTCAGGTAGGGCAGACCGGGAGCAACGCCTGCCGCATCCACATAGCGAACCACCATTTGAACCACGGCGCTGGTCACGGCGCCAAAGGAATTGCTGACCACGACCTGGTAGCTGCCGGTTTCGGGTGGATTGATCCTCGTCGCGAGAAGGTTCGTTGTCTGGGAAAAGCTGAAGTGGGCATCATCAACGATGGGCGAACCGTCTTTGGTCCAAAAGCATTGGAAGGGCTCTTGTCCAATTGCGGTGACGTTGATGGCAAAACCCAGCGGGTCGCTTCCGAACCGGATGCTGGGTGGACCCAGGATCGCCGGTGACGGTTGCCACTCGTCGCAACCCACGGAAGGCGGGTTGGCCCACGGCTGGCCGTCAATATCGGTTCCTGTCACGAGATTCGTTCCGGTGCCGCGGCAGGGCGAACCACTGGTGAGATGCAGCGCGTCGCCAGACAGTTGGGGCGAGGTGATGAAATTCCCCTCACCGGTCGGCAGGGTTTGGGTGCAGCAATACGAATAGGTGGATTGCAGGTTAAGGCCGCCGATATTGTAAAAGACGATGCAATTGGTCAGCCGGCCATAATACATGGCTTGAGCGGACAAGTTGCTGACTACGGTGCAATTGAGCAAAGCGGTGTAAGCGGCGGCGCTGCCCGAGACGGTCGCCCGGTTTCTCAGCAGACCGCAGCTTTGCAGGTTGCCCCGGTAGGCCCCGCCACCGTAGTAGTTTGCCACGTTGGAGATCATCAGGCAGTTGCGGACGCTGGCGTTTGAGGAAACGCACCAGGCGGCGCCGCCGCATTGGAGGTTGGTGCTGTCGCCACCCATCCGCGTAGCGCCCGCGGTGAGGGTGAACCCCTGGAGCGCCGCCCCGTTGGTGATCCAGGCGCAACGCACAGCCGCGGTGCCGTTGGTCGCGCCGTCGCCACGGATGGTGGTGAACCACGGGCCGTTCACGCTTTGCACGGTGACCTCCTTGTCCAGCGCGACCCGGTTCGTGAGATCGCCAGCCATCACTTTCCCGCCGGCTGCGTAAACGCCGTTCGTGACGAAGATCGTGTCGGCAGCGGCGGCAGCATCAATGGCGTCCTGGATGTTGGTGGCGGCGGTACTCCAATCGCTGAAGGGCGGCGTGGAATTGGGACTGTTCAGGTCCACATAGAGGTTTGCTGCGCTTGCAGACGAGGCGAGAAAAACTGCGAAGGATGCAGACCGCAGGATTGACAATCTGTTTGCCGGCTGAATCAGTTGAATCGTTTTCATGCAAAGGACTTTCTTTGCCGGCTTCTCCATTGCCGGCTTCTCCATTGCCGGCTTCTTTATCCCGGAGCGAGAACTAGCCAGCCGATGGCGTGGATGTCAAGTCAAGTTCCCGATTTTGTCGAGATTTCTATCCAAGCACACAAGGTGGCGCATCCCTACGCCACCCGAGCGCAGTAGAGGTGAGCGCGGCTGGTCGTGGATTCGCGGCGGATCAAAGGGCCATCGGGTTGGGGATGATCTGAAATTCAGTAGTCGTAGAGCCCGCTGTCCTGCGTGTAACCGCCGCCACCACCTTCGCCACCTTCCGGGCCACCCATGAAATCGCCGAGCACATCGCCCATGTCGGCTTCGATTTTCTCCGGGTCTTCGCCGGCTTCGAGGCGCTTGATGGCGATGTCCAGTTCCTTGGGCATCGTGCCGGCCGGCATGAGGTCCTTCATTTTGCGCATCATG
>CAIKLQ010000560.1 GCA_903828255.1 uncultured Verrucomicrobiota bacterium
AACCTTCGACATTCAACGATCCACTTTCAACCTCCAAGATTGTCGTTTGCGGCGGCGGCGCAGCCTCGGCCTGGGGATGTTGAACGTTGCATGTTGAACGTTCCCTTCTCGGCCCATTGGGCTATCATGCTGCCATGAGCCTAAATGAGAAAATGACCCAACTGGCCCGCCAGGCCAAAGCCGCGGCGCGCGAACTCGCCAAGCTGACCACGGCGGAAAAGAACGCCTGTCTGCTCGCCATGACTGTCGCCCTGGAACGAAACGCCGAGCCAATCAAACAAGCGAACACACTCGATATGGAGGTCGGCGCAAATCTTGGCCTGAGCGCCGCCATGCTTGACCGCCTCAAACTTGACGACCAACGCATCGTGGCAATGGCCAAAGGCGTGCGGGATGTCGCGGGGCTCCCGGATCCGGTCGGAAGAATTTTGGACGAGCGCACGCGTCCGAACGGCTTGAGACTCCAGAAAATCTCCACGCCCATTGGCGTTGTGGTCATCATCTACGAATCACGTCCCAATGTGACGGCGGACGCAGCGAGCCTGTGCTTCAAGTCCGGCAACGCCACGATTCTGCGCGGAGGCAAGGAAGCGTTGAACTCAAATCAACTCATCGCTCGCACGATGATCGAAGCCGGCCGACAAACGCTCGCCCGGTTTCCCGAACACGCCATCCAAGTTGTGCCCGTGCCCGACCGGGAGGCGATTCCCATCCTGCTTTCGCTCACGCAATACGTGGACTTGTGCATGCCGCGCGGGGGCGAGGGTTTGATTCGCGCCGTGGCCGAGTGCTCGAAAGTGCCGGTCATCAAACACTACAAAGGAGTCTGCCATGTATTTGTGGATGCGGACGCAGACTTGAAGATGGCCGAGGAAATCGCCTTCAACGCCAAGTGCCAGCGCCCCGCCGTGTGCAACGCGATGGAAACGCTGCTCGTGGACAAAGCCGTGGCGGAAAAGTTTCTGCCCGCCATCGGAAAAAGGCTTGCGGAAAAACAGGTGGAAGTGCGCGCCGACGAAGCGGCACTTCAAACCTTCAACCTCCAACCTTCCACCTTCCAACCTCAACTACGGCTCCGAGCCGCCACCGAGCAGGACTGGTTCACCGAATACAACGATTACATCCTCAACATCCGCGTCGTGGACGGCGGGCGGGCGGCGATTGACCACATCAATTACTACGGTTCGGCGCACTCCGACGCCATCGTCACGCGCAACGAAGCGGCCGCGAAACAATTCCTGGCCGAAATAGATTCTGCCACGGTGTATTGGAACGCCTCGACGCGCTTCACCGATGGCGGCGAATTCGGCATGGGCGCGGAGATTGGCATCAGCACTGACAAGATCGGCGCGCGCGGGCCGATGGGGCTGGAGGAATTAACCAGCTACAAGTGGCTCGGGTTCGGCAGCGGGCAGGTGCGCACTTGATCGAAGCGACGTGCAACTTGCGGCAGCCTCCGGCAATGGCTATCTGCCGGCCATGGCAGTGGTCGAAACCACACACCTCCGGCTCGATGATCAAGATCCCGCCGGGATTGACGCCCCCAACGCCAAGGTCGTAGTCGGGTGACAAGGTGGGCAAGCCAGCGCTGCGGCTTACGTCGTAGGGACTGGCGGCCCGCTGGTCTCCAGCTTCCAGTAACTCGCGGGCCGTTGGGGGGCGTCCCTTGGTGATTGAGAACCGCGCGCCAAAGGCTGCCACCGGCGTTTGTGGTTGCGAGCGCGAAGAGCCAGTGGGAAGACCGGCGCTCCGCCCAATGGGTCAGCGGAGGTTACGGCACGCAAAGATTTCGACGGTGTGAAAAACTTGTCCCCGATAAAACACCGGGTGGAGCCCGGTGTTCGTCACGGAATCGAATTGCCTCACCAACCACTCCGGCGCGGGATCGGTTCCCAGTGGTTTCGCCAGCAGGTTTGTTTCACCGTGCCACCACTTCGGGAACCAGTCGGAAGCCAATCGGGCCGTCCCGGCGTCGCGGACGAACAGCGCGTTCTGCCCCCGCCGCGCCGCCCCGTAGCCGGGCCAGAAATAGTACTGATTCTGGGGGATGGGGCTCAGTTGATAAAAGACCAGCGGCGAATCGGTCACGTGCGCCCGAGCCTCCGGCAGATAGAACGTGAGCAGACTCGTGATGCCGTAGTGGTTGCCGATGATGAACACCGGTTTGCCTTCACTGGCGAGCTGCTGTTTTGCCTCGCCCACGACCTGCGCCATTTCGGCGTGACCGCGCACGCGCCGCATCGGATCAAGGTTTGCTGGCAACGGCTGCCCCACCAAGCTCCCGACGAGGTTGGTGTCGAGCATCACCGTCACCATCAAGGCGCCCAACCCTAGCCCGGTCGCGAGCCATGGTTTGACGAAGCGCGCCCCCGCCCGCAGTCGCCCCTCCCAGTAAACCACCATTACGCAAAACAGGGGCAGCACTGCGGGCGCGATCCAGTTGGGCTGCACCCGTGAATTCAAAGTGAGCAGCAAGTAGAGCAGAAATATCGGCGCCCCCATGCTGAAGAAATAAACCAACCGAACATCGCGCTGGGTCGCCCGCCACATCGCCACCACCGCAATCATTACCGCCCCGAAGAAGACTGGATTCAGCAGTGCATACTCCGCGCCGAGAAACTCCAGAAACCAGGAAAGGTGCTGGGAAACCGAAGCGGCGGCATCGCCTACGCCGCCCTGGCTCGCCACATGTTTCACCGTGATCCAGTCGTGCTGCCAGTTCCAGATGAGTACCGGCAAGGTGCAGAGCAGATTGATTGACAAGGCGAGATAAGGCCCCGGACGCCGCAGGTGTTTCCGCGCCGGGGGCCACAAAATGAAGAATACTGCCCAACACAGCCACATTAGCGGCGAAGTGTATTTGCTTAGGAAGCCCAACCCCAACCACAGCCCCGTCCATAACCACGAACTCAGCCGCGAGTTGTCCTGCACCGCCCGCCAACCGGACAACATGGCCGCGGTCCAAAACAATACCGCCAGCGGATCCACCGTCAGCAGTGTTGAACCCACCGCCAGCAACGGGGTAGTCGAGACGATCAGTAGCAGACAGAAACCGGCCCAGCCACTGACTTCGCGGACAAAGAATCGCAGGAGTAGGAAGCCCAAGGTGGCCCCGATCAAGGGGGAGAAGAACCGCACCCCGAAGGCCGTGTCGCCCCAGAGCGCCGTGCCCAAGAACTGCGTCAGGGCAATCAATAGAGGCTTGCTATAGTAGGACAGTGCCAAGTGTTTCGACCAGACCCATTGATAGGCTTCGTCCTCAGATAGCTCGATAGTGCCACTGGCGATGTAGATCCATCGCGCCAGAGTAAGTGTCGCGATAAACAAGTAACCCGCGAGCAACCAATGGTGGTCCAGTGCCGACTGCGGAGCGCGGAGTGCGGCCTTATCGGGGCCGACGGCCTGGGATGGCGTTGCCCCCCAAGGCACGAGCGACGGCAGGCTTTCATGCCAGAGCGGAAACCATTTTTGCCCGACATAGCGCCACGTCGCATTGAGCAGGAACATCACGGCGAATCCGGTTCCCGCGCCGAGGATCGCGCCCACGAGCACATCGCTGGGATAATGCACGCCGTTGTAAATCCGCGAAAAGCTTACCGCCGCTGCCAGGGGCAACATTACCCGCCCACTGCGCCGCTGAAACAGGAACGCCACCATCGCCGCCGCGAACCAGTTGGCCGCGTGATTGGACGGCATGCTGCCGCTGCCGCTGCAACCCACCAACACCCGGACCTGTTCCAGCGCCGTGCAAGGGCGCACCCGCCCAAGCGCGTGTTTGAGGGAGTTACCGACCAGTCCATCCGTGACGCCGACGACCAGTGCGAGCACAAGGATGAACAAGAGGGCTTTGCCTCGTCCGCGCCAGAGCAATCCCGCCGCAAACAGTAACGCCAGCAGGACGAACATCCGGTTGCCACTCAGCCACGGCATCACGGTGTCGAACAAAGGATTGCTCAACGTCTGATTGATGAACCGGAACAGGGCGACATCCAGGGTCTGGAGCCAAAGCATGGGGAACAGAGTGCGGCGGGAGAACCGGATTTGCCAGAACTAAGCGTCCGGCTTGCCGCGCACGGTGGTGATTATCAGCGGGTGAGAGCATGGCGAGCCTGAAACGACCGGCATCTGATCCTTCTCGTCCTCGTCCCAGCAATTCTCACTCTGCCACCAAACCGGGACGCCGGGGGAGAATTCGTCGAGTGAAATTCCGCGCTTTGAACCCTGAACAGCAGGATTTCCTTGGCGGAGGATGACACGCGGCAGCGTCTTGGAGTACGCAGCCCTCTGGCGCTTTCGGCCACCCACGCCTTCCAAAGCGCCAGAGGGCTGCGCACGCCAAGACCTGTCGGCTGGTGCGAACGTTTCCTGGGGAGGTCACCCGGCCTACACCAAGGGGTTTTGTGGCGGGTGTAGGCCGCGGACCCTCTCGCGGCGTTCCAATACGAGCGAATGGTTCACGGGATTGACGGTCAACTGGAACGAATCGGTGGCGATGGCCATCGATTCCGTGGTCGTGTCAATGTTCGTCGGCTTGTAGTTGCCGGAAGTGATTTGGCCGGGCCGTTGGGACAGCTCATTTGGCGCCGCAGCGAGCAACCGGTGCAAGTTGGCATGATTCAATCGACCGGCTGAAATTCTTGTGCCCGAATCCAAACGTCCGCTGCAAGTCGGCCCGCAGGCAGTTGCTCAATTCGATTCCAAGGATCATCCCCGCCAACGACGGACGGCGTGGGTTGTCCGAAAGTGGAGGCCCCCATCGCGCAAGTTAGCATCAGGCAAAGGCCGAAGCGGTGCAGCAGCCAACGACCGGACACCATGAGTTGAGCGAGGATCGAGCGTGCATCAGTAGAAAATTCTGCCGACGGAAAGACGTCCGTGGCTTACGCATTTTTGGCTGGATACCAAGGGGTCATTTGCGAAGAACTATGCCGTGGAACCGACCAAAGTCAAATCGGGCTGGGCAACGACCTAAATATGTGTCTGACCGAAAACGCAGGTTTTCTGAAACGGCACGGCGCATTAACGGAGTGGGCGAGGTGAAGCGTGATGGTTTTTCTGCCCACGCACGCCCACATCCTCTAAATCCGACAAAAACTCCCGGCGCCGCCGACTACAACCCCGCTGCCGTCACCGCGTTTTGAATTGTTGCGACCAGCCAACCCGGAAAACAGCCAAGCAGGACCACGCCCAGTGCGAGCACCACCAGCGCGAGTTGCGTTAGCCATCGCACCTGTATGCTCGCCGCCTTGTCCCCATCCGTCGCATCCACCACATAAATGCGCTTCAGAACTTGCAGATAGTAGTAAAGCGAGACGGCACTCATCGCGATGCCGAGAATAATCAGCCACAGCAAGCCAAGGCTCTTCGGATCGGTATTCACCACCGCGGCGAACACGTAAAACTTGCCGAAGAAACCAGCCAGCGGCGGAATGCCCGCGAGCGAGAGCATGAAGATCATCATGCAAAACGAAACCACCGGCGCGCGACGTGAGAGGCCGGCGAAGGTGGAAAGCTTGTCATCGCCGAGCGCATTTTCCACGACGCTCACCACTCCGAACGCGCCCACCGTGGTGAGACCATAGGTCACCGCGTAGAAAATCAACGCCGCGATTCCCTGACCACTGTGCGCGAGAACACCCAGAAGCATGTAGCCGGCGTGCGCAATGGCCGAGTAAGCGATGAGCCGCTTCACGCCGCTCTGAACGATCGCCGCGAGATTGCCGAGCACCATCGAGAGCGCCGCGCCGATGGCGACTGCCGGCATCCAGCCCGACGCGTAATCGCGCCACGCCGCGCTGCCTTCCGCGCCCGCGAAGCCGAGCATCATGATTTTGGCCGCGATGAAAAAGCTCGCGACCTTGGAGCCGGAAGCAATGAACGCCGCGCTGGGAGTCGGCGCGCCTTCATAGGTGTCGGGGGCCCACAGATGGAACGGCACGGCGGCGACTTTGAAGCCGAAGCCGATGACGGTCATCACGATCGCCACGATGAGTAGCGGATCAAGGTGATTGGTGGTGACAAACTTTTCGCCGACGCCCTTCGCGATCTGGCTCAGATTCGTCGCGCCTGACATTCCGTAGAGCAAACTCAACCCGAACAACATGAACGCCGCCGCCATGCCGCCGAACAGGAAATACTTCAACGCGGCTTCGGCGGATTTCACATTGCGCTTGTTGAACGCCGTCAGGACGTAAAGCGAAAGGCTCGTTAGTTCGAGCGAGACAAAGATCATGAGGATGTCCTCGGCACTGACAAGAAACATCATTCCGACCGCCGAAAACAAAATCAGCGCCAGGTATTCGCCGACATGCTGGGTGAAGTTGGACTCCACGGACAGCAGCACGGTGAAAATCGCCAGCACGAGAATCGCGATTTTGACGAGCGCCGTCAATGGATCGGCCACCAGCATTCCGCCCATCGCGTTGCCGTGCGGTTGCAAAACGAACAGGCAGGCGATGGCGGCGGCACATCCCACCCCGGCAATCAAGCCGCCCAAGATGAAGCGGGTGCGCGTCTCCACCCCGCGCATAAACGCCAGGTCAGCCACCAGCGCAACCAGCGCGGCGATGACCACGATGGCTTCGGGAGCCGCGAGATTGAGCAGTTCGGCGTAGCTCATTGCCCGCCTCCTTTCCGCAGCCAGGAAAACAGAGGAGAATCAAAGCTCGGAATAATCACATCCAACAGCAGCCGCGGGAAAAGACCAATCAGCAGCGACGCCCCAATCAGGAGGACGGCACCGATTCGTTCGGGAACGGAGATTGGCGGCATCGGAGCGTCGTGGCCCGATTCGCCATGACCATGGCCGCCGGAACCGTGCGGCGACGGAGCGCCACGGTCCTCCGCTTCGCCGAAAAACGCCTTCTGCATCGCCCGCAATGTGTAAGCCACGCCGATCACGATGCCCACTCCCGTAAGCACCGCCAGCGTGGGATAAGCCTTCCACGCCCCGATGATGACTTGCATTTCGGCGACGAAACCGCTGAAGCCCGGCAACCCCATCGAGGCCACGCCCGCGATCACGAAGGTCACCGCCGCAAATGGCATCGCCTTGGATAGTTTCATTCCCTCCAGCAGGGCCAGCTCGCGAGTGTGCGTCCGCTCGTAAACCATCCGCCCGACTACCGCGAAGAGCAACCCGGCAATCACGCCGTGCGAAAACATCTGCAGCACCGCGCCGCTCAACCCGATCGTGTTCAGCGTCACCAACCCCAGCAGCACGAAACCCATGTGGCTCACGCTCGAATAGCCGATGACGAATTTGAAATCCTTTTGCACCAGCGCCACCATCGCGCCATAGAGAATGCCGATCACCGACAGCACCGCGATCACATCGCGCCACGAGTGAAAACCAAGAACTCCAGAACTCCAGTCCGCCATGCCTTCCGGAAATACCGTCATTGCCACGCGCAGACAGCCGTAAGCGCCCAGTTTCATCACCACGCCGGCCAGCAACATCGAAGCCGCCGTAGGCGCCGCCACATGACCCGTCGGCGCCCAAGTGTGAAACGGCCACATGCCCGCGAGCACCGCGAAACCCACGAACACCAGCGGAAACGCCCACATTTGGAAATCTTGCGGGAACGGATACTTCGCCAGCTCGATCAGGCTCATCGTCTTGGCGCCCGAAACGACGTACGCCGCGATCATTCCGACCAGCACCATCGCGCTGCCGACGAACGAGTAGAGTGCCAGCTTCATCGCGCCGTATTCGCGCCGGGTCGAGCCCCAAATCGCGATGATGAAATACTTCGGGATGATGGCGATTTCGTAAAACACGAACAGCAGGAACAAATCAAAGCTCAGAAACACGCCATAGACCCCGCCGATGAGCGCGAGGTAAAAGGCGAAAAATTCTTTCGCGCGATGCTCGATGTTCCAGGAGAAGAGAATGCCGGCGACCGCGGCCAGCCCCGTGAGCAACACCAGCGTCAAACTGATCCCGTCTGCCGCGAGATGATACCGAATGCCCAGCGTCGGAAGCCAATCGCAGTCCGCGACCGTAACCGTTTCGCCTGCCTTGAACTGAACGAAGCCCGCCAGCGCGACCAGCAAACCCGCCCCCGCCGAAAGCAGAGCGACCTTGCGCGCCGCCGACGCGTTGCCCTTCGGCAGGAGCATCAGCGCCAGCACGCCCAGGAATGAAATGTAAATCGTCCAGGCTAACATTTTAGAATTTCAACTGCTCCACCATGCGCACCACGGTCGGATTGATCACGTCCAGCAACAGCCGCGGCCACAGCCCCAGCACAAACATCAGCGCAATGGGCATCGCCAAGAGCGCGCGTTCGCCCAGCGTCAGGTCGGGAAACTTCAACCACTTTTCATTCAGCGGTCCGTTGAAGACACGTTGCAAAATCGTGAGGATGAAAATCGCAGTGACCAAAAGGCCGATCACCGAGAGCGACGCGGAACACATCGCCAGCGGGAACACGCCTTTGAAGATCAGGAATTCGCCGACGAACCCGTTTAGCCCCGGCAGGCCGAGGGACGAGAACAGCGCAATGCCCATCAACCCGCAGAACACCGGCGCGACTTTGCGCAGGCCGCCGAAGTCGTTCAATCCGCGCAAGCCGCCAGTGCGTTGCTCGATCAGGCTCACGAACCAGAACAAGGTAGCCGCCGTGAGGCCGTGGTTGAACATTTGCAGGAACACACCGTTCAGCGCAGCGGCTTTTTCCGTCGCGAGCGCGGCATCGGCACCCGTGGAACGCGCCACCGCGAAAATGGCCAGCAGGCAATAGCCCAGATGGTTGATGGAAGAGTAAGCGAGGATACGCTTGAGATCGCGCTGGGCGAAGGCGGCGCACGCGGAGAAAACAATGGTGACGACTGCGAGCGACAACAGCACGTTTAGCACAATTGGCTCGTTGAGTTGCAGTGCGAAGATCGGCAGCACGATGCGGATGAAGCCATAAACGCCCATCTTCGACATCACGCCGGTGAGCAGCATCGTCACGCCGCTCGGCGCTTCGGCGTAGGTCGCCGGCAGCCAGGTGTGAAACGGCATCAACGGCACTTTCACCGCGAAGCCTAGCAACACGCCGCCAAACAGGAGCAAGCACATTCCCTTGGCCGTGAAGGAAAAACCAAAGAGCTTCCAGGCGAAGTCCCCTGCGACCGCGTTCTTGAGTCCGCCGTTGCGACCCAATTCGGCCAGCTTGTCGAAATCAAACACGCCAGGTGACGTGGCCGTTTTGGTTGCAAGGAAAATCCCCAGGAACGCCAGCAACATCGCGACGCTGCCGACCATGGTGTAGATGAAGAACTGCGTCGCCGCCGGGGCGCGTTGCGGTCCGCCCCACAGCCGGACGAGGAAGAAGGCCGGGATCAAACTCAGTTCCCAGAAGATGAACCAGTGGAAAAAGTTCAGCGCCGTGAACGTGCCGAACAGGCCCGCTTGCAGGAACAGCACGAGCGCAAAGAACAGCGAAGTGCCTTTCTCTACGCGCCACGAAGCCAGCATCGCCATCGGCGTGATGATCGCCGTGAGCAGAACCATCAACAGTCCCAAGCCATCAACCGCGACGTAGTAATTTACACCCAGCGACTTAATCCATTCGACGTGTTCTCTGAACTGATTGAGTTCACCATTCGAAACGTCGAAGCTCTTCCAAAGCACCAGCGCCAAGACCAGCGAAATCAGGCTCGAACCGAAAGCCATGCCGCGCGCGAGCTTCTTGTTTTCGCCCATGCCGGCGACAATGATGCCCGCCACCAGCGGCAGAAACGTGATCATCGAAAGGATCGGGAGTTCGCTCACTTCGCACCTCCCCAGATCAAGATGAAGACCAGCACGGCGAGCGCGATACCAATGATGCGCAGGTAACTTTGCACCCGACCGCATTGCAACCGAGCCATCCACTTGCCGCCGGTCGTTACGCCCTCACAGCTTTGGTCAAAGCCGAGATTGATGACGAGTTCGTCGAAAGAACGGTTCACCACCGACAGCCCCAGAATCAGGTAGGAAACCACCAGCACCACCCCACCCCAAACCCATGCATCCAGAAACGCACAGGCTTTCGCCCACCACGCGTTGAAGGCGATGATCGTCATCTCGTAAAGCTCATCAATGCCATACTTCCGTTGCAGCCACGTGTAAACGCCAGCGGGTAGTTTCTCCAGCACGTCGGGTTCGCTCGGTTTCACCATCGGTTTGCGCCCATAGAGCCACCAACCGAACGCCATGCTGCCGAGCACCACCACGGAAGACAGGATCATCAGGGGAACAACGCCGCCCTCGGCTTGCTCGTGATGCTTGCCCAGGAATTCCTGAAACCACGGCCAAGCCGGCGTGCCGATGAATCCGAGCGCGATGGCGAAGAAGGCCAGGATCGCGAGCGGTGTGGTCATGACCGCAGGACTCTCATGCGGATCTTTGGAGTGGCTGGATTTTTCTTTGCTGTGAGACTTGGCGACTTGGTGGCCTGCCGCAGGCGCGGTTTTGGCGGCGTAGGAATGTGCGGCCTTGTCATTGCTGGTGGAATGTCCGCCGCGATACTTGCCGAAGAACACCAGCGCCACCTGCCGCGTCATGTAGAACGCCGTCAGCAACGCGCCGAACACGCCAAGGTAAAACGGCACTTGCGAAACATGCCAGCCATGCGCCGCGTGGAGGATTTCGTCCTTGCTCCAAAAGCCGGAGAAGACCAGCGGGAAACCCGCGAGCGCCAACATGCCGACCGCGTAGGTCGCGAAAGTCACGGGCATGAATTTCCGCAAGCCGCCCATGTGACGAATGTCCTGCTCCTCGTGACAGCCGTGAATCACCGAACCCGCTCCCATGAACAACAGCGCCTTGAAGAAGGCGTGCGTGATGAGATGGAACATGCCCACCGCCACGCCGCCAACGCCCAAGCCCATCATCATGTAGCCGAGCTGCGAAACGGTGGAGTAGGCGAGAATGCGTTTGATGTCGTTCTGCGCCACGGCGATCGAAGCAGCGAAAACGGCGGTGATCGCGCCGATCCATGTGACGACTTGAAGCGCCGTTGTTTCCAGCGCGGCGCCCTCAGGATGCGCACCCATCAGCGGATAAACCCGCGCCACCAAGAACACGCCTGCCGCCACCATCGTCGCTGCGTGGATGAGTGCGCTGACGGGCGTTGGGCCTTCCATCGCGTCCGGCAACCAAACGTGCAGTGGCACTTGGCCAGATTTACCCATCGCGCCGACGAAAATCAGCAACCCGATGGCCGTCGAAACCGCCATGCCGACACCGGTCGTCTGGGCGACCATCTTGGCCAGCGCGGACTGCTCCATGCAGCCGTGGCCGTCATCGTAGAACAGCAGCGTGCCCGTCTGCGAGTAGAGCCAGACCATGCCCAACAGCAAAGCCACGTCGCCGATTCGCGTAGTGATGAAAGCCTTCTTCGCCGCCGCTGCTGCGCTGGGCTTGTGATACCAGAAGCCGATGAGCAGATAGGAAGTGAGGCCGACCAACTCCCAGCAGATAAACAGCAGCAACAGGCTGTTCGCGATGATGACGCCGAGCATCGCACCCGCGAACAGCGAGAGGAACGTGAAGAAACGCGTGAAGTTCTCGTCGTGGGCCATGTAGCCGACGCTGTAGATGAAAATCAGCGAACCGACGAACGTAACCATCACGAGCATCACCGCCGTGAGCGGATCCAGCACCCATCCGAGTTTCAGGATTCCCGGATCGCCCGCCGCAAAGCGCAGCCATTCAAAATTGGAAACCTCTCTCGCCGCGTCGTGACCGCTGTGTTGGAGCGTGTGCGCGAAGGCGCAAAGCGCAAGCAGGAAGGCAATCGCCATCGAACCGATAGCCAGCGAGGCGGAGAACTTGCGACACCGCTGCGGCGCCAGCGCGCTCAACCCCGCCGCCAGTATCGGCAGCGCGGGAATCAGCCAGAGGTTTTTGACAATCCAAGCCATTTTATCCCTTGAGCGAATTCATTTCGTCCACGTTGGTGGTCTTGTAATGCCGGTAAATCGCGATGATGAGCGCCAAGCCCACCGCCGCTTCCGCCGCCGCGACGCCAATGGAGAAGATCACGAACATGATCCCAGTGAGTGCTTCCGGGTGTTCGCTGAAGCGCCAGAACGCGATGAAGTTCAGGTTGGCCGCGTTCAGCATGAGTTCGATGCCGATGAGCACGATGATGGCGTTGCGCCGCGTCAACGCGCCGGCCAAGCCGATTGCGAAAATCATGGCAGCGAGCAGCAGGTATGCGGAGAGCGGTGTCATTTCTTCACCTCGTCGCGCATGGCGATAATGACCGCCCCGATCAACGCCGCCGTCAGCAGCAAACCCACGACCTCCAGCGGCAACACATATTTCGTCATCAACGCGTCGCCGATTTGTTTCACAGTGGCATCGGCGGTCTGCGCGGGTTCACGTTCACCGATCAGGCTCTTCACGATTGTCCAAGCGAGGACACCGAAAACCACCACGGCCACCGTCGCACCGGTGAGCCACGTCGCCGAGAAAACCGATTTCTCCGGTGCTTCGCCGCCGCGCGTGAGGAGAATGGCAAACACGATGAGAATCGCCACTGCGCCAATGTAAACCAGAATCTGCGCGAACCCGACGAACTGGGCGTCCAGTTGCAAATAGAGCCCCGCAAGCCCGCCGAAAGCCGCCGCCACCGCCAGCGCGCAGTGAACGAGATTCCGCAGCGTCATTGCCGCCACAGCGGCACCAATGGTCAGGACGGAGAGAATGATGAATGGCAACGTCATGGTTTAGTCGGCAAAGCGATATTTTCGCGCCCCTAGCTTCTTACCTTCCATCAAGCCCAACCCCAGCCACAGATAAGGACCGACCACGAGGGCGATGCCTACTAGCCAGCGCGGGATTCCCGGCGTCATGTAATGCCAGATCGCGGCAGCGAGCAGATTGATCAGCACCAGCGGTAGCATGAATTTCCAGGCAAAGTTCATGAGCTGGTCCATGCGCAACCGCGGCACCGTGCCGCGTACCCAGATTAAAACCAGAATTATCGCCACCAGCTTCATAAAGAACCAGGCCCAAGACGGGATCCAAGTCAACCACGCCGCCGGCGCGTTCCAACCGCCCAGGAACAACGTGATGCCCAGCCCGCTGATGGCGAACATGCCGAGGTATTCCGCGAGGAAGAACAGCGCGAACTTGAAGCCGGAATACTCGATGAAATAGCCGGCGACGAGTTCCGATTCGCCTTCCGGCAGATCGAACGGCGAGCGGTTGGATTCAGCGGTGGCCGAAATCATGAACAGGATGAATCCCAACAAACCCCACGGGGTGAACACAAACCAGTCGGGCAACAAGCCGCCATAGCCCGACTGGGCCTCCACGATTTTCACTGGCGAAAGCGTGCCGACGATCATTACAACCGTGACGCTGGAAAGTATGAGTGGGATTTCGTAGCTGACCATCTGGGCGATGGCGCGCATGGCGCCCATGAGCGCATACTTGTTGCGGCTCGACCAACCCGCCATGAATACGCTGAGTTCAGTTGCCGCGCCGACCGCGAAGAAGAAGAGCAACCCAGCATCCATGTCCACCGCGACCATGTTGCGCCCAACCGGCAGCACAGCAAACGACAGAAACACCGGAATCACGAGCACAACCGGCGCGAGGAAATGGATGACTTTGTCCGCAGCGCGCGGCACGAGATCTTCCTTGGTTAGGGCCTTTATCCCGTCAGCGGCCGGTTGCAGCCAGCCGAATGGCCCGGCGCGATTCGGTCCATACCGGTTTTGAACGCGGGCGAGCCCTTTGCGCTCCAACCATGTGGTGATAGCAAAAAGCGTCGGAAATACGACGAGGATCGGCAACAGCGAGAGGATCGCGGACACCAAAGACTGCCAGCCCTCGGGCAGAAAGCCCAAGATCCAGTGCTTCAGGGTAATAAATATCTGGTCCAACGATTCAAACATCGGTCAAAGAATCCCTTTTTCCTTAGATAGTTTCATGCCGCGACGGCTGCTGGCGCGGGAGGTCGCGCCGCCGCCGCGGCTTTGGCCTTGGCCTCAGCGTCGGCCTTTGCCTTCGCTTCGACCTTGCCTTTTTCGAAATTGAGCCGGGCATCCACTTCCGCCGCCTCGGTCGGGTGAATCCGCTGAAAGTGCGCGTTCGGTTTCGCCAACTGTGGTTTGTTCATCAGCAAACCGCTGAAACGATCATGGGTGCTGAGTTCAAATTCCGTATTCATCTTGATCGCCTCGAACGGACAGACCTCCACGCAAATCTGGCAGCTCATGCAAACCGAGAGGTCAATGTCGAAGGTGGCGGGGTAAAACTGCGCCTTGCCGACGTAGTCGGGTTTCTTGTCTTTGCTCTTGACGATGTAAATGCACTTGGGCGGACATTCCTTCTCACAAATCTGACACGCCACGCACCGCAAGCCCTTCAGCGAATCGTCCCCGTCAAAAACCAGAAACGGAAACTGGCGCGAGCTCTCGATTTGCGGGATGGTCTCTTCGGGATACTGCACCGTCGTGAGACGATCATGGCTCACGTAACTGCCGAAGAAATTCCTCGCAGTCTCTGCCATGCCCATAATTATGCCTTCACCTAACACGCGGCAAGTTTAGGAATCACCCCCCGGTGACGCAAGCAAACGCTGTGAAAGTCTTGCACACGCACCGCATCAGCGAATCGAATTTATCCACGCCACCCCTGCCCAATGGGCGTTTTTCCAGTGCCTGCCGTACCGGAAGTGAATTGACACACTTTCATATCTTCGTATCCAGATACGTTGATTTTTATATTGCAAGTCCCCTGCGCTGCCTGTTACGCTGCCATCCGTGAGTGAGAAACATCCATCTGAACCGTTGGCGAGCCACCCGCTCGCCCGATTACTCCGCCAGCGCATTGTCATTATTGACGGCGCGATGGGAACCACCATCCGTTCGTACGGATTGGGTGAAACGGAGATTCGCGGCGAGCGCTTCAAGGATTCCAAGAAAGACCTGAAGAACAACGGCGACCTCTACTCGCTCACGCAACCGAAGACCATTTGCGACATCCACCGGCGCTTCCTCGAAGCAGGCGCGGACATCATTGAGACGAACACTTTTTCCGCCACGAGCATCGGGCAAAGCGAATTCTTCGTGGCCGACCCACGCGAACACGGCGGGCGCAAAGACCCGGCGTTCTACGAAAAGATCGTCGCTGACAAATACCTGAACGATCTCGCTTGGGAAATCAACGAACAGTCCGCCCGGCAGTGTCGTGAGTGGGCGGACCGCATTGCGGACCAAACCGGCAAGCCCCGATTCGTCGCGGGCGCGGTGGGGCCGCTCACCGTTTCGTTGTCAAATTCGCCTGACGCCGACGACGCAGGCTTTCGCGTCTGCACTTTCGATCAGGTCAAAATCGCCTACACGAACCAAATTCGCGCGCTGATTGCCGGCGGCTCGGACCTTCTGCTGGTCGAGACGGTCTTCGATTCGCTCAACGCCAAGGCCGCGCTGGTCGCGATTCAGGAGGTGTTCGAGCGTGACGGGAAAATTTTGCCCGTGATGATTTCCGCTGCGGTTGGACGGGGCGGCGAGACGATGATTTCGGCGCAAACGATTGAAGCCTTTTGGAACGCCGTTAAGCACGTCAAGCCCATCGCCGTGGGTTTGAACTGTTCGCTCGGCCCGGACTTGATGCGGCCATTCCTCGAGGAGTTGGCGACAAAGTCTGATACCGCGATTTCCTGTTACCCCAATGCCGGGTTGCCGAATCCGCTCTCGCCAACGGGCTTCGATTTGCTGCCTGAGGACATGGGAAATTTCCTTGGCGAATTTGCCGCAAGCGGTTTGCTCAACCTCGCCGGGGGTTGCTGCGGGAACACGCCGGATCACATTGCGGCAATCGCTAGAGCGTTGGACAGGCGGCATCCGCGCGAATTTGGAGCGCCGGCCTCCGGCACGGCGCATTTCAATTTCCCCACCCGAAACACCTTGTCGAAGACCGAGACTCCCCCCCCCCTGCCCCTTCGCCTCTCCGGCTCCCAGCCATTCACCCAGCAGGCTGGCCAGTTCATCATGATCGGTGAGCGCACGAACGTCGCCGGTTCGCCGAAATTTGCGAAGCTCATCAAGGAGAATAATTACGAGGAGGCCGTTGCCATCGCGCGCCAGCAAGTGGAAAACGGCGCGAACATCATAGATATTTGCATGGACGAAGGGATGATTGACGGAGTCGCCGCCATGTCCCGCTTCCTGCACCTGCTCGGCAGCGAACCGGAAGTCGCCAAAGTTCCCTTCATGGTGGATTCCTCGAAATGGGAAGTCATCGAAGCCGGCCTGAAATGTCTTCAAGGCAAGGGCATCGTAAACTCCATCTCGATGAAGGAAGGCGAGGCGAAGTTCCGCGAGTCCGCGCGCAAGCTTCTCCGCTACGGCGCTGCGGTCGTCGTCATGGCGTTCGATGAACAAGGTCAAGCCGCAAGCTTGGCAGACAAGATTCGCATCTGCGAACGCGCATATCGCATTCTGGTGGACGAAATTGGCTTCCCACCGGAAGACATCATTTTCGATCCGAACATTCTGACCGTCGCCACCGGCATTGAGGAGCACAACAACTACGCCGTGGACTTCATTGAAGCCACGCGCTGGATCAAAGCCAACCTTCCGCACGCTAAAGTCAGCGGTGGCGTGTCGAATGTTTCCTTCAGCTTCCGCGGCAACAATGCCGTGCGCGAGGCCATGCACAGCGCATTTCTCTACCATGCCATTCACGCCGGCTTGGACATGGGCATCGTCAACGCCGGCATGTTGGAAGTCTATGACGAGATCAAACCGGAGTTGAAGGAACTGGTCGAAGACGTGTTACTGAACCGTCGACCGGATGCGACGGAACGGCTCGTCACTTACGGCGAAAAACTCAAAGCCGCCGGCGCGGGCACCACCGCCAGCGACAAGAAGGTGGAAGAAGAATGGCGCAAAGGCACGATCGAGGAACGCCTTTCGCACTCCTTGGTGAAGGGCATTGACGCCTTCATTGACACCGACATCGAGGAAGCTCGGCTCAAATACGGCAAACCGCTCACCGTCATCGAAGGCCCATTGATGGCTGGAATGAGCATCGTGGGCGATCTGTTCGGCGCCGGCAAAATGTTTTTGCCGCAGGTCGTGAAATCGGCGCGCGTTATGAAGAAAGCCGTCGCTTGGCTCACGCCGTTCATGGAAGCCGAAAAGGCTGCCATGTTGGCACGCGGCGAAGTCGTGAAGGCCCAGGGCAAGATTGTCCTCGCTACCGTGAAAGGTGACGTGCATGACATCGGCAAAAACATCGTCGGCGTTGTGCTCGCCTGTAACAACTATGAGGTGATTGACCTTGGCGTGATGGTGTCGTGCGAAAAAATTCTGGAACGGGCAAAGCTGGAAAACGCGGACCTCATAGGCCTGAGTGGACTGATCACCCCCAGCCTCGACGAAATGACCCATGTGGCGCGCGAGATGGAGCGCCAGGGTTTCAAGATTCCACTGCTCATCGGCGGCGCGACCACGAGCCGGGCGCACACCGCCGTGAAGGTCGCGCAACATTATACCGAACCGGTTGTCCACGTCCTCGACGCCAGTAGAGCCGTGCCAGTGACGAGCAGCCTGTTGAGCAAAGACGGCAAAGCTCCGTTCGTGAAGCAGCTTCGGGCGGACTACGAAAAGCTCCGCTCCCAACACGCCGGCTCACAGGTGAAGTTGCTTTCGCTCGAAGCCGCTCGCGCCAACGGGCCGAAACTGAAGTTCGAGGAATTGCCGAAACCGGAGTTTACGAGCCGCAGAACGATCGCCCCTTCGCTGACCGAGCTGGGGCCATTTATTGACTGGTCGCCGTTCTTTCACACCTGGGAACTGCGCGGCGTTTATCCGAAAATTCTCCAGCACGAGCAACACGGCGAAGAGGCGCGCAAACTTTTTGCCGACGCCCAGAAGATGCTCGCCGAAATTGTTGCCGGAAAACTGCTCAGACTTCGCGCCGTCTATGGATTATTCCCCGCTAACCGCGTCGGCGACGGCGTGGAAATTTACACTGATGAATCGCGCGCGAAAGTTTTGACCACCTTCCACTTCCTGCGCCAGCAAATCGAAAAGGGCGACGGTTCGCCAAATTGGTGTCTGGCCGATTTCATTGCCCCGAAAACGGATCCCGTGTCATGCGTCACGCATCACGATTACCTCGGCGCTTTCGCCGTCACGAGCGGCCACGGCCTCGACGAGTTGGTAAGAAACTTCAAAGCGAACCACGACGACTACAACGCGATCATGGCCGAGGCGCTCGCCGACCGGCTCGCCGAAGCGTTCGCGGAGTATCTGCACCAGCGCGTGCGGGAAGAATGGGGCTACGGCAAATCCGAAACGCTCACCCCCGAGCAACTCCTTGAAGAAAGCTATCGCGGCATCCGCCCGGCAGCCGGCTATCCCGCGTGCCCGGATCACACCGAGAAAGGCATCCTCTGGCAACTGCTCGATGTTGAGAAGCACACCGGGATCAAACTCACCGAAAGTTTTGCCATGTGGCCCGGCAGCTCGGTGAGCGGACTTTATTTCGCCCACCCGGAGTCGAAGTATTTCGCCGTCGGCAAACTCGGCAAAGACCAAATCGAAGACCTCGCGAAACGCAAAGGAATGACAACCTCCGAAGCCGAACGCTGGCTTGGACCGTGGCTGAATTACAACGCCTGACCCACCCTTCCGGTCCAGTGCCGTGGCACCCTGCGAAAGCAAGGCGTGGGCTTAAAATGGTGAGGGCAGAATCGGCGTTCCGCCCTTGTTGAGGCGTGCGCCCGCGGATAGCGACATAGCCGTCACACGGCTTTACGCCGTCCTCGGGCGCAGCAAGCCCCCTACGCTTGGCGGTTGGGTTGGTTCAAGCCGCCGCCCTCCGCTCCGCCGGGCGGGGACTGCGGAAGAACACACTCCGCGCCGCACCCTCTATTGATCCCACTCGTCACTTCTTTGGGACGCGACAGGGACGCGGTGAATGGTTGACACCGGGCGCCCGTCGGTTTAGACCTCAACGCACCAAAAGCAACCATGGACACGAGACCTCCAACCGGTTTTGGGACCGCCGCCAATTGGCGCGTGGAAGCGGATTGTCGTCCGCCGGATCGGTCGCGTGTTGCACCAACCCCAACGACCCCATGAACGATCGCAAAATTCTCGCCCGCCTCGAAGCGGCGGCACCCACCGAACTGGACATCCTGCTCCGCCGACCGACGGAGGACGAAGCGCGAGTGTACCGCGCCTATTTCGGAGCGGAGCGCTACGCCGCGCTGCGACGCAAAACCCTTTCCCGAAGCAACACGACCCGCGGCGCCACGCGGGCCGCCAAACGCGGCAACGTAGTGATCCTCCACGGCATTATGGGTGGCGAATTGACCCTGCGCGATAAAGGCTCGGACACTGGCATCTGGATGAACATTTTCCGGCTCGCTTTCGGCGCGGTGGAGCGGCTGCGAATGGAGAATGGCAAATCGGTTTTCGACGTGCGCGCCACCGGCATTCTGAAGAAATGGTACGCCGAGCAAATCCTGGAGTTGAGTTACGACTGGAATGTTCAGACCTATTGGTACGACTGGCGGCGTGACCTCGACGAGACGGCTGACGATTTCCACGACAAGATCCGCGGCTGGTTCGGGGATGATGCCCCGGTGAATCTGGTGGCGCACTCCATGGGCGGACTGGTCGCGCGCACTTACATCGCCCGCCACCCGGAGCGTTGGAACAAAGGCGGCAAACTCATCATGCTCGGCACGCCGAACCATGGCTCCTTCGCCATTCCGCAAGTAATAACCGGGGCGATTGACACCGTGCGGAAGCTCGCCCTCGTGGATGTGACTCACAGCCTCGAAGAGATCACCACGATTCTGGGCGGCCTTCCGGGTTCGCTGGAAATGCTGCCGTCGCCGCTGGTTATGCCGGCCATGGCGCCGCTCTATCAAGGCAGCACCTGGGGCGGACGCGTGCCACAGGCGTTGCTGGATCGCGCGCGCCGGCATCACGATTTGCTCGCGGAGGTTGTGGACGGCGAGCGCATGTACTACATCGCCGGCTGCAACCGGCGCACCCATGACGACATCCGCGATTGGAAACGGCTCGACACGCTCGACGGCTACAGCGTGAGCATGAATGGCGATGGCACCGTGCCCCACAAACTCGGGTTCCTGGAGCAGAACGGAGCGCGCATTCCCACCTGGTTTGTCCAGGAAGATCATGGGGCCTTGCCGAACAACCCAAAGGTAATCGCCAGCTTGAATCTGTTGCTCCTCCAGGACAAATGCGATCTATCCACCCGGCCCGAAAGCGCCCGCGGCGTCGCGGCTGATCGGAACGCCGCCCGTGACGTGGTGGCGGGCGAGCGACCCTGGCGCGCGGCGGAAGATGCCCGCCTGACAATGATCGTGGAACGACTGCATCTCCGCTCGCGCGCGACGGCACCGACGGAAGATGCGCCAGTTTCCCGCGATGAAATCGAAGCGGGCGAAATTGTCCTGCGCGGCTTTCTCGGCGAAACCGCATCGGCCCCGGCGGGAACGCCGGGCGAAGTCAAAACGCCCAAAGTCACCAACCCCAAAGGCCCCAAGAAGTCCCCAGCGCCGACGATCACGATCACACTCTTGCGGGCCGATCTCGAAGCGATGCCGGCGGCCCGGAAAGACATTCCGCCGATGGACGCCATCTGCGTGGGCCACTACCAAGGCGTGGCGCCGCAATACGCCGAATTGGCGCTGGATCGAGCAATCAGCGGTTGGAAGCCGGGCAATCCGGACGACAATTTGATGCTCACCGCGCTGCACCGACGGGGCACGATTGCGGCGCAGATCGGGCAGCAATTCATCCTGCCCGACCCGCTCCATCCCGAACGCATCGCCGTGCTGGCCGGCATGGGCAAGCCGGGCGGATTCGGCATTCCCGAACTGACGGTGGCTGTCCGGGAACTGGTGTGGACCTTGGGCCGAACCCAGCGGAAGCATGCGGCCTCGGTGCTCATCGGCGCCGGCGCGGGAAATCTCACCATTCCGCTCGCCGTGCGCGCCTGGCTGCGCGGTCTGCGCCGGGCGCTTTTCGACGCACAGGCCGCGGGAACTCCCCGGCTCGCACGCCTTACATTCATCGAAAAATCGCCGGCGAATTTCGTGCGCCTCCACAAATCCCTGGAGGCCGAGGCCAAGCGCATTTCCAGTGAGGAACAGGAGCCGATGCAAGTCATCTATGAGGCCCCGGAAGCCCAAACCCTCGCCGCCGCGAAAACCGACGCGGAGGAGCGGTCGGTGGAACGCGCCCGCCATTCCATCCGGCTGGAGCTGGCCGGCGATTCGCAACCCACCTCCTACACGCCGGAGCCCATTCGTTTCACAGTTGGCCTCTCGAAAGGCACGTATGAATTTTCGGTGCTGAGCAGCGAAGCCTCCGTCCCGCAACGGAACACCACGGTGGATCCGGCGCTGATCGAAGAAATTAACCGCCAGCTCGTCGTCGCGCCCAACTTCGCCCGGCAACGCGATCTGGGCAATCTACTGGGGCGCATGCTCGTGCCGCCGGACTTGCAGAGCGTGGTCGTCAAACCCGGCGTGCCCACCGTGCTGACCGTGGATGCCAGCATGGCTCGTATTCATTTTGAAATGGCCGCCCTCTCCCCCGCGGCGGGCAGCGACAAGTTTGATGAAGGCGCGTTCGTCGGCACCGCCGCCAGTCTCACCCGCCAATTGCGCACGACGTTCGCGCCGTTGCCCGAGCCGCCGATCATGGCCGGCCGCGCCTTGCGCGTGCTCGTCATCGCGGACCCGTGTGAGGAAGCCCCGCTGCCCGGGGCCCAGGAGGAAGGCGAAGCCGTGGCCCAACTCTTCGATCAATTCAAGGAGGCCGGCGCAAATGTCGAGGTGGTGCGGTTGTTCGGTCCGGGCGAAGCCACCCGCGTCACGGTGCTGGATTGCCTCATCAATCAGCGCTTCGACGTGGTGCATTACGCGGGACATTGTTTTTTCGATGAAGAGAATCCGCCCCATTCGGGCTGGCTTTTCAGCCGCAAAGAAGTGCTCAGCGCCTATGAACTAAGCCGCATTGATCGCGTGCCGCGCTTCGTGTTCTCGAACGCCTGCGAGTCGGGGATCACGCCGGATCGCGCCGACAAGCGCCACGCCGAACTGGCGCCCAGCTTTGCCGAAGCTTTCTTCGGCCGCGGCGTCGGCAACTTTATCTGCACCGCCTGGCCGGTGGACGATGCGGCGGCACTGGAGTTTGCCAAGCGCGTCTATGGCGGACTGCTCGGTCTGGGCAACAATCACGCCGAACCGTTGCACGAAGCCATGCGAGCCGCGCGCGTGAAAATTGCGACCCTGAGCGACGGGGGCCGCGCGACTTGGGGCGCATACCAACATTACGGTGATCCATACTTCCGCTTGAGCCTGCCGAAAACCGCGCCGGCGGCCGCGCCGGCAAAACTTGCGCTGCCGTCACCCGGAGCGAAACGCCGCCGCGAGTGAGCCTCCGGGCTCGATGCCCTTGCCGAACAATCCGAACAGCATCATGGCTTGGCGAAACACCACCACGGTTCCGGGAGGATTCGACTGCCCGCTGGCCGACGACGCCGAATCGCTGCTGTGCGAGCGGCTGGATGCGTTTCTCAAACCGAACAGTTTCGCCCGGCAACTCGCCGCGCAGATGTAAGCGGAAAGCGGGACGGTTGCAGGCCCGACGTCTGCCCGACTACCCTGCCCCCTGCCCCACTACAAGGTTGTCTCCTTCGCGTAACCGGGCATACACTTGCTCCGTGGCCGTTCAAAACCGCATTGTCAAAATCCAGAAACGTAATCGCGCGCTTGTCACCTTTGATGTGAGCCGCATCTGCAAGGCGATCCAGCGCGCCGCGGATTCGATCGGCGGCTTTCACCAGGATCTCCTGCCCGGGATCAATGAAAAGATTTTTGAAGCCCACCGGAGTAGCGACGAAATCGCGGAGTTTCTGGCGGACTCGGTCGTCGTTTGCCTGAATTCCAATCCGCATCATCTCATCGCGAATTTTCCGCCGACGATTGAGACGATTCAGGACGAAGTGCTGCACGCGCTGCGCAGTTACGGTTTTCCGAGCACGGCCGACGCTTATGAGTGTTATCGCTGGGGCCGGCACTGGCTGCGCGAGGGAGCGGTGACCTCAGAGACTTTTGCCGGCAACGGTTTCCCCCAGGCGCAAATGGATCAAACCCTCGCTTGGAACCGCCAACGGGGCGTCCACACCATCGCCGGACTCAACGAAGCGGTGCGCAGCGGAAAAATCAAAGCGGTCATCGCCGAGTCGCTCGCGGCTTATGAGCAGTCCCTGGACGCAGCAGCGGGAAAAGTTTTGGCCCGGCTTAACGCGGGCGACCCTTTGCGGATGCTGTGGGTGAGCGGGCCAAGCTCATCCGGAAAAACCACCACCACGGTCAAGCTGACGCAGCGCCTGGAAAAGCAGGGCCTGCGTTTCCTGATGTTGAACCTCGATGATTATTTCTGGTCGCTCGTCGAGCATCCGACCGACTGGATCAACGACCGCAACTACGAGACGCCCGAGGCGCTGGACATCCAGTTGCTCAACGGCCACCTCCGCGACTTGCTCGACGGCCAGACGATTGAGAAGCCGGTTTACAGTTTCAAGGAAGGCCGCCGGATTAGTTCCAAGCCGGTCAAACTCGAACGCGATCAAATCCTGTTGTTGGATTGCTTGCACGGATTTTATCCGCCGATGACCGAAGGCCTTGACGCGCGGACGCAATTCCGGCTCTACATCGAAGCCCAAAACGTGATCTACGAAGGCGACGGCAGCACGAACCGGCTGACGAAATTCACCGACGTGCGTCTGATCCGGCGGATGTTGCGCGACGCGCGGCATCGGAATCATCGCCCGCTGCTGACCTTGCTGCACTGGCATTACGTGCGGGCGGGAGAATTGTTCAGCATCATCCCGCTGATGGGCACGGCGGACCATGTGGTGAACGGCGGCTTCCCCTTCGACCTGCCTGCGCTCAAACCCTTCTTCACCGGCGCGGCCGGGCTTCTCCCGCCGCGCGAAGACCTGCAAGCCTACCGTGGATTTCTTGACGCTCGGATCCGCTACGAGCGCGTGCGGACGCTGCTGGAATCCGTGGAGGGTTTCACGAAGGAACAGTTGAGCGGTTACGACCTCATCCCGGGCGACGCGGTAATCCGCGAGTTCATCGGCGGTGGCACGATCAAGATTCCGCACAACGAATAGGCGGCGCTCGACCGCCCGCGCTCCGGAAGCAGTGCGCGGCCGGCGCCCGTTCGGTTCTGCCAGACATTTGAACGGTTGCAATCCACTTCCTGTCGAAGCTAAAGTTCTGCATATCCAAAACCAAACAACGATTATGATGACTCGCCGCCAAGCCTTGAAAACCGCCGCGCTCGCCACGGCCACCCTCGCGACCGTGCCAGGGGTGATTGCCCAACCCGCCCCCGCCGCCGCCCCGAGCGGGCCGTTCACCTTGCCCGCATTGCCCTACCCCTTCGACGCGCTTGAACCGCACATTGACGCGCGCACGATGGAGATTCACCACGCCAAACACCACGCCGCCTACGTCACGAATCTAAACAAGGCTATCGGCGAGGCCCCCGAACTGGGCGGTAAATCCATCGAGGACTTGCTGAAGAATTTGAGCTCCGCGCCTGAAAAAGTTCGGACTGCCGTCCGCAACCACGG
>CAIKLQ010000561.1 GCA_903828255.1 uncultured Verrucomicrobiota bacterium
GCCGAAAGTGAAGCTCGTCATTTGCGAGCCTTTTGTCCTGCGCTGCGGCGCGGTGAGCGACAAATGGTTTCCGGAGTTTGATCGGTATCGCGCCTCGGCAAAGCGCGTGGCGCTGAAGCACCACGCCACGTTTGTTCCCTTTCAGGCGATGTTCGATGTCGCGGTGAAATATGCGCCGCCCGAACACTGGGCCGGCGACGGCGTGCATCCTAGCCCGGCGGGCGCGGCGTTGATGGCGCACTTCTGGCTGAAAGCGGCGAGCGGCAAGGAATGATGGCTCGGCGCGTTTCTGAATTTCACTTCACCTCGACCAGCTTCAGGTAGTCGAGGCCGAACATGTAGCTCTTCACGGCTTGCTCATTTGCGCCGGTGAGCGCCACCGTCAGCTTGTGTTCGCCAGCCGAAAGGTCGTGGACACCGAAAGCCAGCTCCCCACTTGGGATGACGCCAGCGTGGTAAAGGTCAACTGGCTCACCGAGTTTCTGGTCATCAAGGGAAAGCTGCACGATGCCGTAATCCACGGCTTTGGTTAGTTGCACCAGGAGTTTGAATTTGCCCGCTCTTTCAACCGGCAGCGCCAGTTTGAGTTTGTCGCCGGGCTGGGCGTCAATCCACCAGAGGTGCGCGTCGTTGCTCCATTGATCGCCGAAGCCGGTCAAGTCCTGCTCTTGCGGGTTGCCTCCGGTCTTGGATAGGACCTTTAACCTTTCTCCCTCGATGACGCCGGGGGTTACTCTTGGCGGCGGTTGCACGTAATAGCTCGTCCGTTCCGCCACCGGTGCCGGCGCATAAGGATCATGGCCACCGGATTCGAGATACCAATAGACCGTCGAGGCATAGAGCGTAGGCTTCTCATTCGGGTAATACTTTTCGATGTCGCCCGCGAAGGATTTTTGGAACGGGATCTGGTCGGCGATGTGAAAACGGTTGACGGAAATGTGGCCTTTGCAATTGCCGGAGTTGAAGGTCTGATTGTGGTAAGGATGGTAGAACAACTGCGCACTGCTCCACGCATAACCGAAGTAATCTTCCGAGCCAGTGCCGAACGTGGACGGAAACTTCTCGCCGTCCACAAAGAACTTTTCGTCGCCCTCACCCCACCAGCCGCCACGCGGATTCCAGATGTGCAACATCACGCCGACGAAGCGGCCTCGGCCCGTGGTTTTGAGCATGGGCCAGTCAATCTCGCGCGCTTGGAGGGTGGGCAGGAATTCATCGCGATGCCACTTGGCGTGAAAGCGGGCGAACTTCGCCGGATCGCCCGGGAGCGGTTGGCGGTAGATTTCGAGGTTCAGGTGGCGGTCCTGCTTGCCTTCATTGATCACCTTCACCTCGGCGCTCTTGCCAAAGGGCATGAACCAATTCGCATACCACCAGCCGTCCTCGGTCAGGCCGCAAGGCAAGGCGCGATACGGATTGGCGCCCGGCGCCGTGCCGAAGAAATCGCCGAGCGGCACCCAGACGCTGGGGGACGCTTCCCCATCCCAACGAATCTGAAGCACCAGCTCCCGCAACCCATCGCGATCCGCGGGCGCAGCGGGAAGATCCACCTTGGCGCGAATCATGGTGATGGCACCGGGGCCCGCAAGCTTGTCGGTGGTCGAGCCATCGTTGCCACTGACCAAGTCAACACTACCCGACTTCGCGGAGGCTTTGCTTAGGTCGCGCGGGCCGGAGTGGCTTAACAATTCATTTGCCTGGTCGAGGGCGGCATTTTCTTCTGTGGTCAGTTCGCGTTTGAATGTGGGAATCTCAGTGCCTTTCGGAAAGGTGGTATAGACGAACTGGTAGTATTGTCCCCACTCCGCGTCGGCGACGATCTTGCACGACTTCTGATACGGGATAGGAGTGTAGTTGTTGCGCCCATTCGCCACGGTGTGGACAAGCTGCGGGCGCGTGAACGGCGCGTGCTTGCCGTTGAAGTAGCCGTCGAAGGGCAGGTCCACCGCCGGTTCGCTCGCGCCATCGAGATAGATGCGCACATGGCCATCCTTGGCCGTGGCGGACCAGATGCGCCATAAGCAGCCCGGCCCCTCCATCTCGGCGAAAACGGACTGGTCGCCTTCCTGGCGGATGATGCCGCCGCCGTCACCGTTGGCGTCCCACCGGATATACTTGCCGGTTTGCGCGTCGTATTTGCTGGCGCGGTCGTAGCTGGACCATTGCTTGGTAGTTTCGCCGGCCGCCGGCAAGGTGGCGAGGTGCTCCAAGTCCGTGAGCCGCTTGACGAGATCAACGTAGGTGAGTTTCTCCTGCGCCGAAACTGCAAGCGAGACGGCGGCGGTAAGCGCCACGAACAGCATCCGCCCCATCCCCAGTGTAGCCGAAGCGCGCCAAAGGTTCGGAGGCTCTCCCTCACCCCGGCCCTCTCCCGCTGGGAGAGTGAGAATCGCGGGCCGCTTCCCGAAGTCACCCGAGTCGGAGTTGGCAGGATGCGGGTCGAAAAAACTATGACAGGCAAGGGCTGTTCCCTCTCCCAGCGGGAGAGGGTCAGGGTGAGGGAGAAGCCCTAGTGATTTCACCCCGGGACGGTTTTGCAAACCTGACGACCCCATTGTTTTCGTTGAACAACCCAGACTTTTTATTTTCATAGCGCTTTCCCTTTCTCTGGATTCTTTCCAGAAATCAAGACCAACCAACTAACAATTCTATGCCTCGCCTTGTCCGCCCATGTGAGGTTACAAGCTGGCGCACAGTCAAAACTCGTAGGACAGGCGTCGCGCCTGTCTCCATTCAATTCCCTCGTTCACCGTTTGGTGAGTGCTCTTCACCCTGGAGGCGGCCCGCCCAAGCCGAAAACAAGAAGTTAGAGACGGGCGCGACGCCTGTCCTACATGGTCGTGCCTACCCCAGCAGCTTCGTCCGCCCCGGAGCATACACCGGATAACTGCCGTTCACATCGGGCACGGTGGGCGGCGTCATGTCATCGTGACAATCCTCCGGTTTCGGTGTGTATAGGAAATCCGATGCGTTCGCCTGTTCCCAAGTCACCTCCTGCCCGGTGTAACACGAGAGTTGCCCCATGATGCCGATCATCGTGCTGTCCGCCATGTAATCGCCGGCGTTGACCGGATTGCCCGAGCGGATCGCGGCGAAGAGTTTGTTGTGCTCGATCTGGTAGGGATCGCAGTTGCCTTTCCAGCGCCACGGTTTCTCCCCGCGGATTTCGCAATTCAGGATGCTCGCCCGGCCTTTCGCGCCGAGGATGATGCTGGAGCTTTCGTCGTAGCACCCCGTCGTGGTGCGGCAGAACCCATACATCCGCACGCCGTTCGCCCATTCATAAACGACCGAGTGATGATCGAAAACGTTGCCGTAAAGCGGCTCGACCATGGTTGAGCGTCCGCCGAGGCCGTGGCATTTCACCGGCGGCTGGCCGTGCATGACCCAGTTGGCGCGGTCGAAATTGTGGACGAGCGACTGGACGACATCATCCCCGGAAAGCCAGGTGAAGTGGTATTGGGTGCTGCATTGATACTGGAGTTCCGTGAGGCCGGGTTTGCGCTCGGTCACGCCGTAAGGCGCCCGCAGGAAATTCTCCTCGATCGCCACGACTTCGCCGATGGCGCCGTCGTGAATGCGCTGAATTGTTTCCGCATAACCAGTGTGGTGCCGACTGTGCAGGCCGGACTGGACGGAAAGTTTTTTCTGCTTGGCCAATTCGCACGCGGCGCGCAGGACCTTGATGCCCGCCGGGTCAATGCCGTGAGGTTTTTCAACGAACACATGCTTGCCCGCCTGGATCGCCGCCATCATGTGAAA
>CAIKLQ010000562.1 GCA_903828255.1 uncultured Verrucomicrobiota bacterium
CAACCGCGCCACGGCTTACGAGACGCTGATCCAGTCCGCCAATCCGGTGGTCCATCTGCGGCTTAATGAGCGCACCCCGACCGGGGATATCGCCCTCAATTTGGGCGACGAACGGAATAACGGCATCGCCACCCATACCGCCGAGATTCGCAACCCTGCCGCCAGCGCGCTGGCGGGCCGCACCCATGACGGGGCCGCCGCTTACCACAGCCGAAATGGCCGGGCGGTAACGACCATGCCCTGGTTGGCCGGGAACAACCCGAACGCTGGCTTGCCCTTCACCTTGGAAGCCTGGCTCCGACCGACGCGGGATCAACAAGGCGGGCAATCCCCGATGGCCAATCGCATGGCTGCCGGTGGCGGTGCCCGGACCGGTTGGGTGATGTATCAGCGTTTTCCGAATAATTCCTATGCCGCCATCCCCGGCATCAACAATGAAGGTCACGGCTGGGCGTTCCGCACCTATAACGGCGTCAACACGAGTACGGGTTCGACGCTCCTTACCGGTACCGACTACACCGTCGGCAAATGGCAGCATTTGGTCATCACTTGGGAGCCGCTCACCCAGAACGGCGACCTTGGTGGCAACGGAAATGACCAGTGGCAGGGCACTTTTACGGCTTACGTGGATGGCGTTTACGCCGCACAGATCACCGACGCGATCTACGCCGCCAACCGGCAGACGCCGGAAGCCGGGCAGAATGGCGATGTGCCCGCCGATTTCGCGATTGGCGCCTACAACGCCGCTTCGACCTTGGGGAGCAACCCTTGGGAAGGCGACGCTGACGAAGTGGCGTTTTACAGCAACTACGTCCTGACCCCGGACCAAATCTTGACGCATTACGCGGCTGGCACCAATGCGAACTCCGGGACGAATTATGAATCTTTGGTGTTGATGTCCCCCTATGACGGGTCGGGAACGCAAAGGCTTGGCCCGAAAACCTACCTCCGTTTCAACGATGCGGCATTCTTCGGGGCCGCCAACAGTGGCACCCTCGGCGACACGACGGACGGGAATTTGGTGTTGTCCACCAACACTGCGGCTGGCCCTCAAGCTCCAGCGTTTGCAGGCTTTGAAGCGTCCAATGCCGCGTTGGCGCTGGATGGAGTCAAACAATGGGCCAGCGCCAACAATCCGTCCGGCTTGAATATCTCCGGTCAGATCACCTTGGAGGCGTGGGTCAAACCTGCGGCCACTCAACCGAACGATCCGGCGCGCATCCTCTCCCACGGGACACCCACGATCAGCGATTATATCATGACGACCGCGGGCGACGGGCACGCGCCGGCAGACGGATCGGTCACCAACAGTCCGGAGGTTTTTCTGCGGATTGAAGGGGGAGCAAATTACGTGGTCGGTTCGCAGGTGACCACCTACACGAACAATCTGGAAATCGGGACGAGTTCCTACACGGCGAGCTTCCCGATTCCGGTCGGCGATTTGACCGGGAGCTGGGTTCACCTGGTCGGCACCTACGACGGCAGCAAGTGGCGGCTGTACCGCAACGGGGCGGAGGTCGCCAGTTCGACGTCCGCTGTCGGCGCCCTGCCCGTCGTCAATGGGGATTGGGCCATCGGCTCCACCGGCAATGGCTGGGCGAATAACTTCGCCGGTGTGGTGGATGAACCGGCTATTTACAGCACGGCGTTGACGCCAATTCAGGTGGCACGCCATTACGTCAGCGGCAAAGCGGGCACCACCGCGCTGACGATCCTCCCGGCTGCGGCTGGCAATGTGACCATCACTTGGCCGGCGGGCACCACGCTGGTGGAATCTTCCACCGTCAACGGCACGTACTCGCCCGTGGGCGGGTCGCCGGTTTCACCGCTGACCATCTCGGCCAGTGGGACGAAGTTCTACGGCTGGAGATTGCCATAACGCAGCTTGCGCGAGGGCAGCACTCGCGCTCCGATAAAAACTAAAGTCACAGAGGCCGGGAATCACTTCCCGGCCTCTTTTTTTGGCGTTTTTTGTTTCCAAGTCGCGCGGCTTGGTGTCTTTGTTCTTCCGCACGTTTAACCATGAACAACTTTGAATCTGTCATTGCATGAAAAAGTTCTCGCCTCTCCCGCTAATGTTTCTCTTGGTCTGCTGTTTCACCGCCAGCGCTACGCAACGCTTCACCGGCCCGTGGGATGTGCCATCGCTCCACGTCGTGCCGGTGGCGACTTGGGGCTTCCAGACCAATCTCACGCAGGAAGTTTATTACGAGGGGGAGACGTTCCAGGGCAAGCCCACTCGCATTTTCGCTTACTACGCCCGCCCGGCGCAGGGTAAAGGCCCGTTTCCGGCCATGCTCCTCGTGCATGGCGGCGGCGGCAAGGCGTTCCGCGAGTGGGCGGAGCATTGGGCGCAGCGCGGCTACGTGGCGCTCGCAATGGACCTTGCGGGCCACGGCCCGGACGGACGCCTTCCGGACGGCGGCCCGGAGCAGGACGACCAGAGCAAGTTCCGCGATTTCACCGCCGCCGACGCGCGGGAGATGTGGACCTACCACGCGGTAGCCGCCGTCCTGCGCGGACATTCGTTGCTGGCGGCGCGACCGGAGGTGGATCGCAAACGCATCGGGGTCACGGGCATCAGTTGGGGCGGGTATCTGACCTGCATCATCGCCGGCATTGATGAGCGGCTGAAGGTGGCGGTGCCGGTTTATGGCTGTGGCTTTCTGAATGACAACAGCGTCTGGCTCCCGCGCTTCGCGCAAATGAGCGCGGACCAGCGGCAACGGTGGGTGGATTATTTCGATCCGTCGCGCTATCTCGGCGGTGTGAACTGCCCCATCCTGTTCCTCAACGGCTCGAATGACTTCGCCTATCCGCTGGACAGCTACCAGAAGTCCTACCGGCAGGTCAAACGACCGGTCACCTTGTCGGTCAAGATTCGGCTGGCGCACGGGCACATCTGGACGTTTGGCGAGGTGGATAGCTTTGTGGACAGCGTCTTGAAACGCGGCACGCCGTTGCCGAACCTGAAGGCGATGAAAATTAGCGGCGATCTGGCCAAGACCACTTACTCAAGCAAAGTCCCGCTGGCCCGGGCGGAACTGAATTACACCAGCGAGGAAGGTGAATGGCAAAAGCGGCTCTGGAAAACCGTGCCGGCGCAAATCGTCAACGGCAAGATCACCGCTCCAGTGCCTGCCGAACGCCCGCTGGTTTGCTATCTCTCCGTCACCGACCAGAAGGACGTGACTGTCACCACCCCGCATGCCGTGCTGCCAAGTGCTTCGGCCAAGTAAGTCGCTAACCGAGCGAAGCAACCGGTCGGAGTTGGCGCAACTTGGGATCAGTAAGGCGCGTTGGCCAGCGTCTCGGGCGTGAGCAGTTCGAACTCCTGTTGCAGCCAGTCCCGGGCGGTCTTCGGCTTGGGGGTGCCGGGCGGCAAGTCGCCGAAGCGTGGCACGATGACCATCGCCAGAACTTTGGATTCCAGCCAGCGGCGCACGTCGCCAGTGTAACCGCACACGGCGATCAATTTCGCGGAACGGGCCGTCAGCTTGTCCACGAGGGCCTTCGAATACGGCGGCATTCCGGCGAGAATGAGAAAGGCTTTGGCATCGGGGGTTTTTTCCAGCGCAGCCTCGAATTGTTCTGGCGTGACCACGCCCAGATCCATGGTGCCCGTCTGCGGGCGCGGCAGCCAATCCGAAGTCGTCAGAGTCACTTTGCTGTGGCGTTTCAATGCCGCCTGGAACGCGGTCACCTTTTCCCCAGTTGCATCCACCCCATCCTTCAGCGGTTGGCGACAGATCAAAGCGACCTTGCCGGTCCCACCGATTACACGCGCGACCTCCTCGGCCAGAACCTCGCCCACCGCCGCGCTCGGTCGCAGATTTGCAGTGGGGTTTGCGAATTGCCGCCAGAACAGGAGCACCGCCACGAAGCCAGCCACCACGGCAACGGCCATTGAAACCTTTTTTGACTTCATCAGGAATTTACCGGCGAATGGTTGGGGCCGACAGGGTTATTACTCCATGTCCCACATCCAGCGGGAATCGTAGATTTTATTCCCAGCGCTGTGCCAACGCGGGTTCCCCCAAGCGGCTTGTCCGCTTGGCCCTTTACCGGGAAAGTACTGCAACCCGAGTGTGCTGACAGGCACCCCTGCAGCCCGCCCATCCGCGAATCCCGCATTGCACCGTTGGTTGTGACGGCCAATGGGACGCTCGGGGTCACTGTCGTAATAGCCTTCATTGGATGGCGTCCGGTAGTACAGTTGATTCACATCCTTGGTTTCCAGCCATAAATTCGGATCCTTCTGCGTGGGGTTGGAGACCAAGGCCCCATCGGTGTAGGGCGCCGATTCGCTGGGATGCTTGATGTTCGTGATTTTGGACGGATTATCGCGCCAGCCACCGATCTCCGGGTGGTTCATCGCGATGCCCAGACCGACCTGCACCGACGGGCATTTGACGAGGTTGGTGGTTTGAATGAGCGGCTTGAGCGAATCCGCCCACCAAGTGCCGTCGGTGCTGGGGAACCAAGCCCCGGGCGGGGTCGCCCCGTTCATGTAGAGCATTACGATGTAGTCGCGGTTGTCGTTTCCATACATCGCCGTGGCGAGGCAGATCTGGCGCATGTTGCCCAGGCAACTGGTGGCTTTGGCGCGGTCCTTGGCCTTGCTGAGAGCCGGCAATAACATGGCGGCCAGGATGGCGATGATAGCAATGACCACCAACAGTTCGATCAGCGTGAATCCGCCGCGGAGAGCGGCTCGTTTGGGGAAGGGTAGGGTTTTCATATTATGGGCGTTGCTTCAACTCGTGCTGATCATGGTTGGTAATCGTTCTGGTTGGAATCATTGTGTTGCGCCCCGGCGCGGGGCAAGACATTTCTCAGGCGAAGTCGCCTTTTCGCCAGGGCTTCTGATCAAGTGTCGGCGCGGTCGGGGCGAAATTTCGGAACGGGAAAACATCCGCAGTGCCATCCAGGGCGCAGCGTGGCTGCGGTGCGTTGCGTCTTGGCGCGGATAGACTTCTGCAGGGAGGTGCGCTGGCGGTTACGGGTGGCTCCGGCAGGGCCCATTCGCGGCGGCGATTGAATATGCCGCTTGAATCCGAGCAACCGAGTTTTGTTTGTCGCGGTCCGGGTGAACTGTTAGCGTCGTCAGCGAAAACAGAACTATCGGGACCAGACCAACACGCCAGCATTGCCAACCGATGATCGCCCATTTGCGCCGCATCAGCCTCACGCAGTGGATCATGATTTCGATGATCGCGGGGATCGGCGTCGGCGCGATGTTCCCGGAACAGTCACAACACCTCAAGGTCGTCTCCAACATTTTCCTCCGGCTCATCAAGTGCATCATCGTACCGATCATTTTCGGGACGCTGGTCGTCGGCATTGCGGGACACAGCGATGATTTGAAGGCCGTGGGACGATTGGCGATCAAGTCTCTGATCTACTTTGAGATCGTCACGACGCTGGCGCTGGCGGTGGGTTTGCTGGCGGTGAATTGGGTGAAGCCGGGTCTGGGCGTGACGCTCCCACCGCTGGTCGGCACGCGCGAAGTGCCGCACCAACAGACCGTGCCCGAGATGCTGGAGCACATCGTGCCGAAGAGTTTCTTCGAGTCGGCGGCGAGCAACGACGTTTTGCAGGTGGTGGTTTTCGCGGTGATCTTCGCGGTCGCGCTCACGCAAGTTACAGGTAAGCCCAAGGAAACCATGCTGAACTTTTTCGAGGGGCTGTCGGAAGTGATGTTCAAGTTCACCGGGTTGGTCATGAAGTTCGCTCCGTTCGGCATTGGCGCGGCGATGGCGGTCACCGTGGGACACTCCGGCCTCGGGGTGTTGAAGAACCTTGGTCTGCTCGTGGCGACGCTTTACGGCGCGCTGGTGGTTTTTGTGCTGGTGGTGCTTTGGCCGGTGGCGTTGCTCGCGCGCATTCCGGTGCTCAAGTTTCTGAAAGCCGTGAAAGAGCCGGCTTTGATCGCCTTTACCACGACTTCCTCGGACGCCGCCTTGCCCGACGCCTTCAAAAAGATGGTGGCCTTTGGCGTGCCCAAGCGGATTGTCTCCTTCGTGCTGCCGACGGGTTACTCGTTCAACCTCGATGGCAGCACACTCTATCTGGCGGTGGCGTCCATCTTCGTCGCGCAAGCCGCCGGGGTGACTCTGACGCTCGGGCAGCAGTTGATGATGATGTTCACGCTGATGCTCACGACCAAAGGCATCGCCGCGGTGCCGCGGGCGTCGCTCGTCATCCTGGCGGGCACGCTGACGACGTTTGGCCTGCCGCTCGAAGGGGTGGCGCTCATTCTCGGCGTGGACGAATTGATGGACATGGCGCGGACCACTGTGAACCTCGTTGGCAACTGTCTGGCGTCGGCGGTCATGGCGCGCTCGGAAGGTGAGTTGAAGCTGGCAGCGAACGAGGAACTGAAATGAACTTCAACCTTGGACAGGAGCCGACTGACCGGATGCTGAAACCCAGAGGCGACCGGGCGGTTCTTCCTCGCCCCCGCCGAGGGGGAGAGGGTCGGGGTGAGGGATCGCAGGTGGAGACGAGCGCTCGCGACACCGTCGAATGGCCCCGCACCTTGGCCCTCTCCCCTTCCGCAGGGAAGAGGGAAACTCGCGCGCCCGCCTATTACCCCTCGTTTCGTGGCGCTCAACTGGCGCAAGCCTTGGTTGCACTCTTCGGTCTCTCGCTCGGCACAGTTTGCTGCCTCGCCGAAAACACCCACGGTATAGTCGCCTCCGGTCATCCGCTCGCCACCGAAGCCGGGCTGAACGTTTTGAAATCCGGCGGCAATGCGGTGGACGCCGCCGTGGCCGTCGGGTTCACCCTCGGCGTGGTGAACGCGGAAAATTCGGGAATCGGGGGCGGCTGCTTCATGCTCATCCGCCTGGCGAACGGCAAGTTTGTGGCGATTGATGGCCGCGAGATGGCTCCGGCTGCCGCCACGCGGGACATGTTCGTGCGTAACGGTAAGGCGGACCCGGAATTGAGCCAGACGGGGGCGCTCGCCAGTGGCGTCCCGGGCGAGTTGGCAGCGTTCGAGTATGCCGTGAAAAAGTTTGGCCGGAAGAATTTTGGCGAACTGTTGCGCCCGGCGGCGGATTTGGCCGAGGCCGGTTTTGCCATTACCGAAAGCCACGCGAAGCGGCTGGGATCCGTGGCCGACGATCTGGCGAAATTCGATTCCTCGCGCGCCGTGTTTTTCAAAGACGGCAAACCGCTCCGCGCCGGCGACGTGCTGAAACAGCCAGACCTCGCCGCCTCGTATCGGGCCATTGCCGGGCAAGGGAGCGATTGGTTTTATCGTGGGCCGTTTGCGCAAGCGACGGAGAAATGGATGCAGGCCAATGGCGGCATTATGACCGCTAGCGACTTTGCGAATTACCGCCTCGCGCTGCGCGAACCGGTCACGACGACCTATCGCGGCTACAAGATCGTCACGTTCTCGCCGCCCAGTTCCGGGGGCGTCCACCTCGCGCAGATGTTGAACATTTTGGAGCGGTTCGATTTGAAGTCGCTGGGTGAGGCGACGCGGCTGCACGTCATGGCCGAGGCGATGAAGCTGGCCTTTGCCGACCGCGCGTATTGGCTCGGCGACCCGGACTTCGCCAAGGTCCCGCGCGGCCTGGTGTCGAAGAAATACGCCGCATCGCTCGCGAAGCAAATCAACCTGAAACACGCCACGAAAGTTTCCTCCCACGGGCACCCGCCGAATTGGAACACCGACGTCTTCAAGCATCACACCACGCATTTCTCGGTAGCCGACGCCGAGGGCAACTGGGTCGCCTGCACTGCCACGGTCAACACGAGCTTTGGATCGAAGGTCGTGATTCCCGGCACGGGTGTGGTGATGAACAACCAGATGGACGACTTCTCCGCCCAACCCGGCGTGGCGAACTATTTCGGCTTGGTCGGCGCGGAGGCCAACGCCGTCGCCCCGGGCAAGCGCCCATTGTCGAGCATGAGTCCCACGATTGTGTTAAAGGGCGGAAAGCCAGTTATCGCGCTCGGCGCCGCCGGCGGTCCGAAGATCATTTCCGCCGTGCTGCTGGAGCTAGTCGGCATGTTGGACCTGGGGTTGACAGCGGAACAAGCCCTCGCCGCGCCGCGCGTCCACCACCAGTGGTCGCCCGATGAATTGATGATCGAGGCAGCGTTGCCGGAAGCTTTGCAGACGGGGCTGCGTCAGCGGGGACATACCGTGACGGTGCTGCCCGTCATGGCGGCTTCGCAAATCGTCGCGCGCTCGCCCGATGGCAAAGGCTTTGTCGGAGCAGCGGATCCACGCGCGGGTGGGACGGCGGGAGGTTGGTGACGCCTATGAGCAAAACCAAATCTACGTGTCGGTGGTGGCTGGGCGGAGTGGGCGTTGTCGCGCTGATCGCGGCTTTTGTGTCGGGTTCCTTGTTTTCCAGGGCCGGCCAGAAATCCATGCCGACATATGGAGGCAAGACTGCGGAACAGTGGTTGCGGCAGGGTTACGCCACGAATCAAGCTGCGCTGTTACTTGCATTTCGCGAGATGGGTTCAACTGCAACTCCGGTTCTCCTCCAAGCCTTCGAGAAAGAGGATTCGCCATGGGACCGATGCTATCAGTGGGTGTATCCCAATCTGCCCGCTTTAGTGCAACAGCAGTTCACACCTCCCATCCCGGCAGGCGAAATCTGGAATGCAGCGTCGGTCGTCCTATTTTACCAGCCGTTATTGGGTGAAGAACGCGAAAAGTTGCTGGCCCTCTTACTGCGACTCTTGGAAAACAAGAACAGCCGCGCCCCGGCTTACCTCATGTCCCCCGTGGTCGGTATCGCCAGCCCGGAAAGCACCAACTGCCTGCCGGTGCTGACCCGTTGTCTGGAGGCGAAAGATCTCGATGTGAGGCGGGAAGCCGCCGTGGGTTTGGCGAAAATGGAGTCATCGGCGAAAGCCGCCATTCCGGCTTTGACGATCGCATTGAAGGACCCGGATTTGGAAGTTCGGCTGAATGCCGCGTCCGCGCTTTGGGCCATTGACCGACGAACCAATTCGGTCGTGCCGATCCTCGAGGAAGCACTGAAAGTCATGCCCGCCGACGACCTGTTCTGCGAAACCACCCGGCTACTTGGCCGAGTGTCACCAAATTCACCGGCGCTTTTGCCGGCGCTCATCAAAGTTTTGGGAAGACCCAACCCCGACAACTCGGATGATAGCTACCGCTCTGCCGCTCTCTGGAGATTGGGCAAATACGGTCCTTCAGCCAACGCGGCAGTTCCGTTATTGGTTCAGATCACCCACCAGCAATCCATCCTCCGGGGCCTCGC
>CAIKLQ010000563.1 GCA_903828255.1 uncultured Verrucomicrobiota bacterium
CACCGATTATGTGCGCGCCATGCAGAAACTCCGCGGATAGCCGCCCAACGCCGATCTCAATCTCGCCGTCACGGACTCGCGCGCCCTAGGTTTGGTTGTGTGAGCTGAAAGGAGTGTTGTTTCCTGACGGGCGCGGAGCGGAGCGAAATCACTTTCCCATGCGCGGTTGGGAACGGCGAGGGATCGCAGCGCTTTCTCGTGTGGCCATTCCAAAGCCTCCGATTGCCTGGCACCCCTGGTTCAACGGTTGCGCACAAACAGCTTCCCCGGCAGTTGCTTGATGATGCGCTTCATTTCCAGGCTCAGCAGCGCGACGGACACGGCGGAACTCGGCAACCCGCTGCGGTGAATGACTTCGTCAATGCTCGTCTCGTCGCCGGTCTGGAGTGACTCAAAAGCTTTCTGCTCGTTTTCCGAAAGTTCCAGCGCCGGCAACACGCCGGTTTCCCCCGGCGAGGGCGGTTTGTTGCTGGCGGGAAACAAATACTCGAATTCACTCAGGATGTCCTCGGCGCCTTCGCAGAGCTTCGCGCCTTTCTTGATGAGGTCGTGACAGCCTTTGCTGCGCGGCGAATCAATCCGCCCCGGCACGGCGAAGACTTGTCGGCCATATTCGGTGGCGAAGTTCGCCGTGATGAGCGCGCCGCTGTGCAGATCGGCTTCCACGACGACCGTGCCGAGCGTCATGCCGGCGGCAATGCGATTACGGATGGCGAAGGATTGCCGGTCGCCGTTGCGATTGAACGGGAACTGGGTAATCACCGCCCCGTTGGCGGCGATGCGCTCGAAGAGTTCCGCGTTCTCCGGCGGGAAAACAATGTTGATGCCCGTGCCCAGAACGCAAACGGTGCGGCCCTTCGCCGCGAGTGCGCCTTGATGCGATGCGGTGTCAATGCCGCGGGCCCCGCCGCTGACGACGGTGACGCCGACGTAGGCAAGCTGATAGGACAACTTGCGCGCCACCTCGATACCGTAGTGGGTCGTCTGCCGGGAACCGACCATCGCCACGGCGTTCTTGTCTTTCGGCGACATGGCGCCCTTCACGTAGAGCACAATCGGCGGGTCGTAGATTTCGCGGAGGGACGCGGGGTATTCGGCGTCGGATTGAACCACCACCCGGCAGCCGAAGTCGGCGATGCGCTTCAACTCGGCGGGGAGGTCAACGGCCTTCTCCCAATGGGCAATGGCCTCGGCGGTTTCGGCGCCGATGCCGCGGACCTGGAGGAGTTGCGACTTGGAGGCCTGAAGAATCGCGGGCGCTTCGCCGAAGTGTTCCAGGAGTTGGCGCGCGCGCACCGGCCCAACACCTTCGATGAGATTGAGCGCGACGTGTGCTTCTCGGGAGTCCATGTGGGTGAAGAATAACTGGAACTTGGCCGAACGCCAGCGTGGAGGTGAGGAGGGCGGTGCGGTCAGCGCTTTACGCCAGAAACAAGTCGGCTAACACGCTGAAATGGTTTGCCCGCGGGCGGACGTGGGCCAGCGTTAGTTGTCGCTCCCCGCGCAGAATCATCGCGCGCAGCAGGCGGTGAACGTCGAGCCGCCGCGCCAAATCCGCCGCGCTCATGTCGGGCGCGTCCAAAAAATGCGGCAAGGCGTCCAACGCGGTGACTTGCCCTATCGCCGTTTGCAAACGCACCGGCCGGGTGGTTTACGAGGGGACGGCAGGCGATATTTGCTGCTTGTAGTGCGTGAGGTTCTCGTCGAACGCCGCGCGTGCGGGCACGCGGGACTTCTTCAACTCGATGACCACCAGCGGCAGGTCGTTGCCGAAGCCGCCCAAATCCGGCCGGCCGGTGTAGAGCGCGCCGGTGACGCTGAACTGGCTGACCAGCAGGAAATCTTTGTTCGCCGGATGCTCCCAATCAACACCCCAACCGCTCCGTCTTCGGCCCGCCGCTTCTGACACCCTCTTCGCCGCGACGGGAGGACACGTCAACATGTATGACTACAGCGGCTCTTTCAAAACCCACCCAAACGCCGCGTGAGGGCTCGCGGCCCGCCGCGGGCGGGGTTTTGAAAGACCCTCTACATTTTTCGATTTTCAAATGATCCAACTTCACTCCGGCCCCACTCCGGCCCCACCCGCTTTTAATCACACCTATAATAGCCCGATAGCCGAATTAGCACTCAACTCATTAGCGAGCGTGCCGATAACCAGACAGCGGAAAGCATGGAAGTGATCCGATGATAATAGCCAGTTCCAGTATTTCTCTTGCCAGCGCGCACCAGTGGCGCGCAAGCGTTTCCAGTCAGGAGTCTTTGAATTTCTGGGTGGGCGACCGTCGGCCCGCGGCGCGCGGCACCGCCGGGCCTGAGAACCTCCCCGCCCCACCACCCCCGCCTACCGGGGCTGCACCTTCGGTCAGTCGGCCAACGCTTCCCGCCCCCAAGTGCAAGTGTGCTACCGCGGAAGGGAAGAAAACTTCCGCGGCGGAAGAAGATGCCGCCGAGACGAGCCTTGACCCGACCACGCGGCTGATGAAACGAATCATCGAAAAGATGTTCGGCGGCAAAATCCATCTGGCTTCCGTTCCCAAGGAATCCGAGGCTCAACCGCTTCCGACACCGCCGCCGGAAGCGCCCCCCCAGACACCCGATGGGCCTAAGCGCCAGGGTTGGGGACTGGAATACCAGTTCAACCAAGTCCGGGAGGAATCCGAGCAGATGCAGTTCGACGCCGCTGGCGTGGTCCGCACCGCCGACGGCCAGGAAATCAAGTTCTCGCTGGCGGTGAACATGCAGCGGTACAGTCGCCAGGAAGAGAGCTTCGCGTTGAAAGCCGGGGATGCGCTGATTGATCCACTGGTATTGAACTTCGACGGCCCGGCGGCCCAACTGCGCTCCGGCAATTTTGATTTCGATCTGAATAGTGACGGCCACACGGAAAAGCTGCCGTTGCTCGGCAGCGGGACGGCGTTTCTGGCGCTTGATCGCAATCAGGATGGCCAAATCAACAACGGCAGCGAATTGTTCGGGCCGGCCACGGGTCAGGGTTTTGCCGAGTTAAATGCCTTAGATACCGACGGCAACGGTTGGATTGACGAGGGCGATGCCGGCTACGGAAAGTTGAGTCTCTGGCAGCCGGCTGCGGACGGTAAAGGCCAACTACAAACCCTGAAGGAGAAGAATGTTGGGGCCATCTACCTGCAATCGGCGGCGACCCCTTTCACTTACCAGAACGAAGCCCAAGAGACCCAGGCCAGGCTCTCTACCAGCAGTATTTTTCTGCAAGAGAACGGGGCCGTGGGCACAGTGCAACAGCTAGACTTTGTAGCTTGAGTTGTCTTGGCACTGAATCAAGGGAGCGGATGAGGATTTCCGGTGGGGTTACCAGTGG
>CAIKLQ010000564.1 GCA_903828255.1 uncultured Verrucomicrobiota bacterium
CCGGAAGACAAGTTGATGCCTTTCGGCAAGGCGGCGGAGAATTTTGTTCACGGGACCTCGCAGTATTTTGCGACGGCGATGCCGACGCGCGGCGGGGCGATTCCGCTCGTGGCGAAGTCTTACGAGGGGCGGCCCGTCAAGCTGGAGGGCAATCCACTATTTCCCGGCGGCAACGGTAGCACGGATCGTTTCGCGCAAGCTTCGTTGCTGAATCTTTACGATCCTGACCGCGCGACGCGTTTTGCGAAGGCGGACGGCGCGGGCAAGCTTCAAACCGCCAACCCGACGGTGGCGCTGGCGGCCCTCGACGAGTTCGCGAAGCAGTTCGCGGCGAATCAGGGCGAAGGACTGGCGCTGCTGGGAGAGCGGACGCACTCCCCCTCGCGGCGGCGTCTTCTCAACGACATTTCCTCCAAACTTCCGAAGGCGAAGTGGTTTTTGTATGACGCGATTGATGCCGAGGTGCATCAGCGCGCGGCGACCAAGGCATTTGGCCAGAGCGTCAAGCCGGTTTTTCATTACGACCAGGCAAAGACGATTCTGTCGCTCGACTGCGATTTCCTCGGTGGCGAGGAGGACGTTCACAACAACATCCGGCGTTTCGCGAATGGTCGCCGGCTGAAAGAGTCAACCGATTCGATGAGTCGGTTGTACGCGGTGGAATCACTGTTCACGCTTACGGGCGTCAACGCGGATCATCGGCTGCGGCTGCCAGCGAGCGCGGTGTTTCAAGTGGCGGCGGCGATTGCGGCGGAACTCGGCGTGAACGTCGGCAGCGTCGCCAAACCGGCGGGTGTGGACGCGAAGTGGATTTCCGAATGCGCGAAAGATTTGAAGTCGAGCGGCGGCAAAGCTCTCGTCGTGGCGGGTTATCGCCAACCGCTGGCGGTGCATCTCTTTGCCCATGCGATCAATGCGGCGCTCGGCAGCGTCGGTCAGACGGTGGAATTGATTGCAGTGCCTACGCCCGCGGCGGGTGAACTTTCCGAACTGGTGGAATTGCTGAACGCGGGCAAGGTCGAGACGCTCGTGCAGGTCGGCGTGAACCCGGTTTACAACGCGCCGGCGGACTTGAAGTGGGCAGCGGCGCAAGGCAAGGCGAAGACGGTTGTGCGCTTGGGCTATTACGAAGACGAGACCGGCTCGACCTGTCACTGGCATTTCCCGTTGGCGCATTATTTGGAATCTTGGGGCGACGCCGTGACCAGCGATGGTACCCTCGTGCCAATTCAGCCGCTCATCGTGCCGCTCTTCGGTGGCGTGAGTGATCTGGAATTCCTGGCACGGCTCGGCGGAATGGTCGAGCCCAATGCGAATAAGATCGTCCGCGAAACTTTCGCTGGCGTGACGGGCAATAGTTCCGACGCGGCTTGGAACATGTTCCTGCACGATGGTTTTGCTCCCGGCACGGCGGCGAAAGCTGTCAGCGCGAGCTTCAATGCCTCGGCGCTTTCCGAAGTGGCTGCTCCGGCAGCCCTGAGCAAGGATCGGCTTGAATTGGTGCTCTATCGCGACCTGAAACTCGATGATGGTCGCTACGCCAACAACGGCTGGTTGCAGGAGTTGCCTGATCCGGTGACAAAGCTGGTTTGGGACAACGCCGTGCTCGTGAGCCGCAAGACCGCGCGCGAGTTGGGTGTGGAAAATCACGACGTGGTGGAGGTGAAGGTCGGCGAGCGCCTGATCAAGGGCGCGATCTGGACGCTGCCGGGCATGGCGGATTATTCGCTGGGTTTGGCGTTGGGGTATGGTCGGACGAAGGTGGGCCGCGTCGGAGTCGGTACGGGTTTTGATGCTTATCCGCTGTTCACTACCAAGACGGGCTACATCGCGACGGGCGCGACGGTGCGCAAGACCGGCGACACCTATCAGCTTACCGGAACGCAGACGCACTGGTCCATGGAAGGTCGGGCGATCGTGCGTGAGGCGAACTTGGCGCAGTACAGGGAACATCCGGATTTTGCGGAGAAGATGAACGCCCCGGAAGCGCCGAGTGAAGCGCCGATGTATCCGAACCCGTTGGATGAGGCGAAAAAAACCGCGCATCATCAATGGGGGATGTCCATTGATCTTAACTCGTGCGTGGGCTGCGGCACCTGCGTGATGGCGTGTCAGAGCGAGAACAACATTCCGATCGTCGGCAAGGATTTGGTGAGCCGTGGGCGCGAGATGCAGTGGATTCGGATTGACCGTTATTTTTCGAGCGACCCGAAACGGCGCAAGTTTGGCGCCGCCTTCAAGAAGGATGAGGAGCAGCAGTTCGACGAGTGGATTGACGACGTGCAGGCGGTGAATCAGCCGATGCTCTGCCAGCATTGCGAGGCCGCCCCGTGCGAAAGCGTCTGCCCCGTCAACGCGACCGTTCATGACCAGGAAGGTCTGAACCTGATGGTTTACAATCGCTGCGTCGGCACGCGCTATTGTTCCAACAACTGTCCGTACAAGGTGCGCCGGTTCAATTATCTGGATTTCAACAAGCGGTCGCTCAAAGAGTTGAAAGGGCCGTTCTATCCCGCCACCTTGCTGCACAGCACGGGGGGGCAATGGGATTTGGCGCGGTGGTGGAAAGATCAAAACGCCGGCATGCGGCAGGAGGACGAGTGGGATTTGATCCGCATGTTGAAGAATCCGGATGTGACCGTGCGGATGCGGGGGGTCATGGAGAAATGCACGTTCTGCGTCCAGCGCATCGAAGGTGCAAAGATCGCGCGGAAAGTCAAAGCGGGTGAGTCCGGCGACGTGATTGTTCCCGATGGCACGATCAAAACGGCCTGCGAACAGGCGTGTCCGGCAGAGGCGATTGTCTTCGGAAACGTGGCTGATGCCACCAGCCGCGTGGCCAAGCTTAAGGCGCAGGAACGCGATTACTCGGTGCTGGATTTTCTGAAGACCAAGCCGCGCACGACGTATCTGGCGCGCGTCCGCAATCCGAATTCGGCGATGCCGGATTATTTCGATGCGCCGCTGACGTTCAAGGAATTTGAAACCCAGAATGGAAACCCATTTGAATCGGGCGGGCCCGGCCACGGTGAAGCGGCCCCGGAACACGCGGTTGAGAAAGGAGCGCACTAATGTCCGCCGAAGTCGCTTCTGAGATTAAATTGCCACCGACGCCGCCAGAGTTGGCGCGCATTCCGCTCGTTCAGAACAACCGGAGCTTCGGCTGGATTTCCGACCGCGTCTCCGCGATCACCGAAGGCAAAGCGCCCAAATGGTGGTGGGCTGCGTTTATTCCCAGTCTCATGCTGCTGGGGTTGCTCGGGTCAATGCTGTTCTACCAACTTACCACCGGCGTGGGCGTCTGGGGTAACCGGCATCCGGTCATGTGGGGCTGGGACATTATCAATTTCGTTTGGTGGATCGGCATCGGTCACGCCGGAACTTTGATCTCGGCGATTCTCTTTCTGCTCCGTCAGAAATGGCGTACGGCGGTGAACCGCGCTGCGGAAGCCATGACGATTTTCGCCGTCATGTGCGCCGGCATTTATCCCGCCATGCATGTCGGTCGCGTGTGGTTTGACTGGTGGCTGTTCCCGATTCCGACCTATCAAGGTCTGTGGCCGCAGTTCCGCTCGCCGCTCATGTGGGACGTGTTCGCGGTATCCACTTACTTCACGGTGTCCGTGCTGTTCTGGTATGTCGGCCTCGTGCCAGACCTCGCGATCATGCGCGACCGCGCGAAGACGAAGGCGAAGAAATTCGTTTACGGACTGATGTCGTTTGGTTGGACTGGCTCGAACCGGCACTGGAGCAACTACGAGAAGGCGTACTTGATTCTCGCGGGGCTTTCGACGCCGCTGGTGTTGTCCGTCCACTCGATCGTGTCATTGGATTTCGCGGTGTCGCAGCTCCCTGGCTGGCACACGACGATCTTCCCGCCGTATTTCGTCGCGGGGGCGGTGTTCTCCGGTTTCGGCATGGTGCTGACGCTGTTGATTCCCTTGCGCAAGATGTGCCATCTCGAAGACATCATCACGATGCGGCACATTGACGTGATGTGCAAAGTGACGCTGGCGACCGGCTGCATCGTCAGCTATGCCTACGTCATGGAGTTTTTCATCGCGTGGTATAGCGGCAGTCCGTCTGAACGATTTCACTTCATGAATCGCGCCTTGGGTCCGATGTGGTGGGGTTGGGTGATGATGATGAGTTGCAACATGATCGTTCCGCAGTTCTTCTGGTTTAAGAAGGTTCGCCAGAATCTGTTGGTGGTGTTTATCCTTTCGATTCTCGTGAACGTCGGCATGTGGTTTGAGCGCTTCGTCATCGTGGTGGTGGGATTGTATCGGGAATTCCTGCCGGCGAACTGGGCCTACTTCAAACCGACCTGGGTGGACATCTGCACCTTTCTTGGCACGTTCGGATTGTTCTTCACTTGCTTCCTGTTGTTCATGCGCTTCCTGCCGATGATCGCGGTTTCGGAAGTTAAAGGGGTGACCCCGCAGGCCGATCCGCATCATCCGTCCGCCAAAGGAAATGGAGGGAAGCACTGATGAGCCCCAACGCCAAACCCTACGGCTTACTCGCCGAATTCGACAACACGACCGACGTGCTCCACGCCGCGGAACAAGTCCGCGACGCGGGCTTCCGCTGTTGGGACGTTTTTATGCCGTTCCCGATCCACGGCATGGACAAGGCGATGGGCCTGAAGAATTCCAAGGTCGGCTGGTTCTCCTTCCTCGGCGGCGTGACCGGCTACACGACGGGTATGTTGATGATCTGGTGGATGAACGCCGTGGATTACCGGATTCTGGTCGGCGGCAAGCCGATGTTCAGCCCGCACGGTGCCTTTCCGCCGTCATACGAACTCACGATTCTATTCGGTGCGTTCGGCGCGATTCTCGGCATGTTGTTCCTGAACCGGCTGCCGCGGCTGCACCATCCGCTGCTCAAGCACAAACGCTTCGAACTGGCGACGCATGACCGGTTCTTCGTGGTGATCGAAACGGCCGACCCAAAGTACTCTGAAGTGGAAATCCGCAAACTGCTGGAAGCCGCCGGCAGTAAGCGCATCGAAATAGTGGAGGAATAATGCGCTACTTCTTCTTGATCTTCGCGGTGTTGGTCCTGGTCGTCATCGGCGTGGCCGGGCGGCGGGGCGATCTCTCCCGCAACCGTCCGATCCAGATTTTTCCGGACATGAAGCGTCAGCTCAAGTTGCGCCCCCAGACGCCCAACGGCTTTTTCGCCAGCGGCCTCAGTTCGCAAGTGGTTCAACCTGGTACGATTGCCCAAGGTCAACCGATGGTGGTGGCAGGCAAGGAAGTTTATCCGTTCGAGGATGCGCCAGTGAACACGGGAAAAGTGGCGGGCGCGACGAACTTTGTCGAGTTGAACCCGTATCCGGTGACGAGCGGGTTGCTTGCGCGTGGCCAGCAGCGGTTCACGATTTATTGCGCCCCCTGTCACGGCCAAACCGGCGAAGGCAACGGCATCACCAAGAAGATCGGGGCGATGGCGGTCGTAGCTAACCTGCATGACAAGCGGATTGTTCAACTCGCGGATGGCGAAATTTTCAACACCGTGAGTTACGGCAAGCTCAACATGCAGGGTTACGCTCCGCAGATCCCGGTCGAAGATCGCTGGGCGATCATCGCCTATCTGCGGGCGTTGCAACTGAGCCGACTCGGTGGCGTGGACGACTTGTTGCCAGCGACGAAAGCGAAATTGAAATGAGTCAAACAGACAATTTTTTGAACGATGATCCCGCTTTGCCGCCGCCGCTGGATTTATCCCGGTGGCGTAATCTGCCTGGGCGGTTCATGGCGGTCGGCGCGGTCGTCGCCATCATTGGTGCTATTGTAAGCTTCAAACACGACGGGTTGGTCAATTTCGGCTACTCTTGGCTCGTGGCCTTCATGTTCTTTCTGAGCATTGGACTAGGCTCCCTGTTCCTCGTGATGGCTCATCATTTGTTCGACGCCGGTTGGTCGGTGGCGACGCGGCGACTATGCGAACATTTGGCTTCGCTGCTGTTTCCCTGGATGGCAATACTGTTCATCCCGATCGCCGTGCTCGCCCCTAAGCTTTATGAATGGATGGGCACGGAATTGCAAACCCACCCGGATCGTGCGCTCAAGGCGAAAGCGCCGCTGTTCACCACCCCCGGATTTTATCTCGCAACCATCGCCTGCTTCCTAGTGTGGTGGTTCCTGACCAACCGGTTGAAGTTCTGGTCGCTCAAGCAGGATGAAACCGGGTCGGCGGATTGCACGCACAAGATGCGCTTCCTGTCCTATACCGGCATTTTCCTGTTTGCCTTCTCGCTCACATTGGGAGCGATCATGTGGATGAAGGGGCTGTCCCATGAGTGGTTCTCCACCATGTATGGCGTCCAGTATTTTGCGGGCAGCGTTTGGCTGACGCTCGGCACCGTCTATATCATCACCATGATTCTGGACCGGCAACGCGTCCTGAGCGACGTGTTGCATGAGCATCAGTTCTATTTCCTCGGCTCGCTGCTGTTTGCCTTTACGGTGTTCTATGCCTACGTCTCGTTTGCTCAATACTTCATCATCTGGAACGCGAACATGCCGGAGGAAACATTCTGGTTCGTGCTCCGCGAGAAAGGCACTTGGAAGTATGTCGGGTGGGTCATCATCTTCGGCCATTTCTTCATCCCGTTCCTGGCGCTGCTGCGGATTGATGTGAAGAGCAAGTTCACCATAATGATTCCGATCATCGCGTGGGCGTGGCTGATGCACTTCACGGATATGACGTTCCAGATTTTGCCCGTGCATTTCAAAGCAGGCTTCCCATTCGCTTGGATCTGGTTGCCGCTGGGTTGCATGGCGCTCATGGGTGGGTTCCTCGCGGATCGTTTCCTGAAAAAATTTGCGAGCGCCCCGCCATATCCGCTCAAGGACCCGCGGCTCGTCGAGGCGATGGGGCTTTACCATCCGGTGGCAACGCAGATTTCCGGCGGCGAACTCGACCAGGCTGACAAGATGCACGGGGCTCCGGCGCGGCTGAAGGGAGGTCACTGATGAATTCATCTGACAGCGAAAACAAGAATTCGGGGCGCGGGGTGTCCGTGACCGTGGCGGTCGTTCTCGCGAGCCTGATCTTTGCCGGGCTGGTTTGGAAGATGCAGCAATACACGACGCCGGCGCCACTCGGGGCCGCTCGGGCCGCCGAACGCGCCAAGGCGCTGGCGGAACTGCGCGCCGCCGAAACCGATGCCCTCAACAACCCCGGTTGGATTGACCCGACCAAGGGACTCGTGCGCCTGCCGATTGCCGAGGCGCTCATACTCGCCGAGCGCGAGTGGCAAAACCCGGCGCAGGCCCGGTCGAATCTGAATGCCCGCGTCGAAAAGGCTACCGCCCTCCCGCCCAAAGCGCCGGAGAAACCGAGCCAATTCGAATAACTTCGCTGCGCTGAATGATCGCGACTTCGCCCACCCCGCCGGCGCAGATTGACAGTTCCTGTCGCCTGCCGCTGTTCGCTTTGTTTGGTGGGGCGGCGGTGTGGCTGGCGCTGAGTTCTGGCTTCGGCCTCCTCGCTTCGCTCAAGTTCCACGCACCGGCGCTGTTCGCGAACTGCGCCTGTCTTAGCTATGGCCGGGCGTTTCCGGCGTCCCAGTTCTTGCTGGTCTATGGCTTCTGCATCCCCGCCGGACTGGGCGTCGGGCTGTGGCTGCTGGCCCGACTCGGTCGCGTGGAACTCGCCCAGCCCTTTCTCATCACCATCGGCGGCAAGCTCTGGCAAGTCGGCGTGCTCGTCGGATTAATTGCGATTCTCGCTGGCGAAAACACCGGCTTCGAGTGGTTGGAAATGCCGCGTTACGCCTCGGTGATTCTGTTTTTCAGCTTCCTGCTCATTACTGTGTGGGCGTTCGTCACCCACACGCGCCGAAGTGCTGTTGAGCTCTACCCATCGCAATGGTTCATCCTTGCCGCGCTCTTCTGGTTTCCGTGGATCTTCACTACCGCCACCTTGTTGCTGCAATGGTTCCCGGTGCGGGGCATGACGCAGGCCTCCGTCGCCTGGTGGTTTGGCGGCAATCTGCTCAACGTCTGGCTCACGCTTGCGGGCCTCGCGGCGACGTTTTATTTCCTCCCGAAACTCGCCGGACGCCCGCTGCAAAGCCGCTATCTCGCGCTCTTCGTCATCCTCACCACGATGGTATTTGGAACTTGGACGGGCATTCCGGCCAGCGCCGCCTTGCCTGCGTGGATGCCTTCCCTCAGCGCCAGCGCGAAACTCCTTTTGCTCGTTCCGGCAATGGCGACCGCCGCCATCGTCATCCTGACCTGCCGTGGTTCGACCACTCCCTGCAACGGTGGCCTCTACTGCTTCGCGAAATTTGGCGCGTGGTCATTGGTGGCGGCGAGCGGGTTGCTCGCGTTGACCGCCTGTCCGCAAATCAGCCGCGTTACGGATTTCACCTGGTTCAGCCACGGGCAAAACGCGATCCGGCTCTATGGCTTCTTCGCGATGACCCTGTTCGCCGCCGTCTATTTCATCCTGCCCCGCCTTGCTGGCGAAGGCTCGGTCTGCCCCAACCGCGTGCGCGCGCAATTCTGGCTTTCGATGCTCGGCTCCTTGCTATTCGGTTTTCCGCTTGTGATCGGCGGCATCATCCAGGGCTTGAAACTGGTCAATCCGGAGATCGCTTTCCTCGACGTGCTCAAGTCATCGCTCATGCCGTTCCGACTCAGCACGCTGGGCGAACTGTGCATCGTTGTGGGTAACCTCCTGTTCCTCTTCAACGTCGGCTACGCCATCGTCCGCTACTACCTCTCGGTCTGCAAAGTCGCCTGTGCCGACCTGACCGCGCCGCTCGTAACTGCGGGGGTGAAACCGTGAACTCCGCCGCCACCGTTTTCCTCGCCGCGTTCGTGGCGCTCTCCGCGTCCTGGGCGGGCTTGGTGCTCGCGCCGCAAATTCAACTGGGCCGAGAGGATCAGGCGAAGACCTTGCCGGCAAATGACAACTATCCCCTCGCGCGATCCGGCCTCGCCCGGCAAGGCGCGGAGGTGTACCGCTCGCTCGGTTGCATCTATTGCCACAGCCAGCAGGTCGGTCAGGAGGGCGTGAAGTGCGAAGTGATTTTGACTGAGGCCGGCACGAACGCCGCCGTCACGCTCGCCGCACTGGCCAAGTTGGACGCCGCGCTGGGCAATCCGCAAACACTCGTCGCCTTGCCCAAGGCGTTGCTGCGCGTCGCCGACGTGCCCGCCGCCGGGCGGAGCATCAAAGCCATCGCCGCCGCCGGTGCGAAGGCCGAAGCGCGCGTCTCCGCAGTTGGCCCCGATATTTCGCGCGGCTGGGGCATGAGGCGCTCCGTGGCGCTGGACTATGTCTATGATTTTCCCGTGCAGCCCGGCACGCGCCGCTTCGGACCGGATCTCGCGAATGTCGGGCAGATGCGACCGGACGTGAATTGGCAGTTACGCCACCTCTACGCGCCAGCCTCGGAAATCACAGGCTCGACTATGCCGCCGTATCGGTTCTTGTTTGAGCAGCGCCGGATTGGGGCCAAGCCTTCGCCCGACGCGCTGCAACTCACCGGCAATTCCGCGGCACCCACCGGCTACGAAATCGTGCCGACCGACGCCGCCTGCGCCTTGGCTGCGTATCTCCTCAGCCTGCGCCTAGATGCGCCATTGTATGAAGGCCCGTTCACTGCGCCGACGCCGCCCGCCGTAGCCGCAGCCACCAATGCCCCCGCGAAATGAACGCGAACCCGAACAACTGCTGCGCTGCGCCGGAAGCCGAACCCACGGCGACGACGGCCGCCATGCCGATATGGTTGATCGCCCTCATGCTGGTGCTACTGTTTTTGGGTGCGTGGGCTTTCGACCGGCGCGGCGGTTGGTTTGATCCGAAGGTTTACGGCCCCTATGTTTCAATTCCGGATGTGGAACGATTCCATCCGCCCGCCGCTGGGGGTCCCCCGCCGCAGGGCCGGAAACTGTTTGAAGCCAACTGTGCGCTTTGCCACAACACCGATGGTTCGGGCAAGCCCGGCCAAGCGCCGCCACTTGCCGGATCCGAATGGGTGCTGACCGCCGGGGTCAACCGGCTGATCCGCATTCCGCAGGTGGGTTTGAGCGGACCGATCCAGGTGAAAGGTCAGGAGTATAATCTCAACATGGCGGGCATGGGCGCTCCGTATTCGGACGAAGACCTGGCCGCAGTGTTGAGCTACATCCGGAATTCCTTCGGCAACAAGGCCGCGCTCGTGGCCCCGGAGCAAGTGAAGAAAGTCCGCGCCGAAATCGGCAGCCGTTCGCAGCCCTACACAGCGGATGAGTTGAAGAGCCTTCCGGAGTAGGAGCGCCGGCCTCGGGTTTGGCGCGTTTGAATTCTCTTCATCGGACGGATTCGGAGCTTGGCGCTCCGCGTGATTCGATTCGCTCCACCGCCCACCGCGCGTGCTCCGCGATTAATACTTCCGAATCTTCGCAAGCATCCCCCAATGCCGACAGTGCCGTTTCATCGCCGCCGTTTCCCAACGCCACGCAGACGTTGCGCAGCAGGCCGCGCCGTTTCGTCCGCAGCATCGGCGTGCCGGCGAACTTCTGTTTAAAACCCGCGGCATCCAGCTTCAGCAGTTCGATCAAGTCCGGCGTGGCTAAATCCGAGCGGGCATGGGGTTTCATCAAACTCCCCTCGTGTGCAAAACGATTCCAGGGACAGGCCGCAAGACAATCGTCGCAGCCGTAGATGCGGTTGCCGAGGAGCGGGCGCAACTCCACCGGGATCGAACCTTTGAGTTCGATGGTGAGGTAGGAAATGCAACGCCGCGCATCGAGTTGGAACGGCGCGGTGATGGCGCGCGTCGGGCAGGCGGTGATGCAACGGGTGCAACTGCCGCAGTGGTTCTTCTCCGGCACGTCGGGTTCGAGTTCCAGCGTGGTGAGAATCTCCGCGAGGAAAATCCAGTTGCCGAGTTTGCGGCTGATGAGGTTCGTGTGTTTGCCGATGAAACCGACGCCGGCGCGTTGCGCGAGGTCGCGCTCCAGCACGGGGCCGGTGTCCACATACCAGAGTGAGCGGGTTTCCGCGCCGCCGAGTTCGTTGATGAAGCTGGTGAGACTTTTCAACCGCTCGCCCAGGACCTCATGGTAGTCCGTGTGCCGGGCGTAGCGGGCGATGAGGCCAGGTTGCGTGATGCGTGATGCGTGATGCGTGGGCGGCTTGTGACCGTGGACTCTGGACTCTGGACTTTGGACTGGCTCGTAACTCACCGCCAAACAAATTACACTCCGCGCTTCCGGCAGCACGACTTGTGGGGTGATGCGCTTGGCAGCGTTTCGTTCCAAGTAAGCCATCTCGCCGTGGCGACCCTGGGAAAGCCAGTTCTGAAATTGCGGCGCGCTGGCGGGCGGTTCCGCAGTGGTGAAGCGGCAGTCGTCGAAGCCCAGTTCGAGTGCGCGTTGGCGGAGGCGCTCTTTCATTTCTGGGCCACGGTCGCGGTGCGAAATTGATGGACCACCTGTTGCGCGACCTCGCGCAGAGAGCGGCGCTCGGTGTTCACCAGCACGTCGGCCTGGCGATAGAACGGTTCGCGGGCGGCGAGCAGCGCGCGGATTTTTCCCATCGGGTCGGGGTCTTTGAGCAGCGGGCGATGCTGCTGGTGGCGCACGTGCTCGAAGATGGTCTCAGGCGAAGCCCAGAGACAAACCACCAGCGCGTGTGACTTCAGGCTGGAGAGATTCGCGGGGTTGGTCGGCAGACCGCCGCCGGTGGAGATCACCGTGTGGGTTCGGGACGCGAGTTCCGACACCAGCGTGCGCTCCATCTCGCGAAATGCCGCCTCGCCCTGCTGCGCGAAAATGTCCGTGATGGTTTTGCCGGCCTTCGCTTCGATGGTTTCGTCGGTGTCCAGAAAAGTGAAGTGCAGCGCGTCCGCCACGAGCCGCCCGACGGACGACTTGCCGGTGCCCATGAAACCGATCAAAGCCAAATTCTGAACCTGCCGCGCATTGTTCACTGCAAGAACTTAGAGTCTAAAGTCTGAAGTCTGAAGTCTAAAGTCCGCAGCCGGCAATCCGTGGTGGCGGCGGTTGACTTTAGACTTCAGACTCCAGACTTTTTCAGATCACAAAATCCGACGCGCTCAGAGGCTCCTGCTCCAGCCTGCGCGCGCGATCGCAAAGTTCCGCCAGGGTGACGCGGTCCATGATCGCCACGATGGCGTCGCGGGTTTCCTTCATCACGCTGCGGATGGCGCAGCGTGATTCGTCAGGGCAGGAACATTTCTCGTAAAACTTTTCGCTCACGCAGCTCACCGGCGCGAGCGGGCCTTCGATGTGTCGGATAATTTCCGCTAGCGTGACCCGCTCCGGGGGGCGTCGCAGTCGGTAGCCGCCCGCGACCCCACGCTTGCTCTCGACGATGCCGGCGGACTTGAGATCGTTCAGGATTTGTTCCAGGAAACGCTTCGGGATGTTCTGGCGCTCGGACACTTCCTGAATGCGAACGACGGAATCGTCCTCCTGATAATCCCGGGCCAAAACCAAGAGCGCCCGGAGCGCATACTCACCACGAACTGAAAGCTTCATGCCGGAAGTAAACAATCTCTATTCAAGGAGTCAAGATTGTTTCCAAGCATCAGTTAAAGGCAGGCAAACATGATTCTAAAAAATACACTATAAACTCTATTGACATAGTGTAGATGGTTGGTAATCTGTCTCCGTTGTTAAGAAAAAGTTCCAATGAAGACATCTGACATTGCGGTTGATTCCGCCCGACGAATCGAGCAGGAAAGCTGGCTTGACGCGGTGCGCGGCCAGGTGAAATCGCTGCGCTTCGGCGTGGTTCAAATCGTGGTGCATGATTCGCGCGTGCTGCAAATCGAGAAAACGGAGAAGATTCGCCTGGAGCAGCCGCAAGCAGAATGAATTTGCCGACCGGACTTTCCGGAGGTTCAAAACAAAACTGACCGTGTCCCACCTGACCCAAGGCGGCGCGGAAATGGAAAACAAAATGAAACTGATTCAAACCATCGCCGTCGCCGCGATCTTGGCGACCCAAACAGCTCTGAGCGGCGCCCGCGCCGGAAATGAAAACCCGAACATTGATGTCACGGCACTCCTGAAACGCCTCGAAGAGCTGGAACAGAAAGTGAAAGTCCTGGAAGGGAAAGGCAATTCGGCAGTCGCGCCGGAACTGGAGCAAAAGGTCAAAATCCTGGAACGTAAAGGGGAGTTGGCCGAAGAGGCCGCGACGGAGAAAGCCAAAACTACTCCGCTGGTGACGATGGGCAGCGGTGGGTTATCCGTGAGTTCCGCCGACTCGAACTTCGTCATGCGCGTGCGGGGCGGGTTGCAGGCGGACGGGCGGTTCTTTGTTGGCGACTCCGTGGCGAATGATTCGTTTTATCTGCGGCGGGTGCGGCCGATTCTTGAGGGGACGGTATTCGGGAAATTCGATTACCGGCTGATGGCGGATTTTGCTTCCGGGGTGACGCAAACGACCGCGAACAACGGCTCCATCCTCGATGCGTATCTCAACGCCCGGCTGCTGCCCGAATTCCAAATCCAGGCGGGCAAGTTCAAAGAACCGGTGGGACTGGAGCGTTTGCAAAGCTGGCGCAATCTGCTGTTTGTAGAGCGCGGTTTCCCGACGCAACTCGTGCCGAATCGCGATACTGGGTTGATGGTGCATGGCAATTTCTGGGACAACGCGCTGGCTTACCAGGTGGGCGTGTTCAATGGCACGGCAGACGGCGGGAGCAGCGACTTTGATGCGAATGACGGGGAGAAAGACGTAGCCGGAAGGTTGTTCGCCCAGCCGTTCAAACGCTCGACCGTGGAGGCGCTGCGCGGCCTAGGCTTCGGTGTCGCCGGCACGATTGGCGACCACTCCGGCACGCCGCGCACCTACGTCACTGACGGTGCCCAGCGCTTCTTCACTTACCTGACCGGCACGGGCACGCAGCCCAACGTGGTGAATGACGGTCAAACGTGGCGGATCACGCCGCAAGGCTATAACTACTGGGGCCCGTTTGGCGTGTTGGGAGAATATGTCGTTTCGTCGCAAGAATTGAGGCAAGCTGGCGGCGGCCTTGGCGCGGGCCGGAAGGCAACATTCAACAACACCGCCTGGCAGGTGGCGGCGTCGTATTTCCTGACCGGCGAAAAC
>CAIKLQ010000565.1 GCA_903828255.1 uncultured Verrucomicrobiota bacterium
AGGCGGAATTGGTGGGTACACCACCCGATTGGTGGAGCACAATGGTGGAGCACAATGGGAGCTTTTTGTGGTATCAGGGGAGGGGGAGAGTTGCAGAGAGACAAGAGCCTATGGTGAGTCCCATCAGCCCCATCCATGCCCACCCCGCCTGCCGGCGGCGGTGTTCATGTCATGGGGCTTTGGTGTGCCTCCGTTGCAACTCTCCCCCTCGACCGCCAAGCCCGCCCAAGCCCCGCCAAGTCCGCCATGCGCCGCCAGCCCCCAGCGGCGTTTCCTGCACGGGCAAGCTCGGGTGCTGTGCGCGAAACGGAGCTCCGGGACAGCGCGGCCACCGGGTGGCGTTTCGCCCGTCGCGAAGAGGTGGCCAAGAAGCAGCGCGAGCGGACTTGGGGGAACCGAGACCTGATTTCGCTGTCAGCACAAAAATCGAACAACGCATACGGCGATGGCGACCCAGTGGGCGGCGTAGTTCTCCATGAGCAGGTGACCTCTGGTTCCATTACCGCGAACTGGGGCGACTGCGCCCGTCCCTCAATGAACTGAAGCTTAACGTTGCCGAGAAACCATTTCATCCCGCTAGCCGCTGCACCCCTTCCTGCAATCCGTGGCGTAGCGATGGCCACTCTGAACCCTCATTCTGCATGGCGCTGCTGCCGAGCGGCGTTCATCCCCGACGGTTTCGCCAGCACCGATAGAATCATCCTAGTGGACCGACAAGGAAGCGTGTGTGGATCATTCAACGGATTGAAGCCGGGAGTGGCGAAGGCTGGGGTGGAATCAACCTTGGTGGTCGTCAACGGCGCTGGTCACAGTGGTCCGAAATTCACCAGCCCGGAGAACTTGAAGCAGATTGAGGAATTCTTCGGGAAGCATTTGCGCAAGCCGGGGCCGGGAGTTCGCTGAAGTTTGTCTGTTCCGGGTCGGGGGTGGCGAGCACGGGTGGTGGAGAATTCGCGGCTGAAGCAAATTCCGTTGGTGAAATTGTCAGGGGTGAAAGGTTACCGTTTCCAGCCGGTAGCGGTAGGCTTGCTGTAGTGAAGCGCTCCCGGAAGCAGACTCCCACAGCGCAATTCCCAACTCATCCCATCCGAATGCATCCAGCACGTCCGCCTCGATATCCTTAGTGGTCACCATCGGCAACGAACTGCGGGGCATTTCGCTCAGCACTGCTTGGAGACGAGCGGTGGATCTACTGTAATTGAAAGACATCCGGTAGGTCTGGTTCGTCTTCAAGCCGCCCGGTAAAGCCAGCGGGAAGGATTGAGCTTTGCCGTTTGCGGTGAGGACAACCACAACGCGCTCCGGTGATGCAATCTGTAGAGTCAGCGACGACTTCTTGACGGCTTGCTCACTGCTAAACAACCCGAGCACGATCGGGTTATCCGGACGTGCGCCGAAGTTTTCGACGTTAAAGTCCAGTGCTGCGCGGAAGGCTTTCTGCCGACTCACTGGCTGGATCGGGCGAACATATCGTTGGCGTTGGCCGTTTGGCGGGGTGAGCGCTTCGCCAGCGGAACCGTTCGGCCAGCCACCCTGAATCTGAACGGCCTTGGCCTGCTCCGACCAGACATAGGGCACGGCGTCTGTACTCATCAGTGGAACTTCATGTGTAGGGTTCTGCTTGCGGCCGACGGCGAGCATATCGAAGTCGAAGTGCCAGCCGTGCTGGAGCGGATCGGTGGCGAAGTCCTCCGACAGCGCGGCGACCGGCTCGAGGCCGGTGTTAAAGGTCTGGTTTCGCAGGGAGGCAAGGAAGGGGTTGACGTTGGTGTTCAGGGCCTGGCCGTACTTCGTGTGCTCGGACCACACCCAGACGTACTCGTCACTGTAGGCCAGTGCCAGCGGCAGGTTTGACCAGAGGGAGGATTTTGTGCCGCCGGGCCAGCCGGCCGGAAGGTTCCAGGGATCGTCTTCCACCCACGCAGCCATTCCCACTTTGACAAAGGCGTCGTATTTTTCGGGATTGCCGCTGAGGGTCCGCCATTCGCGCATAGACGCGCGCGCGGTTTCGTAGCGCCCGCGGTCACCGGGAAAACCTTCCTTCCTGCCGTCGGCCAAGGCGTGGGTAGTGCCGGGTCCCTGACCGTAATAGAAGGTGTTCTCATAGCCATGGATCAACTGTGCCGGCGACTGAATGGCGTCGAGGACGCCGTTAAGAAAAGCAGTACTGCCCTTGAGCGGGCTGTATTCGTTGGCGTCCGGGGACCAGGCAAAGGAGATGATGATCTTAACCTCGGGAAACTCTTTCTGGACCGCCTCGATCCATTGGGATCCCCTTCGGCGAAGCATTGCCGGGGTATCCTTGCCGAGAGGGAAATTAAGATTCGCCGGCCGGTTCGTTTCAAACTCCGGAACTCCTGATGCCGTTCTCCAGCGGTAGTTCCCGTATTGCTCCGTATCGAGCCAAAACCCCTTGAGCTTCGCCTCGCGGCAAAGGCGCGCCGCCAACGCGGCGTTGCGCTCGAGGATGGCCCAGTCGCGGTCGCTGGCGAGGTCGGGTGTGAAGCGACCGCGGGCGCCATCGGTCATCGTGTAATTCAGAAAGTTGTCGGTGACCCCGCCCCAGTGCACGGACTTCAGGTCTGTGATGGCCGAAGCGACTGCCGCGTATGGCAATTCCACGGCGTTCCAGAGCAAGTCATGCAGGAAGTAGTCACGGCGCGGAAGACCCAGTTTCCCGCCCCACTCCGCATCAATGACAGCGGGCACGACATAGCCGTCGTAGGGGTAAGAGTCGAAAAATGTCGGATGCCTGGCCAGAAAACGCGAAGTAACCGCTGTGTCCCCTCCGTGTGTGCCGAAGAGTCCGCTCCCAATGAATTTCTTTCCGCGCAGTTCCCGTGGGCTGGCCCAGAGTTCACTCAGCGGTTCGGGATTGGCTTCGGCACGAATCCACGCCAGAGCAACCTGGCCTGC
>CAIKLQ010000566.1 GCA_903828255.1 uncultured Verrucomicrobiota bacterium
CTTGCTGGGACAAGGTGGCATGGGGGCAGTGTACCAGGCACGCGATTTGCACTTGGGTCAAATCATCGCCCTGAAAGAGAATAGTGGCAGTGACCCGCGCCAGTTTCAGCAAGAGGCCGTAATCCTTGCCAACCTCAAGCATCCCAACTTGCCGCGAGTCACCGATCACTTTGTCGAGCCCAGTCACACGCAATACCTAGCGATGGACTTCATTGCGGGCGAAGACTTGGCGACGGGATTGGAAAAGCAAGGGGCGTTTGCCGAAGCGCAAGCGTTGGTTTGGATCAATCAGATTCTCGACGCGGTTGAATACTTGCACTGTTGCGGGGTCATCCATCGAGATATCAAACCGGCAAACATCAAAGTCACGCCGCAAGGTCAAGCGGTGCTGGTGGATTTTGGGATTGCCAAAGTGTGCCAACCCGGTCAACGCACCGGAACCGGGGCCCGCGCCGGCACCGCTGGTTATGCCCCGCCGGAACAATACCGCGGGGGCACGGATCAGCGCAGTGACATTTACGCGCTGGGCGCAACATTGTTTGCGTTGCTCGCTGGCGGAGATCCGCCACATGCCCTGGCGTTGGAACGGGGCACTGCCAAACTCATCGCGCCGAACTTTTTGAATAGAAGCACGAGTGCGCGAGTGACCAGCGCCATCATCCAAGCGATGGAACTGCAACCGCAACACCGGTTTGTAAGTGTGGTCGAGATGATGGCGGCACTGGCTGCGCCGCGACCTGTTGGCCCTCTCTTGCAAGGGCCGCAAGCCCTGACTTGGCCTAGCTTTACCGACCCCACCGACGGGCCGGTGAGAGCCCTCGCCAGTGCCGAGGCCTACTGGGAGCACGGCTGCGCCTATTCGGAAGGTGGTGATTATGATCGCGCCATTGCCGATTATACCAAAGCAATGCAACTCGACCCGAAGTATCGCAATGCCTACATCCACCGCGCTAACGCCTACAGCAAGAAAGGCAACCCTGGTCAGGCAGTGGCGGATTACAGCAAGGCGATTGCCCTCGATCCAGAGTATTATCTTCCCTATATTTACCGCGGGCTGGCCTACGCCAACAAGGGAAACCTCGATCTGGCGGTTGCGGACTCGAACAAGGCGGTTGAACTCCAACGCCATTGCATCAAGAGCAACTTTGCGCAAACGAGATCCGGCACGGAGCCTCCCCCCGGCAGAATTGCCCCGGAAAGTTCACGCCGCAAACTGCAAATCAGATGAACCCCTTTAGCGGGCAGCGGGGCGGTCACATAGATTGACCCCTTTCCGCTGTTTGGCCCTTTTTCGGCGTATGGCGAGCCAGTTACTCCTTGCGCAGCCCGGCGCAATATATCATCCGTTTGCGCTGCCTGACTCAGCGCGTCCGGCGTTGGCGCCCGCCGAGGGCTGGTAGCGTCTGTTTCCAGCTTCAAGAACTGCGTTCTCCCTTTCTGGCTCAGATTGCACCTCGGAAATAACGTGCCGAATTCGGAGCGCCAAGGTCAGGGACCGGCGCGCCGCGGGGCCTACGGCATGGTCGCCGCGTCTGACTCCCTTGTCCCCATTCCTCTGTCCGGGCTTTTCCGGTTGGGAGCCGCGCGCATCCTTTTTGACCGAGGGATGGGGACAAGGGAATTGCCGGTGCAGCGCGGGTGGACCCCTGTCCTGCAAGCTTGGGGCTCGGTTCTGGCGGTCGTGAATTGAACCCGAATTCCGCAGTCGAACGCAGAAACGCTGGCGTTTTCCAGGGAGGGGCGGGCCGCTGCCATGGAGTTTTCGGCGGCGCGGACTTCACTCCAAACCGCTCGCCACCCGCGCGCGCTTCAGAACTTCCGCTGCTTTCGTGCGGGCTTTCGCGGCCCCGGCGGCGAGGATTCCATTCACGTAATCCAAGTTCGCGAGGAGTTCGGCACGTTTCTGGCGCGCGGCAGCGAAGGACTCCCAGTAGCTCTCGAACAGCTTCTTCTTCAAATCGCCATAGCCCGGGCCGCCGGCGCGCAAGCGGTCCTCCCATTCCTGGCCGACGCCGGGATCAATGACTTTGAGCAGTTGAATGGCGAGGTTTTGGTCTGCGTCCGGTTTTGGCTCGGCGGGGGTGCGGCTGTCCATCTTGATCGCCATGACTTTCTTGCGGAGCGTCTTTTCGTCGCCGAAAATCTCGATGGTGTTCCCATAGCTCTTGCTCATCTTTTCGCCGTCCACGCCGGGCACCTTTGCCGTTTCGCCGCGGATTTGCGGCTCGGGAATTACGAAGGTCTGGCCATATTGCTCGTTGAACTTGATCGCGATGTCGCGGGTGACCTCGACGTGCTGCTTTTGGTCCTGACCCACGGGCACGATGTTGGAATCGTAAATCAAGATGTCCGCCGCCATGAGCACCGGATAGGCGAACAGGCCGTGGTTCACGGGGATGCCTTTCGCGGTCTTATCCTTGTAGGAGGTGCAACGTTCCAGCAAGCCCATGGGCGTGAGCGTGCCGAGCATCCAGGTGAGTTCGCACACTTCCGGCACATCGGATTGCTTGAAAAACACCGCGCGTTTGGGGTCGAGGCCGCAGGCGAGAAAATCCAGCGCCACGTCGAGCGTGTTCCGCCGCCGCTCGGCCGGATCAAACAGCGACGTCATGGAGTGATAATCGGCGATGAAATAAAACGCCTCGCCCTTCTCCTGAAGTTCGATGGCCGGGCGCATCATCCCGAAATAATTCCCGAGATGCAGGGCGCCCGAAGGCTGGATACCGGACAGAATTCGCATGACGCCACAGTAGCGGCAAAGCGCGGGGCGCCGCAAGAAGGACTGGGGCGTGGGGGCCGGTTGGAAGGGCGGTCAACTGGTGTCGGAGCGCGGCGATGGCGAAGCCCAGCCGGAAAATCGCGACCGCCACTTGCAATCGCACCCGCCGGGAACCGCTGGCCGGCGGTCTGGGCGAGTAATTGCTGAGGGCGGGAAATCTCCGGTGGACTTGGGCCTCGGATTTGGGAATGAAGTTGCAAAAAGGCCGCTGCCCGTTCAGCCTTGAATGCGCTGGAACGATTCTGCGTTTAACTTTTTGCTCCTGCCGCGGCGCAGGGATGCGCAACGCGTTTCAGCCCAAGAAAGAAATTGAAACCACGGGAAGCGGAAGGCTTTTTCTCGAGACGTCGGTGTTTATCTGGAGCCATCGGTGGTTGCCATTCTCTTCAGCAGTCTGCCCCTGAGGGCCATTAAAATATGCTTAGAATTCGAAAAGCCGCCGTCATCGGGGCGGGTAACATGGGCGCGCAAATTGCCGCGCATCTGGCCAACGTCGGGATTCCGTCGCTGCTGATGGACATCGTGCCGACGGAACTCCTGCCTGAGGAATCGAAGCGCGGGCTGACGTTGCAATCGCCGGAGGTCCGGAACCGCATCACCAAGACGCTCTTTGACCGGGCGAAAAAGCTCTCCCCTGCCCCGCTCTTCGTGCCCGAGGCCGCGCGACTCATCCGCATCGGCAATGTGGAGGACAATCTCGCCGAGTTGGCGGACGCCGACTGGATCATCGAAGCGATCCTTGAGCGCATGGATTTGAAGCTGGCCATCCACGCCAAGATCGCCGCCCACGCCCGGCCCGACGCGCTGGTCACGACGAACACCTCCGGCCTGTCCATCGCCGGCATGACGCAGGGCTTGCCGATCGAGTATCGCCGCCGATTTTTCGGCACGCACTTTTTCAATCCGCCGCGTTACATGCGACTGCTGGAACTCATCCCGACGCCCGACACCGATCCGGCGTTGCTCAAGTCGTTTGGTGAATTCGGCGAAGCGGTGCTCGGTAAGGGCATCGTGCTGGCAAAAGACACGCCGGGCTTCGTGGCGAATCGCATCGGCTGTTTCGACATGCAGCATGTGGCGTTGTTGATGATCGAGGAGGGCTTGACCATTGACGAAGTGGATGCGATCACCGGACCGGCCATCGGGCGGCCGAAAAGCGCCACGTTCCGGCTTGGCGACATCGTCGGCGTGGACCTGATGGCGCAGATGGGACGCAACTTGCGCGGCTTGTTGCAGCACGATCCCGCCAGCAAGACTTTCCAGGAAGTCGCGTTCATCGAGGACATGGTCAAGCGCGGCTGGTGGGGCGAGAAGAAGAGCCAGGGCTTTTATCAGCGGGTCAAGACCGACAAAGGCCGCCAGATTCTCACGCTGGATTACAAGACGATGGAATATCGGCCGCAGCAGAAACCGCAGTTCGCCTCGCTGGAGGCCGCGAGCAA
>CAIKLQ010000567.1 GCA_903828255.1 uncultured Verrucomicrobiota bacterium
CAGTCGCCACCCTGACCGTGTAGTGGAGACTTCGGGGGCTTCACCTACGAAATCCCCAGCAAATCCCACTCGCCTCTTCCCCAATCCGCCAAGTAGGGCTATACTGAGCGCGGGCACAGATTGAGCTTTTGGCGGACTGGCCACGAGGCCCTTGGTGGATTACATTGGCCTAAACCTCAGGAGGCCGACCGTGATCCAGATGACCTTTAGTTTCGAGGAGATCGCCGTTCTGGCGCACGAGCGCTTTACGCATCCCCACCCGTTTGTGCGGCGGAAGCTGGAAGCCGTGCTGTTGAAGGCGGCGAACCTGCCGCATCAGAAGATCTGCCAACTCTGTGGGATTGGCGGCAACACCCTGCGGAGCTATTTGGCGGAATACCAGGCCGGGGGGCTGGCGCAACTCAAAGCTCTGCGCTTTTATCGTCCGGTCAGCAAGTTGGAGGCCCATCGAGAGTCGGTCCAGGCGGAATTGGCGTTGCATCCGGTGGCGACGATCAAGCACGCCCGGAGACGCATCTTCGAACTGACCGGAATCCAACGCGGCTTGACCCAAGTGCGGCGCTGGTTAGGGCGAGGGCCATTGAAGCGGCGCAAGGTGGGCATGGTGCCGGCCAAAGCTGATCCCCAAAAACAGGCGACGTTCCTAGCCGAGAAACTCACCCCCCGGCTGCAAGAAGCCCAAGCCGGGCAACGGCTGGTGTTTTTCGTGGACGCGGCGCACTTTGTGTTGCAGCCGTTTTTGGGATTTCTGTGGTGTGTGAAACGGGTGTTCATCAAAGCGCCGAGCGGGCGGCAGCGTTTGAATGTGCTGGGCGCGCTGGAGGCGGTGAGTCACCGCTTGATTATGGTCCGCAATGAAACCTATATCACGGCAGCCAGTGTCTGCGAACTGCTGGGCTTGATCGCGGCGGAGGCCGCGGGCCGCCCGGTCACGATCTTCCAGGACAACGCGCGCTACCAGCACTGTGCGCTGGTGGAAAGTTGCGCCCGGCAATTAAACCTCCACTTGGAGTTCTTGCCGTCCTATTCGCCGAATCTGAACTTGATTGAGCGACTGTGGAAGTTCGTGAAAAAGCAGTGCCTGTACTCCGAATACTACGCCACCTTTGCCGCCTTCAAAGCGGCGATCCTCCAGTGTCTGACGCAGACCCACGAACGCCACAAGGCGGACTTGGACACCCTCCTGACCTTTAACTTTCAGACGTTCCCAGATGCGCAATCTATGGCCGCGTAAAGTATAGTTCCTTGACGGAATGCCAGTCCAAGTGCAGTTCCTTGGCCACGTTCTTGATCGTAGAAGCGCGACAACGGCGCCCCACCAAACACGCAAAGCGTTTGGTGTAAAAGGGATTATCGGCCAGCCAGGGCAATCGCTCCCGTTTCACTTGGCCGCAACTTCCACAGTCCACGCGTCGCACTTCCAACTCCAGGTAGATTTGCAGGTCGCCACAGGATAAGTCTCGCACCCCCTGGAACTTTCGGTCGTAGTAGTTTCGGTGCCAGCGCCCGCAGATTCCGCAGGCTGTTTTTTTTGGCGGCGCTTGAGGCTAACGACCCGGGCTTGGGGGTTACCGAAGACGCCGCGAATGCTCCTCGCCGGTACAAATCCGGGAAAACGATATGCCTCCCGGAGGTTTCGCCGCAATCGCAATTTTGCCATCGAGAAAGCGTAACCGATTTGAAGGGCACAAAAACATTTAATTTAGGCTGTAAACAGGGCCTCAAATGCTGCTTTGCCTTTCAAATTTACCCACTCGAGTACGCGAAGACCC
>CAIKLQ010000568.1 GCA_903828255.1 uncultured Verrucomicrobiota bacterium
CGCGCGAGCAGATAGGCGAGGCCGATTTGGTGGCGCACGCTGGCCGGCAACACCCGCAGCGTCAGATAAAACGAGCGCGAGGTTCGTTTGAGCAAGTCGCGGAGCGAGGCATCCATCCGAGGCGAGTCAGGCCGGGCCAACCTTGCGCCGCACGCGCCGGGCGAACTGTTCGACCCGAATGACCGCGCGCTTGTGGACGCCGCGGGCGATCAGTTCGTGTTCGTCCCGCGCTTCGATTTGATAATCCACGAGCCGGCCCTCCGTGTGAATCACCCGGACCGTGACCGTGACGTGCGCGCCGAGCGGCGTGGGCGCGAGATGGCGCAATTCAATTTCCACCCCCACGCTCCGTTCATCGGCTTCCAGGAAGGACGTGATGGCTTCGCGCGCCGTGCGCTCGAAAATGCCGATGAGATTGGGCGTGCTCAACACCGCGGGCATTCCGTCCGTGGCGAACGTGATGGCGTGTTCCGGGCCGACGACAAAACTAAATTCGCCCGTCGTGCCGGTTTTTGGAGCGCTTTTCACGAGAGCAACTTCCGCCAGCGGGCGAGTTGTTTCGCCATTTCCCTGGTGCCGGGGGCGCCCACGATGTTCCGCCGCGACATGGCGCGCTTCAAATCGAAAACGGAACGTGCGTCAGGACCAAAATGTTTGTCCACGGATTGCAGTTCCGCCGTGGTAAGCTGGCTCAAGAGCTTGTTGGACTTTTCGGCCAGCGCAACGACCGAGCCGACGAGGTGGTGCGCCTGCCGGAAGGGCAGCCCTTTGCGCACGAGATAATCGGCCAGATCGGTGGCGAGCAAAACGGGGTCGCACGCAGCGGCCAGACATTCGCGGTCATTGACGCTGATGTGCCGCAGCATCCCGGCCATGAGCCGGGTCGTGGCGCGCACGGTGTCAGCGCTGTCGAAGAGCCGTTCCTTGTCCTCCTGCAAGTCGCGATTGTAGCTCATCGGCAGGCCCTTGAGCAGCGTCAGCAACGCCATGAGATTGCCGACCACGCGGCCCGCTTTGCCCCGCGACAACTCGGCCACGTCGGGATTTTTCTTCTGCGGCATCAACGACGAGCCGGTCGTGTAGGCATCAGCGATGCGGATGAAATTGAACTCGGAGCTCGTCCACAGGATCACGTCCTCGGCCAGCCGCGACAGATGCACGGCCAGCAGCGCGGCAGCGGCGCAAAACTCCACCGCGAAATCGCGGTCACTCACGGCGTCCATCGAGTTTTGCGTGAGCTGCGGCTGGCCCTGCGCGTCCACGAAACCGAGCAGCTTCGCCACCAGCACGCGGTTGATCGGCAGCGTCGTGCCAGCCAGCGCCCCGCTGCCGAGCGGACAGACGTTCACGCGCGAATGGCAGTCCCACAAGCGCGCGGAGTCGCGTTCGAGCATCTCCACGTAGGCGAGCAGGTGGTGCGCGAGGTAAACTGGTTGCGCCCGTTGCAGGTGCGTGTAGCCGGGGATTAAAACATGCGCCTGCTTTTCGCCGAGCGTCACGAGCGCGCGTTGCAGGTCCGCGATTTCGCTGAGCAGGGAAACGATCTCGTCCCGCAACCACAACCGCAGATCGAGCGCGACCTGGTCGTTGCGCGAACGGGCCGTGTGCAGTTTGGCGCCGGCGGGCACGCGCCGCGTCAACTCAGCCTCGAGGTTCATGTGAACGTCTTCGAGTTCCGGCTGCCAGCGAAACTTGCCCGCTTCAATGTCGCAGGCAATGGCCTTTAAGCCACGCGCGATGGCGCTCCGCTCGGCGGCCGTAAGCACGCCGATTTTCTCCAGCATGGCCGCGTGCGCGAGCGAGCCGAGAATGTCATGCCGCCAGAGCCGCTGGTCGAAGGAAATGGATTCGGTGAATTGGGCCACCTCGGCACCCGGGCTGCCGGCGAAACGACCGCTACGCGAAACAGGCAAGTGATTTTTCATGGGCTTCAAGTGCGAGGACTGTGCGTCGCGCCGGGCAAAAAGTCACTCCGAAACGCAACCAGGGATTTCTCACGGGCGTGATTAAAAGCGCGGGAGGCTCGGAGTGTGGCCGTCCGCAGCCACAGAAAGGTGGAGCAGAGTCACCCCCCTGAACTACCAAACCGCCAAGCGTAGTTACCTTGCTTGCTGCGCCCGAGGACGGGCGCACTCCGCCACGACGGCAACGCCGACTTTACCCGCACCCGCTTTTAATCACACCCGGCGGCGAACACGGTCAGTAAACGCCTTCTACGATGTTCTTCTCCATCGCCCCGAACGGGCGGACTTCGGCCACGCCGTCCCAAGCGTAGGGCGGACGCGGAGCGCGGCGGATGGCTTCATCGCGTTCGAGGAAGCGCGGCATGAAGAATTCCTTCGTGAGCGTAGTTAGCTCAACCCGGCCCCAGGTGTCGTATGGGACGATGGTGGCCGTGTTGTTTGGATCCACCACGCGCAACACCGCGCGCGGTTGCGGGGCGTAGTAGGTGATGGAGAATTTGTCTTCCGGCCGCAACGGTACGCTGGCGGCCAGGCCCATGAGCGTGTTGCCGTACGTGGGATAAAACCCGATCCGGCCTTCCAGCACTTCCTCGACGATGAAGCGCACATATTGCGGCGCCATGGTCGTGCCACCACAGAACACGCCGCGGATGCCGGCGTCGTAGAGGTCAATCTTCTCGGCGAGCGCTTCGAGGAGCTTCGGCGTGGTGAACAGGCCGGAGACTTTGCGGTGCTTGAGGATGGTCACGGCCTGATCTACGACGTGGTCCATGTAGGCGCGGGCGACATCAAACTGCTTGTTCGAGATGACCTTCTTCACGAAGCGCGGGTCGAGGTCAATGAAGTAACACGAGCTGCCGCGGACGTTCGCCAGATGTTCGATGGCGAGGCGCAGGCGACGCGGGCCGGTCGGGCCCATCATGAGCCAGTAATGGTTGCGGGGGAAATGTTCGTCGGAGATTTTGTCGCTGAACTCGGAGTAATCCACCTTGTAATCATTCCAGCCGATGCGTTGCTTGGGCATGCCGGTCGTGCCGCCGGTTTCAAAAATGTTGAACGGCTTGCCCTTGAATTGCGCCGACACCCAGACTTCCGGCTGCAAATCGCGCAACGATTCGTCCTGGAAGTGCGGGAACTTGGCGATGAGATCGGCGAAGCAACTCACCTCCTTGTGCGGGTCGAAATTCTTGGTTGCCCAATCGAGCCAGTACGGGCAACCGCTTTCCGGCGAGAAATGCCACGCGATGATTTCGCGCAGGTGGGCGTCGAGTTGGGTTTGGGCGGATTGGATGTCGGATTCAGGGATAGGCATGGGAAAATGGTGGTGGTTATTTCTTCGGCAAGCCGAGGCTCAGGCGAACCTCGGCACGAATCGAATGGCACGCTTTCAGCGCGTCCCGCGCATCGGCTCGGGTGGCAATGTGTCCGGGATAGCGGAACTTTACGGCATAGTCGTTGAGTCCGAGCAAGGTTGGCGCGAAAGGAGCCCACAGTGGTTCGATGGGCAGCAAGTTTTGGAGCAACAACATAAGATCGTGTACCCTCGGGACGCTTGCGCCTGCCTCGGTAAGTCGAGCCTTTAAGTATTTCTCAACGCATTGCTGGTAGTGAAAGCCGACCGCATTCGCCGTGGGTTGTTTGGTTCGCAACCGGAACTGACTCGAAGCGACTTGAAAGTCCTCCTCGGCGCAACGCACCCATTCCTGCGTATCAGCCTTCATACATGACCCTGCCCTTCTCCATGACTTCGCGGGTAAAGCAATCTGGTTTGCAGGTACGAGCTGGCTGCCACACCATTAAATCCATCGGGAACGGCGCTTCAACCCGGCCACGAATCTCGACAACTTTGCTGGTGTCAGTGCCTCGAAACGGCATCACCACCACCAAATCCACGTCGGAATCCAACGTGGGTTTTCCATAGGCGTAAGAGCCGAACAGGATGATCTTCTTTGGACGAAACTCCCGCGCAAGCACTTGGCAATAGGTTTCAATCTGTTTGCGAGGCACGCGCCGCGTGCCGTTCCAAAGCGGGCCGGGCACGTCGGGATGCCAGAGCCGAATGGGCTTCTGTCCATTCGGGTGTCGTTCGTTTGAATTCTGGCGTTTGCTGGCCATCGTCTCTGGTTTCAGTTTTACGCGCTTCCACTCACTGCTCAAGCTGCTCTTTCGGCTCGGGCAGGAAGAACGTCGCCACGAGGGCGATGGCAAAAACCGTCACGCCGACAATGCCCGCCGCGATGGCCACCGAATCGAAAGTGGTTTTCCCGCCAACCATCGGAGCGAGGATGTTGGTGGTGAGAAACGCGGCGGAAGTGCCGATCATCCGCCCGCCGAGGTTTGTCGCGAAGCTGCCGCCGGTACCGCGCAGGTGCAGGGGGAAAACCTTGGGCAGGTATTCGCCGAAATAGCTGAATTGCGCCACGACCATCAGGCCGCAGAAGAAAATGCCCCATTGCATCGCCGGCGCGGATTGGTGGTAGAGCACCCAGTAGGTGACGGGCAAGAGCGCCAGCCCCGGCACGAGGAAAAGCCGCAGCAGATTGCGCCGCGTGATCGCCACCAGCAACAGCACGGCCAGCAGGATTCGACCGATCAGGCCGCCGAGTTCCTGGTAAAGCTGGATGGTGTTGCCGCGGGCTTTGACGGCCGTATCGAACGGGTCCTGGGCTTCGCGGTTGTCACCGAGCAGTCTCAGCATTTTCTCGCGTTCCATGAGGGCTTTTTTCGCGTCGGGTTTCGCGCCGGTGAGTTGAACGAGGTTGGTTTCGAGCAGGCTGAAACGCGCGCCGAGTTTGGCGAGTTGGTCCTTGTCGTCGGCCTTTCGGGCGGCGCGCTGGGCAATGCGAATCTTCGCGCGCTGCGCGGCGAGTTCAGCCAGACCCGAAACATCCGCGACCGCCTGCCGGAACGCGGGCAACGCGGCGGCGAATTGCTCGTTCAGTTGCGTCGCCTCGTCGCGCAGCGGCTTGAGGGCTTTGCGTTGTTCGGCGAGTTCGGGCAGGCCGGGTGCGATGCGCAACGGGGTCAGTTGCAGCGCGCCAAAAGCGGCCGCATAGGCGCACGCAGAGAGTAGCGCGGTCACCAGTGTCACCCGACGAAGTCCGGGGGCGAAAAGTTCGCCAAAGCTCGGTCGCTTCAACGTGCCGGCCTGGCGTCGCTCACGCCAGATTTGCGATTCCGGCACGAACGGCAGCAGGAACGCGATGAGGATCGCCGGGGCAAGCCCGGTGAAGAGCGTGTAGCGCCACGCCGCGTGGGCGTTGAAGATTTCCGGCAACGGCAGCGCCGGCAGCGTGTTTGCGTGTGCGATGACCCAGACATTCACGCCAGTGACCAGCAGGCCGCCGACCGACGCAAACGCTTGTGTGCTGCCCAAAACGATTTTCTTGCGCTGCGGGTCGGGGAACAACTCCGCCAGCCAGGTGATCGCCGCCACGAACTCGACGCACACGCCGATGAAGGTGGTGCAACGGAAGAACACGAACCAGCCGAGGCTCGTGCTCATCGCCGCCGCCACGGGGGAAAGCGAGTAAACGAAAATGCTCGCGGCCATGATGCGCTTGCGCCCGAAGCGGTCAATGAGCCAGCCGCCCAGCAAACCGAACACGCCCCCGCACAGCGCCGAGAGCCAGATCATCCGGCCGATCCATTCGGTGACGAGCGGGTTGTTGAGCGGTACCTGGAGCAATTCGGCGATGGCTGGCACACCCACCAGCGGCGTCATCAAGAGTTCGTAGGTGTCGAACAGAAAGCCGATGGCGGCGATGGTGATGATCAACCACTGGGTGGTGGTGAAGCGGGCAGAAGGTTTGGAATCCATGAAGATGATTTATTTCAGCGGCCAGGCCATTCCGATGGCGCGGCGAACAGGCTCGTCGGTGCAGCGGTTGCGGCTCAAACGATCCGATCAACCCCGGCGCGCTTGTCGCGGCGGCGGTGGCTGCTGATTTCGGTTGCGGTCATGGCGCGAGATTACTTCACGCCCCGACGCACAACAAGGTTGCAAAAGTAGCCGGGTGCGATTGGAAATAGCGAGCCCCGTGGCGGCAGGCATCCTGCCTGCCGGACAGCCGGGCTTCCCAGCCCGGCGGAAAAAACTCGCCGGCGCACTTGGGGTCTGGCGTAGTTGCGAATCCGCAGGCGCGCACAGGCCTGCTTCCGGGCGACTGGAAGCGCATCTTTAGGTCAGGTCAGGATGCCTGACGCTGCACCCGTGGACCGCCACCTCCAATCGCCCCCAGAGCAACGACCTTGCTTGCATTGACCAAGAGAATGCGGGGAATCGAACGGTAATCCATTTCAACTGGGGACTGCACGACCTCAAGCATATCAAGCCGGGCGCGCCCCAGCCGACCCGCTGCGCTACAACGCCGCAGCGAGCGAGGTCATGCAAGCTCATGGGATTCGCGTGAACGACCGGTTCGCGCTGGTACAGCCGCGGGTGGCGCAGTTGCAATTGCCCAAAAATGTTCACTTCACCGAACCGGCATCGCAGGCGTTGGCGGAGCAAGTGGCTGCGGTAATCACCGCCGAACTTGCCCGCAAGCCGGTGGCGAAAAAACCTGAAGGCAAATGAAGATCGGAGCCAATGGCGACAAATTACAACTCCCCCGGTTCAATGGCTGAGGCGAAATCAACCCGAGGGAATTCGGGCAATTCATCGGCAAGAAGCTCCGGTTGAGCTATGTGGTGAGCGGCTAAACCCGGTTGCTTCCCGGCAGGCCCTGAAGTTGGGGCGCGTTGAATTTCTTTACGGCCCGGCCCGATCAAGCCAGAGTGCGCGGATGAAACTCGGCATCCCGAATCTGTTCCGCTCGCTGTGGTCGCTCGCCGCTTTGGGCGCTTTGCTGGCGGGTTGTGGCACGCCCTCACCGACGGCGAGCTTGCGTTTGAATCAAATCCAGGTGATCGGCTCGCACAATTCCTATCATCAACGCGCGCATGACTCGCTCCTGAAGTTGATCGCCAAGACCAGCGCGCAAGCGGCCCAGGACTTGGATTACACGCATCGTCCGCTGCCAGAACAATTTTCCCGACTGGGAGTCCGCCAGATTGAACTCGATTGCCTGGCGGATCCGGAAGGCGGCCGATACGCCCAGCCGTTGGGCATCGCAAAAGTGGTTGGGGCCGGACTGCCGCCAGTGCCGCCAGCGGATCCGGAAGGAAAGTTGCGCCAGCCGGGCATCAAAGTAATGCATGTGCCGGACATTGATTTCGGCACGTCAGCTTTGACGCTGGTGGACGGATTGCAGCAGGTGCGGAAATGGTCCGGGGAACATCCGCGACATGTGCCGATCTTCATTTTGCTGGAGCTTAAAGAGGATTCGCTTGGCCCCAACTTCACCCAAGTGTTGCCGTTCGATGAGCGGGAACTGGCGAACTTGGAGCGGGAAATTCTCTCGGTGTTCCCGCGCCGCGAAATTCTCACACCGGACGACGTGCGGGGCGGGGCCAAGACTTTGCCCGAGGCATTGCGCCAGCGCGGATGGCCCTTGCTCGACGCCGTGCGCGGTCGGGTGATGTTCGGCATGGACAACGAAGGAACGGTTCGCGACCGCTATCTGGAGGGGCATGCGGCACTCGAAGGACGGCTGCTCTTTGTCAGCGTGCCGGCCACGAACCCGGCGGCCGCCTGGATGAAACGCAATGACCCGGTGCGGGATTTCGACGAGGTTCAGGCGTTGGTCCGGAGCGGTTTCTTGGTTCGGACGCGGGCGGATTCCGGCCCCGAGCAAGCCCGGAAAAACGATGCGCGCCAGCGGGACCGGGCGCTCGCGAGCGGGGCGCAGTTTGTCAGCACCGACTACGCCGAACCAGAGGCACGCCTGTCCCCATATTGCGTCAAGCTCGATGCCGGGAACGTGGCGCGCAGCAATCCCGTGAATGGGCCGTCACACCCCAACGGTCGCGACTTGGAATAGGCCGAGCACTGGCGTTGAAATCTTCCGCCCCGCATCCCACCGGGTCAATCCTCCCACCTCAATCCCCGCTGCCTTACTTTTCCGTTTCTGCGGGGCTAGGCGTGCCGGCCCGACCTTGCGCCCGCAACGATTTGAGCAAGCCTGGAAGCCGACGCAAGGCGGCATGTTCCCGTTTGGCATCCATCCCGGGCCGGGCCGGAATACCCCAAAACGACTGCCCCGGAGGAATGTCCTTGGTCACGAGACTAAACGCGCCCACCATGGCGTTCGCTCCGACCTCAACTTGATCCACCAACCCCACCGCGCCGCCCAAGGTAACGCCATCCCCGAGACGGACGCTGCCGGAAATCCCGACTTGTCCGGCGATCAGACAGTTCCGGCCAATCTGGACGTTGTGGGCAATTTGAACCTGATTATCAATCTTGGTGCCACTGCCGATGACGGTCCAATTCATCGTAGCGCGATCAATCGTCACATGCGCGCCCAGTTCCACGTCATCCTCGATGAGAACCCCGCCAATCTGCGGCACCTTCGCAATGCCGGATGCCTTGCGCACGTAGCCGAATCCGTCGCTCCCCAGGACGCAGCCGGCATGCATGATCACCCGACACCCGATTTTCACCTTGGAATAAAGGGTGTTGCTCGGGTGCAGCAAGCAATCCGCTCCGAGCGACACGCCATCGCCCAGGACACAATTCGCGAGGACCACCGTGCGGTCGCCCACCTGGACTCCTTTGCCCAACACCACATTGGGCCCAATGTGAACGCCCTCCCCCAGTCGCACCCCGGCTCCGAGGCGTGCCGAAGGATCAATCCCGGGAGCATAAAGCCGGGCGGGATGAAAAATCGTCATGACGGCGGCAAACGCTTCCCGGCAACTCGGGACGCGGATCAGCGTCTTCGTGCTCGGCGGCGCCCCCTGAGAAACCAGAATAACGCCGGCCACACCAGCGAAAGCCAGCGCGCAACTCTCGGCGCTTTCCGCGAACGTCACGTCGTTCGCACTCGCCACGGCGATCGAAGCCACGCCGCTCACTTCCACGTCCCCATTACCTTCAAGGACTCCGCCCAATTGTTCCGCCAGGTCTCGGGCCGTGATTTTCATACGCGACTGGTTTTCATCGGACGCCAGTATGAGCTATCCCGGCTAAAACCGCAATCCCTTCGCGGTGGAATTCAGCACTTCTCCCAAGCAACTGCTGGCGGCCAAGCGGGAACTGCGACTGGATAAACGGCTCAAGAAGCGGGACCGCTTTTCCGATGAGTTCAAAACCAACGCTGCGCGCCCTGCGGCCCCGAACTCCAGCCAACTCCCGCAATCCGATTTGCGGAACGCCCCGACGTGTGGGTCAGGAGAACCCCATGAACCGCTTGGCCGCAGACGTGATTCCGCGCTCTATTTCCTTGCGAGCAGTCAGCGCCAACGCCCGGCGGCTCCGGTTCCGAGGTTCAAAGCGCGAAGTTCCTTTTCGGAGAATTCTCACCCGGCGCACTCCGAGACTGCCATAATGAGCATTGCTGGCGGTGGTGGCACGCCGTCCGCCAGGGAAGTTCGCACTCCGCCAGCGCATCTAATTCCGATTGCTACCCGAGGGGTTACTTCTAATCTGCGCTTGACGGTCAATGCAGCCGGCGTAGCCTCTTGGACGTCAGGATTGGCTGACTGAAAAAATACCGAATTATGAAAAAACTCCTCCGCACCGTGCTGGCGTTCGCCGCGACATTCCTCTTCACGCTTGCGACCACTGCCGCGACTACCAACGCTTTTTTCCCGTTTTGCATTGACTGGCACGATGCGAAGAAGCGTTCGTTTGAGGAACAGGCCCAGATGCTCAAGGAACTGGGCTACCCCGGCGTCGGCCATATCTGGCTCGACAAGGTGGAGGAGCGGATCAAGACGCTCGACGCCGCCGGGTTGCGGTTGTTTCAGATCACGATGGTCGTGGACCTCACGCCAGACAAGCCCCCCTACGACACCGCTCGTTTCAAGGAAGTTTGCTCGCTCGTCAAAGGTCGTCAGGTGCAGTTCGACCTGATCGTCAATGGCAGGAAGCCTTCGGATTCATCGGTGGATCCGCGCGCGGTGGAAATCCTGCGCGAGTTGTCCGATCTGGCCCGCGATTCCGGCTCGCAGTTGTTACTCTACCCGCATCTTGGTTCCTGGATCGAGCGTATCGAGGATTCCGTGCGCGTGGCGGACAAGGTGGATCGCCCGAATGTCGGCGTGATGTTCAACTTGTGTCACTGGCTGCGCGTGGACAAGTCGCGCGACTGCAAGCCGCTCCTGAAACAAGCCCTGCCCCGGCTCTGGGCGGTGTCCATCAACGGCGCGGACGAGTTCGACGCGAAGCCCGGGTGGGAACACTATATTCAGCCTTTGGATAAAGGGAATTTCGACGTGGCGGGTTTTCTGCGCACGCTGCGCGACCTGGGCTACCGCGGCCCGATTGGCCTGCAATGTTACGGTATCGGCGGCGATGTCCGCGAGCATCTGGAGCGCTCGCTGGCCACTTGGCGCAAAATAGCGCAGCCCACCACGGAGGCCGGAAGATGACTGGATCCACACAACGCAACGACGACTGTTCCTTTGCCGCCGCATGGCTGAACCAGCGAGTAACTACATGAGCGCGAACGACAAATCTTTTGCTCCGAGCCGCCTGGTGATTAGGCAAGGATGCCTTGCGGCAGGAGTTGGGGTGCTGGTGGGATTGCTTTGGACGTCCGCCTGCCTGGGGCAAAGGCCGGCTCAGAATGCCATGTCCCAAACGCGCTACACGCCTGCCGCGTTGGGCTATGAACTCGTTTGGGAGGATCAATTCAACGGAGCGGCCCTCGATTCTAAGAAATGGGAGGTCCGCGGCGGCGGGCCGCGGGCCTTGGGCTTTGTGTCCCCGGATGCGGTAAAAGTTGAGGGTGGCTTTTTGAAGCTGGGCGCGTTCAAAAAAGAGGACCGCATTTTGATCGGGGCGGTCGGCACGCAAAACCGCTTTATGACCAAGTACGGCTTTTTTGAATGTCGGGCGCAGTTGCAAAAGTCACCGGGTATCTGGGCCGCCTTCTGGATTCAGTCCCCCGATATTTCCAAGGGAGAGGATCCCGCCATTTATGGCGCGGAGATTGACATCCTGGAGTGTTTCAAAAAACTGGGGCCCGACATTGTTTCCCACAATGTTCATTGGGCCTACGGGCCCCATCAAAAAACCACCCGCGGGATGCAAAGCTATCTGAAGGGCGTGAGCGAGGGCTTCCATGATTTTGCCTTGGAATGGACTCCGGAAAAGTACGTGTTTTTTGTGGATGGCTATAAATTTTATGAAGTGACCACCGGCCTGTCCCAGATCGAAGAATATCTGATTCTCAGCATGGAGATTCCCTCGGAGGTAAAAGAAATAAAGGACACGGTTTTTCCCGACACCTTCATCGTTGATTATGTGAAGGTTTATCAGAAGCCAAAGGGTAACCCGGTAAGGCCATCCAAATAGCTCCAAACACCATGGCGCACCTGACCAACTCCTCAACGGATCGGCAAGCAGGCCCTCGCAATGCGGCGCTTTCGCTCATTGCGTGGGGCAAAGGGGCGATGCCTTCCACCGAAGCCGCCCAGCGCGGTCGGCCACCCGGATCTTGAATTTATGAACCACCCCATGAACTCCCAAATCAACCGGCGTGAATTCTTGAAGAACACGAGCCGCTTCGCCGCCGTCTCCGCTCTGGCGGGAACGGTCATCCCCCACGTCCACGCCGCAGGCAGTGATTTGATTCAAGTGGCGCTGATCGGCTGTGGCGGTCGCGGCACCGGCGCCGCATCGCAAGCCCTCTCCACCAAAACCGGCCCGATCAAGCTGGTCGCCATGGCCGACGTGTTTGAGGCTAAGCTTAGCAAGAGCTGCGAGAGTGTGACCAAAGATCACGCGGCGCTGGTGGACGTACCGCAGGACCGCAAGTTCATTGGTTTCGACGGTTACCAGAAGGCGATGGATTGCTTGAAGCCGGGCGACATCGCGATCTTTGCCACGCCGCCAGCCTTCCGCTGGGTTCATTTCGGCTATGCCATTCAGAAGGGCCTGAACGTGTTCATGGAAAAACCCGTCACGGTGGATGGCCCGACGACGCGGAAGCTCCTCGCGCTGGCCGAGGAATCGGAGAAGCGGAATCTCAAGGTGGGCGTCGGACTCATGGTTCGGCATTGCAAAGGCCGCCTGGAACTCCACGAGCGCATCAAGCAGGACCAGATTGGCGACCTCACGTTGCTCCGCGCCTACCGCATGGGCGACTCCGCCGGCACTGCTCGACCCAAACCGGACAACCAAAAGGAACTACTCTATCAGGTGCAGCGCTTCCACGCCTTCCTCTGGGCCAGCGGCGGACTCTACAGCGACTACAACATCCACCAGATTGACGAGTGCTGCTGGATGAAAGATGCTTGGCCGGTCAAAGCCCACGCCACCGGTGGCCGCCACTATCGTGGCAATAGCGTGGACCAGAACTTCGACAACTACTCCGTTGAATACACCTTTGCGGACGGTATGAAGTTCTTCTTCATCGGGCGCAGCGAACCCGGTTGCCACGAGGAGTTCTCCAGTTACGCCCACGGCACCAAGGGTTCGGCGATCATCTCCACCAACGTGCATACGCCCGGTCGGGTCCGTATATTTAAGGACCAGAATCCCAACTTGCGGGATTACCGGAGCGCCAATGTCGCGTGGTCTTTTTCCCAACCAAACCAGAACGAGCCGGATCCTTACCAGTTGGAATGGGACGACCTCGTTACCGCCATCCGGCAGGATAAACCGTACAACGAGGCCAAGCGCGGTGCCCTCGCCAGCCTCGTTACGTCCATGGGGCGCATGGCCGCCCACACGGGCCAGATCGTGACCTATGAGGAAATGCTTAATTGCGAGCATGAGTTCGCCCCGCAGGTGGACAAGCTCACGATGGATTCCCCGGCGCCATTGCCGGCTGGCCCCGACGGCAAATACCCCGTGCCCGAGCCGGGCATCAAGAAGACGCGGGAGTATTGAACTCCCGGAAAATCCATTTCAATTTAGTGGCGTCAAAGCAAAACTGTAATTCTCAGTTTGCCTGCGGGAAGGAGTGAGCTTGGTCATCTCGGACGGGAAACTTGACGCCCGCAAAAGCAGTCTCCTTTTGAGGGATGCTCAGTGCGGAACCTCGGAAATCCCGCCCCCGGATACCGAATGATTTGCTCCGCCAATACCGCCGCTTGAATACGCTGAATACTCGGGAGTCTGAATTGGACCTGAAAAATAAATCAATCCGCCCGCCAAGTGCAAAAAAAAACCCATCTCCGCAGGGAGATGGGCTTGGAATTCAAAGTTAGCTCAGGGTGCGGCGTAGTCGCGAGTACCACCGACAGGTAAAATGCCAGCGGTAGGCGTGGTAGGTGGCGTGACGAGCGGCGGCAGCGGATTGTAAGGGGGCTGTACCGTTGGCCCACGCAATCCCGAGCCAGTCTGAGCAGCCCCCGAATTACCGGCCAAGTTGCCTAAGTTCCCGTTGTTCACGCGATAGAACACCGCTGCGACCGAGGGCACGTTGCCGTCAAAACTGGCAATCGCCGCGGCAATTCGCGCTTTCAGATTGGGCATGGCCTCTTCCAATGCTTCAAGGATGTCCATCGTGGCACTCGGCGCGGCTTCCGCGACTGCCAGCGCCACTTCCGGGTGGTTTGAAACGACCTTGCAAACCGCCCTTACAATCGCGCCGGCTTGGGCCGGTGCGGACGCTGCGGCAGCTTTGGCGAGCAAGGTGGCTTGTTTGGGTTGAAGTTTTGCCGCAGTGGCCGCAACGATAGACGCGTTTTCCGGGCATTTGGAACTGATCAAGCCCACCGTGGCCACCGACATCGTCGGATGGGACTTGACCACAAGTTTGACGACTTCCCCAGCAACACTGGCACGGTCCTCGGCCTTGGTCTTGGAAACGATTTCCGCAGCTTTGACAGGCATCTCAGCCGCCGTAATCTTGCTTAACGCACTGCGGAGAGCTTCAACTTTTTGATCCGCCCAAGCGTTACCGACACCGCCAGCAAGTGCGATTGCCAGCGCATACTTACACAAGTTTATTTTTTGCAATTTCATAAGAATTTCAATTTGTCTGAAACGATACGTTGACCGATGGGAAAGTAATTAGCGCAGATTCAGTATCCAGTCAACAGAAAATTAAGTTGAAATATGGATTATCATCCAGTATGAAATGGCCTCTGTCTTCTCTAAGCGAGAAGTCAAGACCGTGGGATTCCATGCTCGGCAAAGACGTTGTGCCATGTTGAAAAAATTTCATTCCAACAACCGCCGTGGCAGTTGCCCTCCAGCCCGAATATTTCACGCCCCGCAGGAAGCGCCGAGAGACTGTAGCCCCCATGGTGAGGAAGCGGATTCCCTGCGCCACACCCTTCATTCGCTCCATTCGCCTCCGCACATCGGCGGCTACAAAGCTTGGGAAATATCCGAGCAAGGCATTTATGGTTTAACCGGTTCTGGGGGTCAAATCGGGATTCTGATATCGTGCCTCTGGCTGCTTCCGTTGGTGCTTCACGCGGCACCTTTCACCGTCAATTCCATCAACGACAGCGGTTCGGGATCGCTTCGGCAGGCGATTACGGATGCCAATGCCGCGGGCGGTCTAAACACCATCTCATTCCAGATTCCGGGTGCTGCTCCTTTCTCGATTTCCCCGCTCTCTCCTCTGCCCGCGCTGGCGGCACCGGTCGTTCTTGACGCGACCACCCAACCGGGCTTCGCGGGCTCGCCGATCATCGAGTTGAACGGGAGTTCAGCGGGCATAGGTACGGTCGGGCTGCGGGTGGCAGGGGCAGGTGGGGGCAGCACGATCCGGGGTTTGATCATCAACCGTTTCACCGCCGACGGAATCCGCTTGGATAGCGGAAACAATGTCATCCAGGGCAATTACATTGGCACGGACGTCACCGGCACGCTGGCCAGGGGGAACGGCCAAATCGGAGTTTTTGTGCTGGGCACCTCGACGAATGTGATTGGCGGCACGAATGTGGCGGATCGCAATGTCATATCCGGCAATAACGACACTGGCATTTACATCCTCAACGGTCGGGCAAATTTGGTTCAGGGAAATTACATCGGCCTCAATGCCGCCGGCACAGCCGATTTGGGCAACGTGAACAACGGCATCGCCATTTACAACGCCCCGGCCAACACCATAGGGGGACTAAGTCCTAGCGCGCGGAATGTCATCAGCGGCAATGATGTTAGCGGCATCTATCTGAATAGCGCATTGGCCACGGGCAATTGGATTCTGGGCAACTACATCGGGGTCAACGCCGCCGGCACCGCCGCGATCAGCAACGCAGCGGATGGCATTACGGTGGGCAACGCCCCGGCCAATCTCATCGGTGGCACCAACGCGGGCGCGGGGAATTTGATTTCCGGCAATGGGCGGAACGGCATTTACCTCTATGGGGCGAGCACCCGGAACAGCCTGATCGCCGGAAATTCGATTGGCACCGATGCCGCCGGCACCGCAGCCCTCGGTAACACCTTCTACGGCGTGTTGCTGCTGAACTCGGGGAGCAATCGCATCGGCAGTGCGATGGTCGAGTCCCGCAACATCATTTCCGGCAACCGGCAGCAGGGAATTCTTCTCTCCACCAACAGTAACGGCAACCAGATTCAAAACAATTTCATCGGCCTCGCCACCAATGGAACTAGCGCGCTTGGCAATGCCCTCGACGGCATCGCGCTCGACAACGCCGCGTTCAACCAGATCGGGGACTCGGGCGCGGGCAACGTGATCTCCGGCAACACGAATAACGGCGTTTTTCTCTTAGGAGGCGGTGCCAGCAACAACATCATCCAGGGAAATTACATTGGAACGGATGTGAGCGGGCATGGCGCGGTCAGGAACGCCGCTTCGGGTGTGCGGGTGGAATCTCCCGCCAATGAGGTAGGTGGCAATGCGCCCGGGGACGGCAACTTAATTTCGGGCAACGGCTACCTCGGGGTCTGGCTGCTCAATTCCAATGCCATCGGGAACCTCGTCCACGGCAACTTGATCGGCACCGCCGCGGGCGGCATGACCGGGCTGGGCAACGCCTTCGGCGGCCTCGGGCTGTCCGACGCGGCCAGCAACCAGATCGGTGGCTTCACGGTAGCGGATCGAAATCTAATCTCCGCCAACGGCTCCCCCGGCAACAGCGGTGGTGTTTTTCTGGTAGGCAACCAGGCCCGCGGCAACCGGTTTTATGGCAACTTCATCGGTACCGATATCACCGGGCAAGCTGCCCTGCCCAATCGCTACGAAGGATTTTACCTCAGCGCGACCGTCGGCAACCTGATCGGCAGTGAACTGCCCGGGGGCGGCAACCTGATCTCCGGCAACACCACGCGGGGACTTTATTTCATCAATAACAGTTGGGGCAATGTGATCCGCGGCAATTTCATCGGCACGAAAATGGATGGCGTCTCCCCCTTGGGCAACGGACAGCACAGCATTGAATTCGAAGCCAATTGCAACAGCAACTATGTAGGCGGAACCGTGCCCGGCGCGGGCAACCGCATCGCCTATGCGCAAATATACACTGGCGGTCCTTTCGCTGGTGTCCGTGTCCGCGATCTTGCCTTCAACAACCTCATCCTCGGCAACGCAATCTTTTCGAACTCGGGGCTGGGCATTGACTTGAGCACCTTCGGCGTGAGCGCGAACGACAGTTGCGACAGCGATGGTGGTGCGAACATGCTTCAGAATTTTCCGACGCTCACGCAGGCTTACAGCGGCGGGAACCTCGGCGTGCGAGTCACCCTCGACAGCGCGGCCAATACCACGTTCCGCCTCCAGTTTTTTGCCAGCCCGACATGCGACGCTTCGGGCAACGGCGAAGGCTCGGTTTATCTCGGCGACCAACTGGTCAGCACCGGCCCGGCGTGTGCGACCAACTTTCTGGTTACGTTGCCGGTGTCGGTCGCGGCAGGCCAAGTCATCACCGCCACGGCCACCGATCCCGCGAATAACACGTCCGAGTTTTCCGTGTGCCGGGCGGTGCTGCCCGCGCCGCAGTTGAGCCTAGTCCCGGTGGGCAGCGCGCAATTGTCCTTAGCATGGACGAACACAGCCCCGGGATTCGTGCTGAAAGAAACGTCCGCTCTCACGCCGCCGATCGCTTGGACCACAGTCACGAACATCCCGGTGAATGTGGGCGGGCAATTCCAAGTGATTTTGTCCTACCATCCGGGGAACCGATTTTATCTTTTGAACCTTGAATAGCCACTCCCAACTCCCGCGCCAATGATTTCTCGTCTCCCGCCGCCCCTGAGCAGAAACGGCTGGCGACCGGGGTTGCGCGCCGCTTGGCTCTGGCTCGCACTGCCGCTGCTGTGGCTGCCGCAACTTAGCGGACAAACCAATTTCGTAACGCTCGTGACCAATGGTCCCGCCGCGAACCGGTTGAACATCGTGTTTCTTTCGGAAGGCTACACTACCAACCAGTTGGGGACATTTCTCACCGATGCGACCAACGCCGCCAATGTTTTTCTGGCGAATGAGCCATTCGCGGAGTATGCCGCCTACCTCAACTTCTTCGCCATCGCTGTGCCTTCGGCGCAATCGGGATCCGATCATCCGACTTGGGCACAGTTTGTGACCACCTATTTCAATAGCACTTTTGGCAGTTCGGACCGCATCATGAGCATTCCGCCCAACGCGTACGACGCGGACTCCAATCATGGCCAAGGTAAAGTGGATGCGCTGTTGAAAACCTTCATGCCCTCAAACAATTTGGCCATCCTGCTTGTGAACGATCCCAACATAGGCGGCTCGGATGGCGGCGGCAAGACGGCGATCGTGGCGGTGAGTTTATTTATGGGAGATTTTCTGCTCCATGAATCCGGTCATGTGCTGGCAGGGCTGGGGGATGAATACACCGAACTCAATCCCGGTTATCCGGACATCGAAGAGCCAAACACCACGCGCCAAACCAACCGGGCCGCAATCAAATGGAACGCGTGGATTTCCACCAACACCCCCGTGCCGACGCCCACGACTTACGACAGCGCCGTGGGGTTGTTTGAAGGCGCCCACTACCACCCGATCGGTTGGTATCGTCCCAAACTCAATTGCCGCATGAACTCACCGTTTTACAGCTCCTTCTGCGAGGTTTGCAGCGAGGCACTGGTCCTCTCCACCTACCGCAAAGTCCGGCCCATTGATTCATTTATGCCGGTCGCGACAAATTTTTCGGTGACCGCAACGGGCGCGCTAAGTTTCACGCTCACCGCCCTGCAACCCGCCAGCCACGCGCTGGCCATCCAATGGCTGACAAATGGAGTCTCCGTCCCATACGCCACGAACCTCGTGTTCCCGGTCTTGCCGGCAGCCCTAAGCAACGGCGCGTATAATAAGGTAGCCGCACGGATCCTTGACCCCACCGCGCTGGTACGAACGGACCCCAGCAATCTCCTGAGCCAGACGCTCACTTGGACGTTAAACGTCAGCCTGCCGCAACTGCAATTGAGCGCGCCGCGCTGGCTGGCGGGAGGCAAATTTGCCTTGCATGTAACGGGGGTTGCGCCGCAGGGCTTCTCCATTCGGGCATCCACCAATCTTTTGACTTGGCTGTCCGTCTCAACCAACGCCCTAGTGAACGGGCAATATGATTACACGAATACCCAAGGGACGAACTTCCCGATCCGGTTTTTTCGCGCGGTGACGCCGCCTTAAGAAAGCGGAGAACTCCGAAGCAACCGCGGGGAATGGTCGGCGCAGCCGTCACGGAGCGCGGGACTGTGACCCGCAGCACTTTTACGCATCGGCCGGCAGGGGTAAAATCCTGAGCCACACCGACGACGCGCTGTGGGTCACACTCCCGCGCTCCGGCAGTAAACGGTAGTAACGCCAACCGCTCCGATCACAAGTGCGTTACTCGCCGTTTCGGAGTCATCAGGTTTCAAATCCCCCCGCGTCAAAGTAAAAAACCAAAAAGGCGCGGGCTTCGCAGCCCGCGCCTTCAGCAAATGAAAGAACCGCTTAGTGTTTACGGATTCGCCAACCCGCAACCATAAAGCCCAATCCGCCCAAAACTAAGAGGGCCAAAGAAGAGGGTTCCGGCGTTTCAAAACGGGCTGCAAAGGCATTTCGATCCGCAGCGTTTGTCACCATCTGCCAACCAAAGAGGGGAACATTGGCCCAAATGTCATTAAACACAACCCCGGGGCTTGGTGGACCATAGATATCCAATCCCACTACATCCCCGACACCAAGGCCGGAAAATTGGACGGTCCAAGTAATCTCCGATGAAGTAATAGGCAAACCACCCAAGACAAAATCTGTTCCCTCAGTGAAGGAAATAGTGCTCCGTGAGGTTGGACCGCCTAATGAGAATGTGCCACTGTCCCAAAATGCCGCCCCCGGCGTTCGGTACAGACCTAAAAATGGCCCATTGTTGTAGTAAAAACGAACCTGCGCCGAAACATTCGGCCCGGCAAAGCTTGCGCCGATCGCTGTGCCGTAGAATTGGAAGTCAAAGGTCGTAATATTCCCTACGTTGCCGGTAAGATAGACTTGGTTACCCACCTCCATCGTGGTCCCCGACACACTGCCATTCGGAGGGCTGTATCGCGTCACGAGATCGAGGATCGAGTTGTCATAATTTGTGCGTGCTGGTTGAGCTGCCGCGCTCATGGAAATAAGGGCCGCCGCACCGACACTTACCCGCGTAAAGATTACTGCCCAATTGTTTGTCATAATTATGTTCTTTCAGATTTCTTGATTGACCATCATGTTATCCGACGTGATCCTAGAACGATGCACGCAGTTGTCAACAAAAAGTTTTCGAGTTTTTCACTGTTTTTCAAATCGTCCCACAGACCGTCGTTCCCACCGATGGAAAACGGAATTCTCCGCGTTCGAATGAATCTTATGAGGGGGAATTTTCCAGCGATTCCAGGCTCCCTTCGTGAAATAGCCCATGCCTCCTGAGTCAGAATTGCCGGATACGTTATGAACGCCGAAGATCCACCCAAGGCGCGCGCCGTTGCCACGGTCAGCCCGGGGACGAAACCGCCCACACTCGGAATCCGCGGGGTTCGCCTCCATCGGGACTGCGATTCGCTCTCGGGAATCCTGATCTGCTTTATGATCATCTTCAGTCCTTGGGCGTTTGGCACCACCCAGCCCGCTACGATTTTCGTCATGAATCTCACGGGTTACGCCCTGGGAATTCTCCTGTCCCTCAAATGGTTTCTGCGGCGCTTCAAGGACTACCATCCCCGACGGTGGAACGTCCTCCCAACTCCGGGGCTGACCCGTCTGACGCGCACGCTCGCGGCGCTCACGGTCGTCATCCTGGCCTACTGCCTCAGCGGCGCGCTGAACGCCCGCGCTTCCTGGCGCGAGGCGGCTGCCAATTTTGAATACTACCAGGTGATCGCCTGGCTACCGCAAAGCTATGCCCGCGAGAATACTTGGCGAACGCTCGGGAAATTCCTCGCCCTCGCCTGCTTTTTCTGGGCCGTCCGGGATTGGCTGCAAGGTGCCTCGGGGGCCGAGGAGCGGGCACTGCGCAGGTCCGAGGTCCGAGGCCAGCGGTCAGAAGTCAAAGGTCCGACCGCTGACGCTCCGACCTCAGCCCTCAGCCCGCTGTCCGGGCGATTGCGGATTTTGCTCTGGGTGTTGTGCCTCAACGGGGCATTACTCGCGGTCGAAAGCATCGCCCAGCGCCTGAGCGGTACCGGCAAACTGCTGTGGTTGGTCGAACCGCGCATCAACAAGGACGGCTTTGCGCAGCTTGGGCCGTACGCCTACCGCTCGAATGGCGCGCAATACTTGAATCTCATCTGGCCGGTTTGCCTCGGGTTCTGGTGGACGTTGCGTCGCGAG
>CAIKLQ010000569.1 GCA_903828255.1 uncultured Verrucomicrobiota bacterium
ATGGGTGATCCGCCATAATGGTCAACCAGGGTGAATAAAGCTCGGAGAGCATAATCAGTTCTTTTCGACACGCGCATGTGGAAAGACGATAATGTAAGTCGTAGTTAAGTCAATGCTCGATCACCCAAACCGTTAGCGTAGGATCGAACGGTCGGGACGGTTGACCACGATGAACTGGTACGGCTGCAACCCGAACGACGACGCCGACAACAGCAGCGTCTCCTGTAATGTCGCCCATGTTGTGGCGGAGATTTTGCGGTTCGCGTCAAATGTCTTCGTGGCATAGCGCCACTTCTCAGTGGCGAAACGATAGTGGCGGAAAGCTGGCGGTTTGAAATTCCGTTTACTTCCGGTGCGTTTTCTTCCCCCGATTCGCACTAAAGCGCTTCTTCCTTCTTCCCGGTGGTTCTTCTTCCCGGTCTTCTTTTTCGTTTTCTTCCCGGGCCGGTTCGGCGGAGTTTCGGCGCATGATGCGTGGCTCCCAGCCCCGCCGCAAATGCCGTTGTTGCAATCACTGGTTCGTTCCGGATCCGCGCACCGCGGATCGGCAGCGGTATTGTTCCGCGCCCGCTTGTCGCCACGCCAGCAAGGCCGCCAGCCAGCACCGCTGGGTGGGGAAGCATGGCAACGGCGATTACTTTCGCGGTCCGGAGGCGGTGCGCCGGGTGCAGGCGTGGCGCGCCCGCCATCCAGGGTATGGGAAGCCAAAGCAGCCGGCAGCAGAGGGGACTCAAGTGATTGCGGAACAAATCGCTACCCCCGCCCAGTCCTCTTGTAACGTACCGCGAGAACTGCCCCGTACGTTACAAGAGGACTGCCTGACGCAAGCCCCTGCGTTTGTGGGGCTGATCTCCATGGTCACCGGTAGCACGTTACAAGCGGACATCGCGGCCACCGCCCGGCAACTGCTACTTCGGGGGCGGAACATTCTGGGCTTGGTGAGCTCGGAAGCAACGCAACGACAACTCAACCTGGATTATGATCAGCAAATATCTGTTACGACCGCAACGGCTGCGCCACATCCCTCCGAGCTTTAGCTGGGTGGACCATCGCTTGGTGCGCCAGGATTATCTTTCCCGCGCCGACCACAGTGCCTGGGCGCTGTATCTGTTCCTGGTCACGGTGGCGGACGTCCAAGGGTTGAGCTACTACTCGGATGCGGCCATCGGTCGCCACCTGAAAATGGATCCGGTGCGCTTGGCGGCCGCCCGTCGCCAACTGGTTCAAGCCGATCTGCTGGCGTACCGCAAACCGCTCTACCAGGTGTTGGCTTTGCCAGAGGGAGCGCCACCGGCTGCCGCCCCGAGTGCCCCGCGCACCGGACAGGTACAATCGGTCGCCGACGTTTTGCGGCGGGTGCTGGAAGGCGGTGCCCAGTGATTGACTACGAAACGTTCTGTCGCTTGCGCCAACTGCATGACGTCAAGGGATTGAAAGCCTCACAGATCGCGGCGGAACTCGACCTGGATCCCAAGACGGTCGAGCGCTGGCTCGCCCAACCCACTTATCAACGGCGCCAAGGCACGCGCCGGGCCAGCAAACTGGATTCGTTCCGGGGTCAGATCGTCGCCCTCTTGGAACGGCATCCGTACACCGCCCAACAACTGTTCCAGCAACTGCGCCAGCAGGGTTACGCCGGCGGTTACAGCATCCTCAAGGACTTCGTCCGGCTGGTGCGGCCCACACGCCAGCCCGCGTATCTGATGCTCGAGTTTGCGCCGGGAGAATGCGCCCAGGTGGACTGGGGCAGCTTCGGCTCCGTGGCCGTTGGGGCGACCCGCCGGCGCTTGAGCTTCTTTGTCATGGTGCTCTGTTACAGCCGGATGCTGTATGTCGAGTTCACCTTGGGCGAAGGCATGGAGCAGTTCCTGGCGTGTCAC
>CAIKLQ010000570.1 GCA_903828255.1 uncultured Verrucomicrobiota bacterium
CACGACGAAGCCGCCGCTGGCGGTCATCGCCGGGATCGTGCTGCCGACCATGTCCCCGGCGGCGGCGCCGACGAGCGCGTTGGCGGCGCTGAGCGTTCCCACCCTGCCGGTGAGGCCATTGCAGTAGGCCAGCACGCCGGCATTTACGTTGGTGCCGTCGTCCCAGGAAGAGCTGGCGACAAGGTAATCGCCATTGGTCAGGGCTGTGGGGGTAGTTATGCCATAATAGCTGCCAGAGCTGCCCATCAACACATTGCCTGAAGAGGGGGTACCAGCTAGTGGCCCGTTGGAACTGCCCCACATCATCGCCCCCCTCTGGCTGTTGACGCCCGTGTTATAGACAAAGTTGCCGTTATTCAAGACCGAGATGGAATCCGCCGTCACTGTCAAGTAGCATGGGTAACCGCCTACTACACCGCCTACCATACTGTTGCCAGAACTGACGCCACCGGCCATGCTGTCACTTCTACCCAAAGTCAATGCGCCCAATCCCCCGCCGTAAGCAGGGCTGCACACCACAAATCTGCCGTTGGGCAGGGCTTTGATGCCGCCTAAACCAATTCTGTCGTTGTTAATCCCGTAGATCATGGCACTGCCCATGGTGCTGGTGGAGAGGGTCCAGCCGTTATAGCTACTGCTTGTGGCCTGGGCCAGCACGCAACCGCGGCCGTTGAAGTTTGGGCACGTAGTCAGCCAACCGGCATTGTTGCTTAAAACGGTGATGCTACAGTAAGCTAGGTCGCCTGCAGCCGCACCGCACAAGCTGTTAATGTAGGATACGGGTCCATTGGGCAAGCTGCCGGAGGGGCCGGCATACGTCAGGGCCCCGTATCTACCAAACATCGCATACGAAGCGCTGTAAATAACGAAAGACGAGTCGGGCATAACGGTGACGCCGCCGTTCCCGCACAGGTCCACCTCATAGAAGCTGCCGTTCCAATTACAGTTACCGCGCAAGTAACTCCCGGCCGGCATGACGCCTTGCGTTTGAGAGCTACCGCTGACCCACCTCACGCAGCCGACGCCGTAAGCGTAATCAAGATAGGCATTGGGGTTCACCAGCAGATAATTACCATTCGGCAGGGGTTTGACCTCCATGTAGCCCGCGTTTTGGTGAGTGCCATAGATGCTATTGCCGGTGTTCACGTTGGCGGCGGTCGGCCCCGTGCCGCTGCACCAGGTGCTGGCGTAGCTGCCACCCGGTTGCCCATTGGCGTTATAACTCGACACCACGTAGTTGCCATTACTCAACGGAGTGATGCCGGCTGCACCGCCGGCTGCACCTACTCCCATCCCCCCGTTGCCGTAGAGGCTATTGCCGGTGGAGACGTATCCCACCGGAGATGGCGTCGTTCCGTTGCACCAAGTCACACTGCCATCGCCATTAACGAAATTGTTGGCTCTTACCACGTAGTGGCCATTCGCCAGTGGAGTGACGGAGACGGCGGCACCGAATAAGCTGTTGGCGGTGCTCAGGGTGCCCACCGTGCCGCCGGCGGGGTTATACCACGTCGCGGCTCCAATATCTGGCCGGTTGTTGTTGGGATCGTCGGCGGTCGGCCATTGGATGACGTAGTTCCCATTTGGCAGCGCGATGAGGCTAAAACCGGCGCTGTCGTTGGCCGAGGCGCCGACCAGGCTGTTGGCGGAGGAAAGAACGTTGCTGACCCCGGTGCCGCCCGCCGGGCCGTTGGTGGCGTTCATCCAGGTGATCGCGCCGGCATTGGTGGCCGTGCCGTTGGCCCAATTCGGGCTGAAGACAAGGATAGTGTTATTGGTGAGGAGCTGGACGCCGCCGTAGCCGACGAAGTCGTTGGCATGGCTGCCGGTCAGGATGGAGATATTGGTCAGCGTGGCGCCGTGGTAGAGGTAGATGGCGCCCACGTTGGCCATGCCGTTGACGGTGCGGTAAGGGTCCAGCACCAGGAAGTTGCCGTTGGGGAACACGGTAATATTGGTGCCGAAAGCCACGCTGTCCGGCGGCGGCGCGAGATCCACCTGACCCGCCCGCACGCCCGCCCCGCCCAGGAGGCCGGCCAGCAGCCACCCGGCCAGGGGAATGACGGATGAAAACGCGGTTTTACGAATACCATGGGTCGAATGCATAGTCTTGCCTGGGTTAATTGAAAACAAATTCATGGGAGGTTCTTCCTGCAAGGGAAACGCTGAAATTGGGAAAGCAGAAAGTAGAAATCCAAAGGCCCGCGCTTTCCAATCCGCCGTTTCTTATTTCTGCTTTCTGCTTTCATAATTTCTGCTCTTTTTAGGTGGTTCATCCTTTGCGCATGGTGGCCGGGAGCGGGGCGGGCCGGTTCGTCAGCGTCAGCGCGCTCAGCACGTCCAGGTTGGTGCGGATGTCAAGCCCGGTGCGCAGGGCCACCCGCAGTTGGGTTTCGCTCGTCAGGCGCCTGGCCTCGCGCAGTTGATGGCGCAGGGTCGGTTCCACTTCGGCAAAGGGGCGGACCTCGGCCCCGCGCCGGCCCAGCACTTGGACCAGGTAGAAACCTTTCGGCCCCGCCAGCGGCTCGCTGAGCGCGCCGGATTCCTGCGTGGCGGCGGCGGCGACCACTTCCGGGGCCAAACGCGCGCCCAGCTCGGCGTGGCTGAGCCAGCCGATCTCGCCGCGCCGGTAGCGCGTGGCGGAGTCGTCGGAATCGGCGCTGGCCGCCTGCCCGAAGGCGCGGCTAGCGTTGGTGGCCGCCAGGATGTCCGCACGCCAGCCGGCGACGATTTCCCGGGCTTCCGCCCGTTTCTCGGCGGTGGCGGTGCGCGGCACTTCGTGGAGGATGACGGCCAGGTTCAGGGCGGGCGGGCGGACGAAGGAGTTGGTGTGCTCAGCGTAAGCCTCGCGCAGTTCGCGCTCGCTGGGTTCAGGCGCGGCGGCCAGGTCACGGTAGGTTTCCTCCCGATACCGGCTGGTCACCCATTGCCGCAAGGCGATCTGCGTCTCCGGCTTATCCAGGAAGCCGCTGCGCTGGGCCTGGGCGTAACCGGCGGCCTCGTCCACCAGGTCGGCCAGCATCGTCGTGGGCGCCAGTGGGGCGGTGCCGCGCTGGCGGCGTTCCCAGGCTCGCAGCACCTGGGCGCGGGTGATGGCGGTATCCCCGACGCGGGCCACGATCTCGGGATCGGGCGCGGGCGGGCGCTTGCCGCAGGAAGCGGTCAGCAGCGCCAGGCCCAGGGCGGTCGCGAGCGCAGCGGTGGGTTGGAAAAAGGATCTCATGAGGGTGGTGAGCCAGCCGGCGGGACCGGCTGGCCCGGCGGCGTTGGGCTTGGGGCCGGGGGCCGGGGCGGGCCGCATCAACTCCACGGCGGCGGCCAGGTTGTCTTTCAACACATAACCGACGGCACCCACGCTGGCGGCTTCGCGGCGGAACTCGTTTTCGTCGTGCTGCGTAACGAAAAGAATCCGGGCTTCCGGCCACATCGCCAGGAGCGCACGGGCAGCCGCGAAGCCAGTCCCGCCGGGCATGGAGATATCCATCCACACCCAGTCGGGGAGGCATTGGGCGTAAGCCGGCACGGCTGCCGCGCCACTCAGACACTGGATGATTTGGCAGTCTGAACCAAGCACGGCCTGAACTAATGACGCCCAGAGGGGGCTATCGTCCACGACCAAGATCGTCTTGCGCGGCGCGGCGTTGGTTGGAATTCTTTGCACGCCTCACTTTGCCTCATTCGCCCAGGGGCTTCTATGGGTGGAATCACACAAATGGCATAGGTATGATTACTCATACCGGGAGGGCGGCCGCGGCTGCGAAAGCCAGGCTAGAGGCTGTGCCGGTGATCGAGGGCAAATTTCACCAAGCTATGGACTCCCACCAAGCTCAGCTTCGCCGCCATGTGGGCCCGGTGGTTGTCCACCGTGCGCGAGCTGATGTCCAACTGGCGGGCGATCTCGCGGCTGGTTCGGCTCTGGGCGATGAGGCGCAGAATCTGTCTTTCCGCCGGGGTAAGCCACTGCAGCTCAGGCTTGGCCGCGTTCAAGCGGACGGCCCGCTGGTGGCGCTGGACCATAAAGTCGGAAATCTCCGGGCTGAAGAAGTGGCGGCCGGCGGCCACTTGGTGGATGCCAGCAACGAGTTCCTCAACCGCGTTCTCCTTGAGGACATAGCCTAACACGCCCAGGCTGACGACCTCGTTAAACAAGGCTTCCTCTTTGTGCATGGTGAGCAGGATGAAGGCACACTCCACCCCCAGTTCGTGGGCCTTGGCCACCACTTCGAGCGCGTTGAGTTGCGGCATGCCGTAGTCGAGCACCGCCACCCCCGGCCCCAGTTCCTGGAGGGCGCGCAGCGCGGCGGCCCCATCGGCCCCATCGGCCACGACCGTGAGGTGGGCGTCCTCGGCGATCGCCGCGCGCAGGCCGCGTCGCACCACCGCGTGGTCATCGGCAATCAAGACGCGCAGGTTGGGAGGGGGGTTCATGGTTCAAGTTTTCCAAGGGATTTCTACGACCAAATGGGTGCCCAGCCCCGGCCGGGATTCCACGCGCAAGGAACCGCCCAAGAGTCTGGCCCGCTCGGCCATGCCGGGCAAACCCAGCCCCGGCACAGCCGCTGCGTCCGTCGTGGGGCGCGGCTTCGCGTCGGCAAAGCCACAGCCGTCGTCGGCCACCGAGAGCCGCACCAGCGTGGCCTCCGCGCGCAAGCTTACCCGCACCGTGGTGGCGGCGGCGTGCTTGAGCACGTTTGTGAGCGCCTCCTGGACGATGCGATAAAGGTTGATGTTACCGGGCGGCGGGAACCGGGCAACCGTCCCTCGCGATCCTCGAACAAGGACAGGATGATGCGGTTGCCGGTTATTTCCTTGGGGACTCTCGTCCACACGCCGTCATGCAATCGCAGCAGGCCTGGGCTGTACGTGCCGGCCCAAGTGTCACCGGCGCGGTCTTGCAGCACGCCATGAACCCACAGCCCGGCTAGGAAATTGGTTTCCGCCCAGATGGGCTGCGAAAACCGCCCGTTTTCCCAGCGGGCCAGTCCGTCGCCGTGCGTGCCCACCCACATTTGCCCGGGCGCCGCCTCGCACACGCTGTTGGCAATTTGCGCCAGGCCCGCTTCCTGACCGTAGCTGCGGAAAACCAGCGGGCGCAACCGCGCCAAGCCGCCGCCATTGGAACTGAGCCAGAGGTTGCCCTCGCGGTCCTCCGCCAGGCCCGACACGGAGTTGTTCGCCAGCCCCTCCCGCGTGGTGGCCCGCCGCGCCACGCCGACAGGACTGTAAACCACCAGCCCGCTGCGCCAGCCGCCCACCCAGAGATTGCCCCGCGCGTCTTCCAGCATCTCCACGACGTCGCCCCCAAAGCCTTCCGGCCGGGGCCAGACCTTCGTCCACGATCCGCCCTGGCGCAGCTTGATGTCCTTTTCAAAAGCCACCCACAGCCCACCCGCGCGCGCCGCCAGCAGGCCCATGATCCTGTTGGTCTGCGTCTGCGCTGACCCCAGCACCGGCACGAACCGGTCCTGCTCCCACCGGCTCAACGCCAGATGCCCCGCCCACCACACCGTCCCCTCGCGCTCCGCGGCCAAAAAGCAGACCTCCTCCGACAAATCCGCCGGGGGGCGGACGGGCTCAAACCGCTCCCCCACCCGCCGGACGATGTTGCTGACCGAGGCCGCCCACAGCCCGCCCTGCGCATCCTCCGCAAACGTCCGGATCACTCCGTTCGGCACGCCCTCCGCCGCGCCAAAGCTGCGCCACCCATTGGTTTCGCGGCAGAAAATGCGGCTGGCAGCCCCCACCCACAACCGCCCCGACCGGTCCACGAACAACTCGCGCGGACGCACCCCCGCCAGCGGAGAATTCGTCGGCGCACTGAGATCGGTAAATTGCGAGCCATCAAACCGCCCCACCATCCCGAAGCTGCAATACCAGAGCTGCCCGTCGGCCGTCGTCGCCACCGAAGCCAGCGCGTATTGCTCCAAGCCCGCTTCCTGATCGAAGACCTTGATGGAGTAGTCGAGGCTCAGCGGCGCCGGCGCTTCCGCCGCGCCGCTCCCCAACAGGCCGCCCCGCAGGCTCAAGAGGAAAACTCCCAGCCAGCGCGGCGAAACCCGTATTTTGCATCGGATCGGAAGCACGCCCCTTCTGCTAGCAGAAGCCTCCGCCAAAAGCTAGCGGTAAGCCGATCGGCCGATCGGGCTTTGCCCAACCACTCCACTCCCGCAATGCGCTGCCCCGGCGCGGATTGCCCTGGCGCGAAAAGTTCAAAGCCGCAATTTACGCGGGGGTCAGGTCGGCAGCGAACGCCGCCAAATCCTGCTGACGTTCGTTGGTGGTGGGGCAGTTGTTCGCCTGGCACCTCACCAGTTGGTTGCGCGCCCCACGACGTCGCGAGGATCCAGAATGCGCCGGCTGTGAATGGGGTGGTTTTCGCCTTGCCCGGTGCTTGATCTAGGCGCTATTGTTAAAGTGTGGCTTTAACTAAGCGCCCGAATCTAATCAGAAATCTGCAAACGGCCTTCCCGCGGGGAACGCCGTTTGATCATCATGAATTGGCGAAGCTCGGCGTTTCCTCGGCCTTGGCTCACCATTATTTGAAGTCGGGTTGGCTGCGGCGGCTGGGGCGCGGGGTCTTCATGTTCCCGAACGACACGTTGCGTCGGGAGGACTGTTTGCAATTCTTGTCGCCCGGAGTCCCTGGTTTTCACGTCGGCGGCAAAACGGCGCTCGCGTGGCGTGGGGTCCGCCACAATCTGCCCGTACGCGAGCCCCTCTCGTTGTGGGGTGAGGGTAAGACCCGATTGCCGGATTGGTTTCGGAAACCTTTTCCCGCGCGCTACACCGCGCGCAACCCATTCTCCAAACTGCCGAAGAACTGTGGTTTGCAACCGTTGCCGGAAACGCCGGGCGGCGTTCTCGTGTCCGTGCCGGAACGGGCCTTGCTGGAAATGTTGAGCGAAGTCGGAGTTCACCAAGGAATCGAAGAAGCGCGGAATATCATGGAAGGCGCAAGGGCACTGCGACCGGAGGTGTTGGCGCGGCTGCTTAAGAACTGTCGGCGCGTGAAAGTCCTGCGCCTTTGTGTGCAATGGGCCGAGGAATTGAATCTGCCGTGGGCCACCGCAGCGAAGCAAGCGGTGGGAAACCAGCTGGGACAGAGTCGGTGGACCGCCCGCCTGAAAGACGGGACAACGCTCGTGCTAAAACCGTGATGGACAAAGCCTATATCGAAGTCGTCCGGCTTCTACTCGAAAGTGCTCCCGCCATTTTCCAGCCGCCTCACTTCGCCATGAAAGGCGGCACGGCAATCAACCTCTTCATCGAAGACATGCCGCGCTTGTCCGTGGATATTGACGTGGTGTTCACCGATCACCAACCATCCCGCGATCAAGCTCTGAAGGCCATTTCCAACGGATTGTCAGCCGTGCGGAAAAGTCTCGCCAAAGCGGGGCTGGAAGCCGAAGTGTCAGTCACCCAGGACGGCGACGAAAGCAAACTGTTCATCCGGCGCGGGCGCAATCAAGTGAAGGTGGAGGTTAACCATGTTTTTCGTGGCACGGTTCTACCCGTGGAAACACGGCGACTGGGTGACGAGGCCCGAAGGCTTTTCACTACGGAGTTGGCTGTGCCGGTTCTGGCCACGCCAGAACTTTACGGCAGCAAACTCGTCGCGGCGATGGATCGCCAACATCCGCGCGACCTCTTCGACGTCCGCAGCCTTTTTGGGCGAAGCGGACTCACCCCCGAGGTTGTCGAGTGCTTCGTTTGCTACCTCGCCGGCCACAACCGCCCGGTGCATGAAGTTTTGTTCTCGCGCGACCGGGACTTGGCGTCGGCGTTTGAAAACGAATTCGTGGGTATGACGCGGAATCCGATCACCCTGGCAGAGTTGGTCGCCGTGCGCCGTCAGTTGAGGTTGGAATTGCCTTCAGCCCTCTCTTTGAATCAGCGTCAATTCTTGCTGGGTTTGGTGGCGAGCGAACCGGATTGGCAACTGATGAAGTGTCGTCACCTTGCAGAACTGCCAGCAATCCGCTGGAAGCTACAAAACCTTGCGAAGCTCACGAAAGCCAACCCAAGAAAATTCGCCCTCCAAACCGAGGAACTCCGTTCACGGCTCGGTTTGTGAAGTCCGGTTTCTTCCTTGGAGTTCTGGAGTAAACTGCCAACCACAGGGCTGCCAGCCGTCGCAAAGCGGTTAAGGCCGCAGTCGTATCCATCGGACTTGTCGTGGTTTCCAAGTCAGACACCTGGGTAAAAGACCACATTCGCACCTGTGCCCAGAACTGTGCTTAACCGAGTAGTTGCCAGTAATGGACTATGGCTGATTTGTTGCCGCGCTAAGTCGCTGGCTTCCAAAAGGAAGAGACTCACTGCTGGACAAGCCATTGCACCCTCTTCATACTGGCCGGCATGAAACGCGTAGCACGGCCCGTCCTCACGGGCGAACAACAACTG
>CAIKLQ010000571.1 GCA_903828255.1 uncultured Verrucomicrobiota bacterium
CTTGACGGGCCGCCCCTCGTAAGACTTCGCCACGAGCGGAATCGCCCCGCCGCGCGTCGGCATCGCCGTCGCAAAATACTGCGAGGTCCCGTGAACAAAATTCTCCGCCGCCTTGCCGAAAGGCATCAACTTGTCTTCCGGCCGACGGCACCCCGTCGCGCCGAGACCCAGCCCCGCCAGCATGAACGAGGCGGACATGATCTTAACGAAATTCCGGCGGGAAACCGGATCCGTCAGTTCACTCGCGCCGGTGGGAAACTCGCGCTCCAGCCATTGCTTGAACTCCGGCGTCTCGGCCAGTTGATCAAGCCCGCGCCAGTAGTGGCGGCCAGTCGCGGGGGTGGAGTCCTTTGCGGGAATGGTTTTCATCGGTGACAGGCTGAACAGGTCTGGAGCGATTCAACCTGGTGATCTTTGACGAATTTTTGGCCGAACGCCTGTTGCTGCTGCGCGTTGATGTTCGGGTCGGGACTCCACTGCCAGTTCAAATCCGTGATCTTGTCCGCCGGGCGCACCTTCGACGCCGGATCGCGATGACAGGTGAGGCAGAACTTCATGCTCAGCGGTTGGGCGTGAAAAACCTCCTCCATCTGATTGATTTGCCCGTGACACTCTACGCAACTGATGCCGCGATTCACATGAACCGAGTGGTTGAAATACACGAAGTCCGGAACCTTGTGAATTTGCACCCACGGAATCGGCTTGCCGCTCGCCGCACTCTCGCTAACCAGCGCCAGCCGCGGGTCGCCCTTGAGCACCTGATTGTGGCAATTCATGCAGGTGGAGGAGGCTGGGATGTTGGAGAACCAGGATTTCTCCACCGCGCTATGGCAATAGCGGCAATCAATGCCCAATTGACCGTTGTGCGTGGCGTGCGAGAAGGCGACCGGCTGGATGGGTTGATAGCCGACGCGAAAGTATTTAGGCGTGAAGTAATACCAGACGCCTGCCGTCACGGCAGTCGCAAATAGCCCGCCGCCGATGATAATGATCAACGGCAACCGGTTGGTCCACTTCGGAAAAATTGCTGACATCGCAAAATGCTTTTGTATCCGACTCCGCCCGCCAAAAAGAAAACGTCTGGTGAAAATTCTCCACCGGAAGGCGTGATTCTTGAGAAATCGCGCCCGGCGTCAATCGTTTTCTATTCCGCTCCATACCCGCAACCCCACGCCGCCCCGCCCCAGCCAGCTCCAAATCCCGCAGCCCACCGACTAAATGGTCACGCTGAATGAAAACATATTTCTGCGGAGCGTGCGGAAGATATGCAAACGCCGGGCGGTGCGGCAAGCGAGTTTGTGAATTTTTTCACGCTTTTGGTCTGTTTAATGGACCTCATAAGCCACCCCGTTTCTAAAACGGGTTCGTTTGGCAGCACCCGCTGCTGGAGGCGCGCGGTCAAAATCCTAGTCGGTGACGTGAACCGGAAGCGGTTCTCCAATGATTTGAGTCGCGCGCGCTTGCTCTTGCTGGCCTTTAGTTCTTTGTCGCGTTTCCCCGGCCGGACCGGCGTGTAGTAGTCTTTGACCTTTCGTGCCAGGCCCAGTTAGTGGCGTCCGCCAGCGCAGTGGCGGTGAACCAATTGGCCATGATCCGGCCCAAGGTCGCGGCAACTGCTGCTTCGGTGGCGGTGTTTTGCTTCGTGATCTTTCCGAAAATGTGGCCAGCCAGGGCAAGGCCGCCCTTCTCGCGCGGCTGCCAATTCCACTCCACCGGGTAGTGCAATTCCACGAACGGAGATTCCCAATTAATTCCACTGTCGCGGGGGTCTTCGAGGTAGTGCTTGAGGCTGGTCAACCCCCATTTGATCAGCGACACGAGCACTTCGACCCGCCACGCAGGCTCAAGGCCGTTCGTGGCCGACCGAGTCAAGCAGTCCGCAATCTGGATTAGCCTACAATTTCCAGGGGTTCAACCGTGGCCGCCGGCGCCAGACCAGCGGCTCGGTGGGGGAACTGACTGCGGCAGGAGGCGATGGGAGGTTTAAGCCCAAGACGGTCGCAAGGGCAGCCGCGTCCAGCGGTGCATCCGCACGCAGAACCGCCGGCGCGGTAACGTCGCCACCGACCGCCATTGCCCGATCCACCTGCCCGATGATGCCGATGACTCGGCGGAATGACTGCTCCTGAGTCTGCTCCAAGTCCCCTCGCAGGTCAGCCAAAACGGGGGCCACTTGCGTTTCCTTGGCGAGATCCTCCTGCCGCAGTCGTATCCCGTTATGTCTCGATAGATCAACTCTGTCCGTAAGTAGCCTTTGGGCCATGCTTGCGCAGGAAGTGTTTATCGAGCAACGCGGCGGACAGCGGTTGCACGCCGGGATTGAGACGCAGGGTTTCACTCGCGAGGCGGGCGATGAACTCCAGCACCACGGCGTTATGCCCGGCACCGGCCGCGTCTTGGCCCCAGGTGAACGGGCCGTGGCTGGCCACCAGCACCGCCGAATGTTCCCGCGGGTCGAACTTCAACTTCCGAAACGTCTCGACGATGACGTGGCCGGTGGGCGAAAGGCTGTCGCGCAGCACGCTTCCTTGCTCTCGGCTGACCCGGTCCAGTCGCCGCGAGAAGAAAACATCACTTCCCCTGCACACCCGCCAGCGATACGCTTGCCGTGTTAGCATGAACAACTTGAACCCCAGCACCACAACCGCCGCCTGCGCCGCCAACCCCGGCGGCCGATCGGGGGGAATAGCCACGTACGGCCTCAAAGGTGACACCCGTCGCGGCTTCCACGCCGACTACGTCCTCGCCAAACCGCATTTCAAAGCCTCCGACTGGTTCCGCAAGGGCGACGACGTGCGCTGGCAGTTCGGCGTCCCGCCCAAAGAGAATGCCACCGTCCGGTTGTTCGTTGGGAAGGCCGAGCCGAGTTTGGTAGCCTAACCGTATGAATCTTGCGGCCATAGAACATCCTAGGAACCGCCAGGCGGAACTTGGACAGTTCCTCACTGCGCCGCCGGTGGCTGACTTCATGGCTTCCATGTTCGGGCCGCTCCCGCGAACCGTGCGGTTGCTGGATGCTGGCGCTGGTGCCGGCTCGCTCACCGCTGCGTTCGTCTCGCGTTTGTGTGTGGGAAATATGGGCGTCCGCGCCATTGAAGCGACGCTCTACGAGCTTGACCCGCACATTCTCGACGAACTTTCCGAGACCATGCAGGAATGCCAGCGCCGCTGTGCGGAGGCGGGCATTCGTTTCACCTTCACAATTCATTCCGCCGATTTCATTCAAGAAATGTCAGCCCGACTCGCGGATGATTTGTTTGGCCCGCAGCCGCCCGCCTTCGATGCCGCCATCGCGAATCCGCCTTATCGCAAAATCAGCACGGACTCAGCCGAGCGACGTGCGCTGCGTTCCGTTGGCGTCGAGACCAGCAACCTCTACACCGGCTTCATCGCGCTCATTCAGCGGTTGATGGTTCCCGGCGGGCAACTCGTTGGGATCACGCCGAGGAGTTTCTGCAATGGTCCATACTTCCGTCCTTTCCGCGAAGACTTTCTGAACCATCTGGAGTTGCGCCGACTCCACGTCTTTGAATCCCGCCAAGCCGCCTTTCGCGACGCCAGCGTGCTGCAGGAGAACATCATCTTCCACGCAGTGAAGGGTCGTAACCAACCCCGCGAAATAGTCATTTCCAGTAGCAGCGGTGAGCATGGCGACATAACCGCTGCGACCGTCTTTCCCTTCGTTGAAGTCGTCCACCCGCGCGACGCAGAGAAGTTCATCCACATCCCCTCCACGGCCAGCCATGCCACGGCTAAGGCAACTATGGACGGCCTCAGTTCCAGCCTTGCCTCGCTGGGCGTAACTGTCTCCACGGGGCGCGTCGTGGACTTCCGACTCAAGAACGCGCTACGCAAAGCACCCGAACGCGGCACCGTGCCTCTGCTTTATCCCTGTCATTTCAATGGCGGCACCGTTCACTGGCCTAAGCTCGAAGCCCGCAAGCCCAACGCCATCCTCGACAACGCAGAGACGCGCCCGTGGCTGGTGCCCTCCGGCGTGTATCTGCTTACAAAGCGATTCACCTCCAAAGAAGAGCGTCGCCGCCTCGTGGCCTGCCTGTTCGACCCGGACCAAGTGAAAGCCGCCTGGGTCGGTTTCGAGAACCACCTGAACTACTTCCATGCGAACGGGAACGGCTTGGAGCGCAGTCTGGCCGTCGGACTCTACGCCTTCCTGAACTCCACCGTGGTTGACCAGTATTTCCGGCGCTTCAGCGGCCATACCCAGGTAAACGCCACCGACCTGCGCACCTTGACCTATCCCGACCGTGAGACCCTCCAAGTCATGGGCCGTGACATGAAAGCCCTCGCCCTTTCCCAAGACGGCATCGACCAACTTGTCACCAAGCACCTTCATGCCCACCGCTAAACCCAACCGCAAAGCTGCCGCCAGAAAACGGCGACTTGCCGAAACCATCGAGACTCTCACCGCCTTGCAGTTTGGTCCCAAGCAACGCAACGAAACCGCCGCCTACACCCTACTCGCTCTGCTGGACCTCCAGCCCGATGTGCCATGGGCGGACGCACAGGCTCCACTGCGTGGCATCACTCCGGTCATTGACTTCATCGCCACCGCCTACGACGTCCGCTACGCGCCGAACACCCGCGAAACCATCCGCGACGACGCGGTGAAATTCTTCGTGGAAGAGGGTTTGTTGCTGCGCAACCCCGACGACCCCAACCGCCCGACCAACAGCGGCAAGACGGTGTATCAAATCGAACCAACCGCCCTCACTCTCCTCCGCAAGGTCGGAACCTCCGGCTGGACACCCGCCTTGTCCCAATACCTCGCCAGCCGCGAAAGCCTCAAGCACGAGATCGCCCGGAAGCGTGACCTTGCCCGCGTGCCCGTGACTTTGCCCGATGGCTCCCAAGTCGCGCTCTCGCCCGGCGGCCAGAATCCGCTCATCAAGGCCATCATCGAACACTTCTGTCCTGCCTTTGCCCCCGGCGGCGTGGTCCTCTACATCGGCGACACCGAAAACAAGTTCGTCCACTTGGAGGCCACAGGTTTGGCGGCGCTCGGAGTTACGTTGGATTCCGCCGCCAAGATTCCCGATGTCATCGTCCACCACACC
>CAIKLQ010000572.1 GCA_903828255.1 uncultured Verrucomicrobiota bacterium
ATGGGGGGCGAATGAAAAATGAAGAATGAAAAATGGGGGGTGAAGGACGGAGGGCAGAAGTGGGGCACTTCGACACCTCACCCTCAATCCCTCTCCCCGGTCGAGGCGGAGAGGGAGGAAACAGGTGAGACGTTGGCCGACTACTGCAAGGAATCGGTTTTGACCACGCAGCCCTCACCCGGCCGCCGGCCACCCTCTCCCGTTCCCACGGGCGAGGGACAGGCGGGGAAAACTTTTTTCAAACTTTTTTGAGGGGGTGACCGTATTTGTCAACCACGACCCGGCGTGTCCGTCCGCAAAGCTGAGGTTGATCGCGCCCGGTGCTACTTCACCTTCAGTTTGTGCCGGCGGGTTAAACCATCCAGCATGAGCGTGAGGACGGTGCAGGTCATGCCAAGATAGGGAACCCCCAGCGGCTTGCCCGTCACCGAATCGTAATGCTCGCTGATGCCGTTCTGGAGAGCGTTGGTCACGGTCTTGTCGGCGATGTCGGCGGCGATTTGGCGGTAGCCGTGCTGCGCGAAGCCGCACGCCACCTGGTAATTGGGCGCGGGCCAGACATCCCCGCGCCAATACTTGTTGGAAACCCAGCGCGGGTCTTTGCGATCCACCGTCGGAATCGGCAACGGCGTCTGCCAATGCTCGGTCTGGATGGTTGCGGCCATGCGCCTGGTCATGGCGCGGGTGGGAACTTCCGCCAGCAACGGCATCCAACTGCCAATGGTCGCCACCCGGATTTTTTCCAATGTGTCGCGTTTCACTGCCAGGAACGTGCCGCTCCCCTCATCCCACATCTGTCGGCGCATGGCGGCGACGGATTTTTCGATCCGCTGCTCGCGTCGCCGGCCCATCGCTTTATCGCCCAGCACTCGCGCCAGCCGCGCCAGACTGCGCTCGGAGCTGATCAGATAGCTGGTGATCCCTGGCAGGCAGATGTCGCCGTAACAATTGCCTTCATCGGCACCGGCGCGAGCCGGATGTGGCGTGAGCTTGAGATCATCGAGGTTGCACTCGAAATCGAAGGTTTCGTATCGGGCGTGCTGCGTGACGCCGCTGTAGGCTCCAACGGCGACGAGGCCGACATCGGTCACGTCCCGTTCGCGCCAGTACCACTCGTGGAACTTTTCCAGCGGCCCGAGGCTTTGCCGGAGGAGTTCCTTGTCGCCGTTGCGCTGGAAGACCCGCTCCAGTCCCCAGCCGAGAATCGGGATTTGCGAATAGGCCGGAAACTCGTGCCAGGTTTGGGTGTTTCGTGGTTCGATCATGCAGGGAATCATGTCATGCGCGTAGGCGGGTCGCTTGGCGTTCCAACGTTCCTGAAAATCCCAATAGTTCTGGAAGATTTCCCGAATGAGGGCCTGCTGATTAGGCAGGATCGCCAGGAGGTCCACGGCGAACATGGTGTCCCAAATCCACTGGCCGTAAAAATCCTTGCCCGTGCCGGCCTGCCACCACTGGTGTTTCAACGTGCCCTCCGGCGGTCGAATCTTGCCAAGCACGCATTGGCGAAACACATCCTCCGCCAGGCGGAGGAGTTCCGGGGCACTGGATTCAAACAGCGATTTGATGGCGATGGCGGGAGCTTCCACTGCCACCTGGCCCAGCGCGGGCCATCGTGACAGCAACACCGAACCCAGGCCTCCCGCCACACTGCGGGTTAAAAATTTTCTACGATTCATAGCATTC
>CAIKLQ010000573.1 GCA_903828255.1 uncultured Verrucomicrobiota bacterium
CAGGACCCAGAACTGCATCAGCTCCCCGAGAATATCATGCACCTCCTTGTCGCTGTAACTGCCGTGGAGAATCCAGTCCGGATGATTGGGCGTGGTGCGTTCCCATTTCTCCTGCCGCAATTCGTAATCCAGATGCCAGTGGGCGGCCAGGATCAGGCCCGTGACCACCATCAACAAACTTCCGCCGAACCAAAGCGTCAGCCGCCAGCGCAAAGATTTCATGACGCGTCCGGGGGCACGAGCGCGAACCCAACCCCGCGCACCGTGCGAATAAAGGACGGTTCGTCCGGTGCATCAATCTTGGCGCGCAGGTAATTAATATAGACGTTCACCACATTCGTGCCGCCATCGAAATGCTGATCCCAGACATGTTCCACAATCGCCGTCTTCGCGACGGTCTTCGGCGAAGCCTGGGCCAGAAATTCCAGCAGCGCGAATTCCCGGTTCGTCAATTCAATCAACCGGTGACCCCGTTTCACCGAGTGGAAAACCAAATCCATTTCCAGATCGCCGACCCGCAACGTGTGGTTGAGTTCGCCTCGTTGCCGCCGTCCCAGCGCCCGCAACCGGGCGAACAATTCATCGAGGGAGAAGGGCTTGACCAGATAATCATCCGCGCCTGCGTCCAAGCCGGCCACGCGATCGCGCACTTCACTGCGCGCCGTGATGAAGAGAATCGGCATCGTCAGGCCGCGCCGCCGCAAGCCTCGCACCAGCGTGACGCCGTCGAGTTGGGGCATCATGATGTCGAGCACGAGAATGTCGTAAGCGCCGTTCTCCACGGCCCAGCGCGCTTCGGCACCGTCCTGCGCGCAATCCACCGTGTGGCCCGCCGCCCGCAAGCCGGCGGCGAGGTGCCGCAGCAACTTGCTGTCATCTTCGGCCAGTAGCAGTTTCACCGGATCATCCTGTTTCAGCCGGAGGGGAAGCGCAACGACAAGCTGTCGCCCCCCCCCCCCCAAAAAAAAAGCCGCCGCTTAATCCCGATCCTGCTCCCTATGTGATTCGCGGCTTTGCGGCGCGGCGGACCCCGCAGCCCCAGCGACTCCTCGCGTCGGGTCCACGCCCGCACCATGTTGGTAAACCAACTGGCCGCCTCGATGCCCGGTTTCATAAACCGTCCACGCCGCGACTCCTGCTGACAGTGCGGCGGCCACGGCGACGCCACGGGCCGCGCGCGGGAAACGGAACAGCGCTGCTGCCGCAACCGCGATCACCGCAGCGATAGCCGCCGCCGTCAAGGTGCGTTTCGCCCAATCCTCATGGGCGTCCAGCAAAGCTTCCGCCGGGGCGGCTGCCTGCTCCACGAGCCCACCATCGGATTCACCCGTTTCCATTGCCGCCCACGCGCCCACCGCGCCCAGGGCGAGGAGGCCGGCAGTGAAAGCCGGCACGTATCCTTTGCGCCAGAACACCGCGACGATGGACAGCAAGGCGCCGAGCACGATCAGGACAATCGGGAAGTGAACCACAGCGGGATGCAACGGATTGGGAAGAAAGTTCATATTCGGTTTGAGTTGAGAATCGTGAACGCTGCGGTCAATTGATGCGCTCGTAATTGCCGACCGGCTCGCGGCAGCTTCCGCAGTTGTTGGCAGGCAACTTCGTCACCGTGTACCCACAAACTTTGCAAACGTAGAGCGGCAGATCCGCGTTCTTCCCAAGGTTATCGAGCGCGTCCTGGTAGAGTTTGGCATGTTCCGCTTCGGCCTTTTGCGCGTAGAGAAACGTCCGCAGCGCGGGTTTCGCTCCATCCAGTTTTGCCTGAGTCAAAAACTCGGGATACATCTTGTCGCGCTCGTAACCTTCGCCCTTGATGGAGGCTTGGAGGTTCTCCGCCGTCGGACCTGCTTTTAACTCATCAAGTTTGAAGCTCTTAACCTTGCCTCGAAGTTCCAGAATTACCTTCTGATGTGTGTCCCGATGAATGGCCTCCGCCTTGGCGGCGGCGCGGAATAGTCGGGCGGCATAGGTGAAGCCTTCCGTATCCGCCTTCTTCGCGAAGGCTTCATAGCGATGCGCGGCGTTGGATTCGCCTTGGTACGCCGTGTTGAGGTTGTCGAGCGTCTGCGGAGAAACGCTGGCTTGCGCCGAGATAACCGCCGCGAGCGCGGCGCCGATTTGAATGATGAATGATTTTTTCATGCGCGCCCAGTCTAGTGGAATTCCAGTTGGAAAACCCTTTGATGAACGTTAGAAATTTCTAAGACGGCGATCTGGCCTTGAGGGGGTTGGGTCGGGTGGGGGTAATCTGGATCACGCTGTCGGAGGAAAAGGAACAAGAGTTAGCCGCCTGGGTGAAGCGCTCGAAACGAATTTGCCCTATCGAACCGAAACAGTCCTAATGCCGTTGCGAGAGGTGTAGTATAAAACCACTGTCACCGAGGACATGACGATCACCCCGCTGCGCGATGCGCAGGGGGAGATCACGCACTTCGTCGCCATCAAACAGGATATCACCGACCACAAGACGATGGAGGTGCATTTCATGCAGGCCCAGCGCATGGAGGCCCTCGGGGCCCTCGCTGGCGGCATTGCCCACGACCTGAACAACATCCTCACGCCGATCCTGATGGTGACTGGCTTGGTGAAGGAAAAACTGTCGGACGAAGGCGATCGGAAATTGCTCGCGATGACGGAGTCGAGCGCCCGGCGGGGTGCTGAAATCATCAAGCAGTTGCTGACCTACAGCCGCGGCCAAAAGGGCGAGCGGACGGCCGTGCAACCCCGACACCTTATGGCCGAAATGGCGGCGATGATGCGCGAGACCTTCCCGCGGGAAATCAATCTGCAGCTGCAACTACCGGCCGGCCTGTGGCCGGTGATCGCCGATCCGACCCAATTGCACCAAGTGTTGATGAACCTGTGCGTGAACGCGCGCGACGCGATGCCCACCGGTGGTCAACTCACGGTGGGAGCCGCCAACGTCACCTTGGTCGAAGGAGAAGCGGACTGTTCCCAAAACATACGGTGTCGGGAACAGGGTTCCCCTTGAGACAGCGGGCACACGATAACAGCGCCTGGCTGCCCGGCATCGCCGTGGAACCGGTCCCCGCTTGCCGGTCAGATTGCGGGAGACTCGCTCCCTAGCGGCCTCTCGCCAGTACTCGGCACACCGTGCTGGGAGAAACCTGAAGTTTGCGGGCAATAGCACGCACCTGATGCCCCATTCGCGCTGCCGCGGCCTGGATCCGCCGCACGATTTTCGGATCTAACGGCGGTCGACCCAACCGCGTTCCGCGCCGACGCGCGGCCTCCAGACCGGCGATGGTCAGCCTGCTCCTTTCGGCGGGAGTCTTGTAGCGCAGGACGGCCCACTGGTGGCCCTCCCCCTTTCCTCCCGTCGCGTGTCTCGTCAGGTCCTTACCTGGCTTGCGCAGCCCGCGCTTGCCCACCGCCGTGGTGACAGCAGCGAAAAAGTCGGCCACCGATCCGAATCCATACCTTGCCGGCAAGGCCGCCAGTTCCTTGTTCAACTCGCCCTCGATGGCTTTCTCCATGCTTGCCAACTTGGCGCGCGCTTCCTTCAAGTCCTTTTTTCTATCAGTGGTAGACATTGCCGCTAGATTGCCACGAATCTTACAATTTTCAATGCTGCCTTCAGGTCTTGATGACCTTGACGACGGGAGAAGCGAATCGCCTACGGTTACACCTGCGGTGCGACGAACGCCCGCGAAACGATGCGCCACCCGGTAAATTCCCCTGCGCTGCGACCCCACGCTGGGAGGCGCTGCTCGCCAATCCGAAGAAAAACGGGCCGCTGTTCTGAGCGGGCGAAGTCCTGGCGGGTGGATCAAATACGTTGGATTTCGGAACGGGTAAAAATCGAGGTCGGTCCGTCAACCCAAAATCCAAAAGCCTGTTGGGCCGTTGAGTGCCGGAATGTACGTCCTCGCGGTGGTGATCGATTCACTTGGCCACGGTGAACTTGTCGGTCTTCACCGCGTATTCGCAGTGGAGGCTAAGTGATTGATCTGTGTGGTTCTGATCGATTTGACGGGACAACGGCCAAAAAACTTTTCAACGTGGGGCGATGACATCACCCTCGGCGTTGCCGCCCCCGAAATGCCTGCCGGAAGA
>CAIKLQ010000574.1 GCA_903828255.1 uncultured Verrucomicrobiota bacterium
CCATCGTCATCGAAGGGAGCAGCTACCGCATGAAGGATCAAATCAACCCCTGAAACGCCGCCCGGCTGCCGGAAGGGCGTGCCGCTGCGGTCAGATTTTCAAACCGCCGCTTTTTCACTACTTTCGCGCCGCCACTCACAAGAACTGCACTTCCTGCCACCGTATGCGCCAGACCTTAATCCCAACGCCGTTTAGGGATTCAGGCATAGATGGCTCCAATGTCGTATGTGATGGGGCCTTTGCGGTAAGTGTTTTTCCGGAGCCGTGGCCACTGGCTCACGGGCTGGCGCAAGGCTCGCGGACAAGATCGCTGCCGCCGTTTTGGGCTGGGCATCGCGGCAATACGGCGCAAGCCGCGCCACACGAGTAAGCGGACCTGGGCCACGGTGAGGAAATCCGCGGCGAGCGTGAGGAATTGCCACAAGCCTTGCACGACTTGGAGCGTCTTCATAAAGCTGATCCGCAGCACGCCCACTTCGCCCACCGCCGCGGCGGCCACCCGGTAATCCACCAAGGCCGCAGAGGCAAGGATCAGTGCGGCGAGTTCTTGCAGGGCTGTCAAAGGGGTGTGGCTTTGCAGACACGGGCCGGAGGCGCGCAGGTCTCCTTTCAACTCCTTGTAGAAAATTTCCTGCTCCCAGCGTTGGGCGTAGAGCGCCAGCAACTCCGCTGCTGGATTCCGCCGCCAGTCCAACAAACTGGTCCACAAGGGTGGAGTATGACCTTGCGGCCATCAAAGCGGATCGCAAGCTGGTACGGTCGTTTTTTAAGGCTCCAAGTGTGTCCTATGCCACTTACTCCTGAGTACGTCCGTCTCAGGCAACCTAGGATATGCGCTTATTACCTACGAGTGAAAGAATAATAAATTCAGAAAACACCCACGCATGAAAACCAATGCTGCCTAAGAGCCTGTTTGAAAACTCCTGAAAATATTTTATTAAGAAGTTTCTGGAACCTTGGAAGCGGATACCTTATAGGCTTGGGATGCGATATACCTCTGACCTGACCGATACCGAATGGCCCCTGATCGATTACGGTTTCCCCGAGCCCAGCCAGCAGGGCCGCCCCCGCGAACATTCTTATCGAGAGTTGCTCAACGCCGGCTTCTACGGCGTCAAAACCGGTTGCCAGTGGCGCAATGTCCCCAGCGACTTTGCGCCCTGGGGCACGGTTTACCACTCCCTCCGAAGCTGGAAGCGCAACGGCTTATGGGGCCAGATTCATCCGCATTTGCGCGAACAAGTGCGGGTCGTGGCAGGGCGCAACCGCCAGCCCAGTGCGGCCATCCTCGACAGCCAGAGCGTCAAGAGCCCCGAAAGCAGCGACGAGCGAGGTTGCGACGCCGGCAAGAAAGTCACCGGGCGCAAGCGGCCTATCTTGGGGGACACCATAGGGCTGCTTCTGATGGTGCTGGTGCTGGTGCTGGTGCTGCCCGCCAACATTAAAGATCGGGACGGGGCGCGCCCGTTGCTGAGCGCGTTCTTCCGCCAGTCGCCCCGGCGGCGCGTCAAGCATATCTGGGCCGACGGCGGCTACGCGTGGGGCTTTGATCCAGTGGGCCAAGAGCCTCTGGCGCTGCACCGTCGAAGTCGTCAAGCGCAACGAACTGCACCCCTTCAAGGTGCTGCCGCGCCGCTGGGTGGTCGAGCGCACCTTCGGCTGGCTCGGCCGCTACCGCCGCCTCAATCGCGATCACGAACGCCACGCTCAGACGGGCGAAACCATGGTCTATTTGGCGATGATTCGCCTCATGTTGGCCCGCTTGGGAAGAGAATAAATGAGTTTTCAAACAAGCCCTTACCTCTGGAAGCACCCCAACCAATCCCCGACCAGTCCCGGGTCGCGTTTGCTTTCCGGCCCAAGCTGAGCACGGCAACGGCGACCGCCCCGATGATCGCCCGGGGAAATTCCTTCGGCAAGATCTGCGACCGATCTCTCGTTCAAAGCCCGCCGAGGAGCCGCGCGACTTCGCGGCGCAGTTGCTGGATGTCCCGCCACCGCTGGTCCTCGAAGCTCCGCCGCTTTGCGAGAGCGTCCGGGGTTAATGGCGGACTCTTTTCCTCAATCACGCAGAAGCCGCCCACCCGAGCCGCCGCCTCATCCAGGAGCCGCTTCGCCGCCGCGATCTCATCCGCCTTCGCGGAGGGGTTGTTTGCCGTGAGTCTTTGCCGGAGCAGCGTCAGCGCGCCGTAGTCCTCGATCCCATCGCGCACTGCTTCCCACCGCTTGCTGCTGACGACGCCGTTGCCCGGATAGACCAGCAGATAGTCGTATCGTAGCTTGGGCACAAACCACGGATCATCCTGCGAAGTACAGTAGGACCAGAAACCAATCCCCGTCATCTGATGCCGCCAAGCAAGCCAGGCTTGCGCGCGATAGTAGCCCAGCGGCGACTGGTGTTTGGCGTTGTCGTCGCATTCATACATCCATACGGATTTGCCCGAGTGCTTGAGGATGTCGAGCTTGGCGGCGTTCTTCTCGTCCAGCACCAAACCGCCACGGTTCGGACACCAGATGTCAACGAACGGCAGCATCTGGCGCAGTTCGTCATCCGTGATCCCGCCCACGGGATCCGTGTACATTTGGATGCGCGGGTCCGCTTCCCGCGCCAGCTTCGCAAGCTGGAGGTAAGCGTCCACGAGCCCCTTGCTCAGCCCCGGTTCGTCCACGGGATAAAGCGCGTAACCGTCATAGCCAACCCCAAGCTCCGCCAAGTGCTTGACCCACGAGCGCAGCCACTGGACGTGCGCTTTGCGATAAACCTCCGAACCAACCGCCGCCGGTCCTTGCAACGCGCCCTGGTAACCGCAGAACAGAATGATCCCGTGGGAAGCGTGCTGCCGCACATAGCTGTCATGCTCCTGGTAATCAATCTCACCAACGAGATTTCCGTCCGCATCGAAGCGCGCCTTGGGAAAGAAAGTGCCCACGAACACGTCCGTTCCATGCACGACCTGGTCGGCAAGCGCGTCCGCGGGATAGTCTTTCAGCAGGGAGGAATGCACATAGCCCCAGCCGCAATTATGCAGCGCCTGTTTTTCCGGGAGCTGCGCGGCGGAGACGGTCACGCTCAGTGTGGCGCTCGCTTCCACCGGCGCGACGTCCAGACTCCGCAATCGAACACTCCCCTTCCAGTCACCTGCGGACAAAGCACGGGAACTCACATTGAGCCAAAGCTGGCGACCGCTCCATGCGGGCACTTGGATCACACTCGCGGCGCCCAGCGGCGAAAGCGCATCGGCCTCCAGGTCGCAGCGCTCCGTTGGCACATCCAGCACCTCAAAAGCGGTAACCGCGTCCCGCGCCAGCAGCGTCTTCGCGCCCTGCGTCAGCGCGCCCAACTCCACGCGGAACGTGCGCGGCTGACTAGAGAGGTTGAACACGTTCAGCGCGGCAGATTCGGTCTCACGACCGAACAGGAAAACAGACAAGTCCGACGGTGTCGCCCAGCGCTCCGCCAGTTCGTCGAGGCGGCCAAACGGCGACCAAGGGTTCGCCGCGCAAATCTTGACGGTGCTTCCCGCAGCCGCAGCGGCCTCGGCAAGCGTCGCCAGCTTGAGAACAGCCTTTGCCTCCGCCAGCAGATCGGCCAGTTGTTTGCGGCACACCACCCGGTCGGCTTCACTGATTGGCATCCCACCCGAGAGGCGGGGGCGAAGCGCTTCCAGCTTGCTGGCGGCCAGGCAAGCCCGATCCTCCACGCCGCGGCCGTCCAGCAGCTTTGGCACACGCGCTTGAGTGGATTGCAGGACCTGGCTGATTTCCGCGAGTTCGTTGGCAAATGCCTTCAGGTAGAGGGTGTAGCTGCGCCGCGCGACGGTTCGCGCGCCGTCCAGGACCTGGCAAGTGATTGTGAGTTTGGCGGCACCGCGGCGGGGCATCGCGAACGAGAACTGCCGGTTGATCTGGGGTTTGGCCGACACTATCTGATCCACGAGCGGTTTCTCCGGCTCGCACGCCGCCTCGACTCGCACGGTCAGCGCGCGTCGTTCGGGATTGTTCACCGTGGCCTTGGCGTTGACTTTGCCGTTGGGTGAACCGGTAACGTCGAGACTCAACTCCACTTGCGTCGGCTTCGCTGGCGGCACAACGGCTCCGGTTCTGCGAGCGTCGCACCGACATTCCGCCCAGAGGATGTGCGCGTCCGGCTTTGACCCCGGCCAGCGCAACACTTGCAGTGCGGCGCCAGCCGCAGGCACAACCACGCAAAGCTGGTTGTCGAGCACGACCGGCGTCGGAGTGCCGTTCGAGGGCCCAGGAAGCGCCACGCGGAACTTGAGCTTCCCCTGCGGGTCGAAGACCTGAAGGGCACTGCTGTAACTGGCCACGAGGATCTCCGGTTTCCCATCTCCATCAACGTCCGCGATGCCAGGCGAGCGGCGCGAGCGCTCGTCCACTTCCGCCGCCCATCGCAGCTTGCCGTCCAGCGTCAGGCTGACGACGTGCCCCGAGAGGTCGGTCGCGTAAACCTCGGGTTCTCCATCCCCATCGGCGTCCGCAATCGCAATCGCACTGTCGAGTTCGCGGTTCATCAGGTAAGACCAAAGGGTTGCGCCCGTGGCGTCGAGCGCGTGCAGGTGCTTGCCCATGCCGCAGAAGATTCTCAGCCCGCCTTTGCCGCCCGTGTCGTAAACGAAGGGGCTGCCGCCCACGCCCTCGTTGCGGCGCCAGAGTTCCTTGCCCGTGGCACTGAGGCACAGGAGTGAAATCTTCTCCGTTCCGACCAGCACCTCTGGCTGTCCATCGCCGTCGAGGTCTGCGATGGCCGGGCTCATGACCGTGCCGAAGTCGCCGCGGTAAACCCACTCTTGGTCACCGGAAGCCCCAGCGAGGCACACGATGGAGCCATCCCGCGTTCCCGTTACAATCTCCATTGTGCCGTCCCCGCGCAGGTCGCCGACGGCCAAGCTGGTCGCGCCCCATTGCGGGGCGCTGGGGAGTTTTGTGTTCCAAAGGAGATCGCCCGTCCGGCCGCAGAGACAAACGACTTCTCCTTGCCGGTTGACCGCCAGCACCTCCGGCAAACCGTCTCCGTTGACATCCGCGATCGTGGGCGGGATGGAGACGGCGTCACGCATTTGGTGGCGCCAAATTTCTTTACCCTTGGCGTCCACCGCGACGATGAAGCCAGCCGTAGTCCCGACGACGAGGTCGGTACGCCTGTCTCCATTCACGTCGCCGAGGGCGGGGGAAACGTCAACGTGCCCCGCCGGCGGCACATAGGTCCAAGCCACCTCTTGCGCGTGGACGTGGGGCACCACGAAGGCCAACATGAAAATCCACCCGATGCGCTTCATAACAAGTTTCTTCATTTTTTGCATATTTCAGTTCAGTAAGAGGTCGCCGCCAACGAAACGCAAACAACTTCCTGATCGTTTCGCGCATAAACATTTCGATGCGCAAACGCCGGGGCCGCCCAGGCGAACTTTCGACTGCCAAATGTCGAGGTGGGCGCGATCAATTTCGTGCGGCTGATTTCATGGTAGCCATCCGGGGCCAACCGGGCCTGGATCAGTTCGCCCCGGTGGTTGAAAAGAAACGCTGAACCCCCATGCACAGTGACGTGGATGCTCGCCCCATTGATCAAGTCGGTCACGGCGCTGGTCTTCCAGATTTCCGCTCCGGTGGCGGCCTTTAGGCAAAGAAACTCCCCGCCGGCTTTGGCGCTGAAAACATAATCACCCAACAATACTCCGGTAGAGGTATCGCTTAAGATCCGTCGGGCAACTCCCTTGCCTTCGGGCCAAAGTGTTTTGGCGGCAGGTCGGTCCTTCTCCAGTTGGAACATCCATCCGCTAACCAGTAAATAACCATTCTGAAAAACCGGAGTTGATACGCCCGCGGTTCCGGGAGAACCGCCGGTGCTGGTCGCTTCCCGCCAATATAGTTTTCCGTTGGCCGGATTGAGCGAGCTCACGGATTGTTGCGTCCAGACAATCAATTGCCTCACTCCTCCCGAAGCGATGACAATGGGTGAACTCCAGGTGACCGCTTCATCCAGCGCCCGCCAGACTTCGCGGCCAGTGTTCCGATCGAGGGCCACAATTCCCGCTCCCGCCTGGCCACCGAGCATCAGGATTAAAAGATCTCCTTCGATCAATGGGGAGGCGTCCACCGAGGTTTCCTTCATCTGGAATTCCTCTTTGAGGTTTTTCTTCCAGACCAGATTCCCATGGCGGGTGTCCAGACAGACTATGTTTCCAAATAGATCGAGCGCATACAATTTCCCCTTCCGCACGATGGGAGTGGTGCCCGGCCCGCGCGCCTGTTCTTCCGTGAAAAACCAGTCGGGGACCGGGTGATCGTAGGAGTAGGTCCAAAGCGCTTTTCCGGAATTGCCCGCCAGGCAATGAACCCGTTCGCGAACGCGCGGCTTTTTCAATTCCGCGTCGCTGAGATAAACCTTACTCCCCACAATTACCGGACTGGAATATCCCATGGCGATGGGAACTCGCCAGCGAACCTTTAGCCCGTTAGTGGGAAGCCTTTCGACAATCCCCGATTCGGTCCAAGTAGCGGTGCGATCA
>CAIKLQ010000575.1 GCA_903828255.1 uncultured Verrucomicrobiota bacterium
GCCGAGTTTCTCCGCGAAAAGGAAGCGCCCAGTCTTTTCAAGCTTCGAGCCGAAGAAGTGAGCGGAGAGTTTGTGCGCCTCGTCGAAAATCACCAAGTCCCACGAGGTGGCGAGGAGCTTCTCCTGAAGCTCTTCGTTGCGAGCCATCTGGTCGAGCCGGACGATGAGATGATCAAGGTCTTCAAAGGGATTGCCGGTGGGCGTGGCCGCCTCCAGTGCCGCCGAGAAGACGTTGAACTGAAGACCGAACTTCTCGAACAACTCGTCGCGCCATTGCTCCACCAGGCTGCCGGGAGCGACCACGAGGATGCGACGCGAGTCGGCCCGCATGATGAGTTCGCGAATGTAGAGGCCGGCCATGATGGTCTTGCCTGCGCCAGGGTCGTCCGCGAGGACGAAGCGCAACGGCTGCCGCGGCAGCATGGACTCGTAAACCGCCGTGATCTGATGCGGCAACGGCTCCACGTTCGACGTGTGGACGGCCATCATGGGATCGAACAGGAACGCGAGGTCGATACGTTTGGCCTCGACCGCCAGCTTGAACGCCTCGCCGTCGCCGTCGAAGGACCACGGGCGCTCGGTGGTGGCAACGGCTAGGGTGTGGATGTCAGCGGCGCCGACGAGCCGCTCGCGGATGGTTCCGCCGGGCAATTTGTAGATGACCTGGGCCGCGCCGGTGCCGATGGGAACGGCGGCGACCACGGACACGACCAACCCAGGCTCAAGACCAGTGAGCGAGAGGCCCGGTTTGATGTCTTCGAGGCGGATCATGGAGGCGAATCAATGTGGGCGTGCTGCCACCTTTTTTTTGGGGGTTAAGTGTTCGGGTTTCATTGAATGGACCTCTGCGAACCGTCCGCAACTGCCGCAGCATGCACAGGTATTGCGAACACTGCACGCACAAAGATTCAAACCGCGCCCCCGACCGCCGCCTCGTGCAAAAACATCGAACACCATTCCCGAGCCGCCCGGCGATCGTCCCGACCTCCGCCACGCAGTTCGATTTTGCCGTCGAGATATTTGACGAGGCGGGCGGCGCCGAAGACGGCTAGGGTTTCGCCCTCATCCCGGGTGAGCCAAGCGATTCGATTTAGTTTCATGGTTTCATCGGGTTGCAGCGTAGGCCGCAAGAAACTGATCCGACCCCAGATGCCGCCACTGGAGGACGTGAACCAGTTCGTGGAAGTGGAGCACTTCGTCCAGCCGCTTATCCACCCGGACGAAATACTTGTTGAGGAAAGTGATCGCCTCGTAGTCGCCTTTCTGGAATTCCATCAACTCCGGCAGGCCTATCTCCACCAGTGGCGGCACCGGCACCCGGGGCACTTCCACCACGAACGTCCCGGCCAGGGTTTCCGGGAAAAAATACTGCGGCAACCGGGGGAAGCCATACGACGCCACCGGGCCGGCCTGCGCCTGGTGCTGCGCCAGCGTTGCCTCGACCCACTCGCGCACTTGCGGGATGGTTGCAAGAACGTGCTTCAGGTTCATGGATGATGCCTGAAGGCGACCAGACTCTCGCCCGGTCAAGCAAGACCAATTCTCGGCTTCAATAGCTCCGTTTGCGGTGCCGCATCCAGCGCCGCCCGGTTTGCGCGCCCCGCGCAAGGGGTTTGGCCAGCGGCTAAGTTTTCCCCACCTACGGTGGCGAGTCTCGCAGGTTGTGGTATGTTCACCCAACGACGGTGCTGATGGTTTCAGCAGGCTTCCCGCCTGCAGCCAGTTCAAAAGCGCTACGGCAATAAAAAGGCGCAGGGGTGAAGCCTGCGCCATTTTGTTTCCCAACTTTGGCCCAATCGCCATGCGACATCCGCACGGTGCCGGTTAGTTCTGGAACCTCCCAGTGGAGCGCGGAGCC
>CAIKLQ010000576.1 GCA_903828255.1 uncultured Verrucomicrobiota bacterium
ATGCCCAATACGCCTTCACCAACTATCAACAGATTCTGGTGGCCCGGACCTTTACTCAATACATGAGCAACTATAACGTGTGGGCGGAGGGCAACTTCGCCAATAACACCCTCAAGACCCTTCTCAAGAGCGTGCAGGTTAGCATGATGGACGCCGTGCATGGCCTCTACCAAGCCGGCGGCGGCCCCAATGATTGTTATCCGACCAACGGCGTGCCCTGACCTTAGAGCCTGTTTGAAAAGTAGCAACCGACGTAAGGAGGCTCTAAGTCTTGACCGGTCTGGTCGTCCAGAACCGAAATTGGAGTTTTCAAACAGGGTCTTAGAACACGGCTTGCCCGCTTGCAGGATGGTTCTGGTCAGGACGCCTGAACCGGCGGTTGGGTGGGAAGAGGGAGATCGCCGGAGAGCAAGCGCGCATGACTTTCCGGCAGCTTTTCCAGACCGCCCCGGGGATCGGTTAGCAGAAACTCCCGCGCATTGCATATTATCTCGCGATTGTAGCTGCTGAACTGGGGCCGCTCCTCCCGGATTTCAGGATCGAGGGCCACGAGTTCATAAACGGCCGACTTGCAGACGCCCTCGAAAACGACGCCGTGATGCGGCCCCTCAAACAACGAGGCGAGCGTTTCACGACCAGCGATCGGGGAGTTCCGGCCAGTCGGATCCAGGATGTTCCGCAATACCGGGAGCCCCGGCGCGAGCGGCACCTCAAGGACACAGTTCAGGTATCCCCGGAACTCCGGTTTGATCTGCTCTCGTCGGTAAATGTGCCAATAAACGTCAAATGATTTCATGCGACAGACTCCGCGTTCGGTTGCGCCTTGATGACTGCTTCAGGTTGGGACACGCAACTCACGGTGTGTTCCCGAACGGTACAATTTCCGCCCAAACGCCACGGCTATTAGTGACAGCATTGGCCATGCCCTGCGGCGCAGCTCGGCCGCGGCTTCCCCATGCCGATCAATCCCTGGCAACCGAGCCGTTCGGCGTCGTACGCATCGCGCAAGATTCGCCCGACCCACAACTCCGGCGAACTCATGCGCAAGTCGTCCTCCATCCACGGAATCGCCCAACCGGCGCGACTGCGTAACTGCGCGAAACCGTCGTCCACCGGCACGGTTCCCAGTTCGCGGTTCACCGCGGCGAACGGCATCTCCTTGGGCAGCAATTTGTCGAACCTGGCCCGGTCGCGCGCCGGTCCCAGCACCCAACCCGCCGTGGCGGGCGGGAACGGCGCGTTCACGCCGTCGGCGCGGGCCCAACGGCCAGACCTTGAGCGTCTGCTTTCCATCTGCTGCGCTGGTGGCCGAAGTAGTCCCGGCTGACGCGGAGGGGCGAACCACCGGCATTCTCAAAAGCTAGGCCCGTCATGGCGGCCCGGCCAGCTGTTCGGTGGTCACGGGTTGGCGCTTCTGCTCGGTCGCCCAGGCCCGTTCGAGCGCGATTTCGAGGAACCGGCCGTCGGGTTTCTCGATCAACAGATGTCGGTATCCATGTACGGGGTATTGTCGAGGCCCAGGTCCAAGCCTGGCGGCCTCGACCGGCTGCTCCAGGGCATAATCGGGGGATCGCGGCGGGTTGGAATTATCCGACCTTCGGCGGGGCAAAGCCTTCGCGGTAGCTGCGCGAAAGGACTTCCTGGTTGGCCTGGTCGTGATTGGTGAAGCGAAAGTTCGCAGAATCCCAAAGCAGTTCCTGACCGGGAAAGCGTGTCGCCTTGACCGCCAGCAGGACCGGTTCGGCAATCCGCCAGGCAATGTTAAATGGGGTCCACAGGGGCTTCTTGTTTCCCAGACAGGTATCGGCCCAGTCTTTCCAATGGTTCCGCGGGGCCACCCTCGGCATGGGCTCGTTGTCCACCTCTTTACCCTTGCGGAAAACGGTCATGTGCCCGGCGGCCTCCACGAGCAGGGCGCCTTCTTCGCACACCACCAGGATGTAATTGGAGCGCACCTCGCTCGGGGGCAATCCCAGCGCCGCAAAGGACGGCTTCAGGGCGTTGTCGTTGTAGTGGATGACGAACTTCTCGCGGGCAAAATTGCCGCCACCCGGATAGGTGATGGTACTCTGGTCGTGCGCCGAGTGGCCGGTGTTGGAGGGGCGAATGGTGTGGGTCAGAACCGCTTCCGGCGCCGGCATGTCATAAGCGAAGTAGAAGACGTCCAGCAAATGACAGCCCCAATCCCCCAATTGGCCGGTGCCGGTTTCCCAGAAGTCACGCCAAGCTCCCGGGGCCAGCGCTTCATGGTAACCAAGCTTTTGCGTGAGCGGCCCCAGCCACAAGTCCCAGCTCAGGTAGTCCGGGACAGGCTTGGCCAGCGGGTATGGCTTCCACGCCTCGGGAAAGGCATCCCCCTTTGAGGGGCCGCCGGTCCAGACATACCCTGCGACCGGTCGTCCCAGTTGGTTGGACTTGAGTATCTCCACCGCCTGCATTCGCCCTTTCTCACAGGCCCGCTGATTGCCCATCTGAGTGACCAGATACGGACGCGCCTTGAGCCCGTCCCGAATCATCCGCAACTCGCTCAACTGATGCACCAGCGGTTTCTGGCCGTAGATATGTTTGTTGTGCTGCATCGCGGTCAGCATCATCGGGGCGTGATGAAAATCCGGAGTATCAACGATCACGGCATCGAACTGGTCGGCCCGGTTGGCAAAGACCTCCCGGTAATCCGTCGCCCTGAACGCTCCGGGATACTCGCTGGCCACCTTATCCAGGACGTTCTTATCCACATCACAGAACCCGGCGAACTCCACCATCGGATGGCCTTTGAGACCGCCGCGTTGCATGCCGCCGATGCCGCCGACGCCAATCTGCAAGATGCGCAACCGGCTGTTTTTGTTGGCCTGAGCCCGCGTGGTGAAACTGGGAGCGGTCATACCGACAGTGACAACGGCACCGGTCTTGAGAAAGGTGCGGCGAGTGAGGGGGTGTTGCATGGCTGGATCGTTTTTCAGGTTCATGTAAAAAGTGTGTACTTTTTCTAGGGAAGCGCTATATGTCTGTGGTTCATGGAAGAGAGCTTATTGCACGAGGTTTTTGGGGTTTCCAAGAGTTACCACTCCCCCCGGACGGAGGTAAGACCAGGGGGCGTGTTTGTGGCGGTTGAGCCGCTGGGCCGGCTCTACCTTTGTCCTGCGTGCCGGAGTCGGAACGTGATCCGTAAGGGGCAACGGATCCGGCGGGTGCAGACGGTGCCGGTGGGTTTTCATCCCGTCTATTTGGACGTGAGCGTGCCGCGCTGCCAATGCAACACCTGTCAGCACATCTTTGAGCTCGCCCCCCCTTTTGCCCGGCGTACGCGCACTACACGAAAACGCTGAGCCGTTTTGTTTATGGCTTGAGTCGCGTCATGACGTTAAGCGACGTGGCCAAGCTGACGTGCTTGAGTTGGGCCACCGTTAAAACCATCACCAAAACCCACCTGGTCAAGGACTACGGCAAACCTGCGTTGCGGGACGTGCGTTATCTGGGCATCGACGAGATTCATTTGGGTCCGAAAAAGCGCTTCTACACCATTGTGATTGATCTGCACCTTTGGGTCAAACCGGGCCGGGGCAAAGCAGCGTTGCGCGGCTTCTGGCGGCGCGTGCGCGTGGCTCAGGCCCAGATCAAGGCGGTGGCCATCGACATGAGCGGAGCGTACTGGAGCGCGGTGCTGGAGCATTTGCCTGAGGCCGCTCTGGTCTTTGACAAATTTCACATCCTCAAGCTGATGAATGAACGCCTCGACGACCTGCGGCGGGAAATGGTGCGCGAAGCCGAAGGACCCTTGAAGTTGAAAATTAAAGGCACCCGTTTTTTGCTTCTACGCAACCCGAAAAATTTAACGACCGCGCAAATTCCAAAACTGGAACAGGCGCTGCACCTGAACGAACCCCTCTTGCTGGCTTGGTATTTGAAGGAGGAATTACGTGAACTCTGGAACCAGGCTTCCCGCCCACAGATGACAGCCTTCCTCGAAGATTGGTGTGCCAAGGCTGGCCAGACCGGCATCGGCCAAATGCTGAAGATGGCCAAAACCCTCCGCACGCACGCCGCTGGGATCCTGGCTTACGCCGATCACCCCATCACGAGCGCACGGTTAGAAGGCATCAATAACAAAATCAAAACGCTCACCAAACGCTCGTATGGCTTTCACGATGAGAACTTCTTCATCCTCAAACTCCTATCCTTGCACCACTCTAAGTACAGACTTCTTGGATGAACCGGACAAGTACGGTCTGCCGCTGAGGCAGGAAGCAGTTGGCGACTCCCCGCTGGTTGCGGACTGGCTGTTTCAGGCGCGGGGGCATCGGTTGGCGGAACGAATCCGCCAGGAGATTGGATGGACCCGTGAGCTGGCGGCGCGTCTGGCCAAGGATCCGCGGACGCCGAACCTCCGCGAGGATCTGGCTGAACTGAAAGCATTGGCTGCAAAAGTGGCCGCAGCCGGCAGCCCGGCCCTCGACGGGAGGGGAACCAAGGAGCTTCATCTGGCCGTGCGGCGGGTAAAACGGGGCATAATGTTCAAGAACCCGGCGGTGAACTTCACCCAACTGTTGTTCATTGATCAACCGCTGCCGCAGGGTTCGGAGTCCAGTCACGAGGCGGTTCATCGTCTGGGCACGATGGCGGTTCCCGGCGGCCGGTTGCTGGTGCTCGATGGCCTGCATCCGGACGGAAAAGTCCGCCAATTGGGGACGGGAAAAGCCGGCAGTTTCTGGCGTCCCGATCTATCGTTCGATGCCAGGAAGCTCCTCTTCTGCTTCAAGCCGCAGGACGCGAAAAGCTTCCACCTCTATGAGATGAACCTGGATGGCACCAGCCTGAAACAGCTTACGGACAGCGACTACGATGACATAGATCCAATCTACTTGCCCGACGGGCATATCATGTTCACGAGCACCCGGGGCAATACCTACGTTCGCTGCGGACCCTACATCTATTCCTATGTGCTGGCTCGTTGTGACGCGGACGGCCGGAACGTTTACCTGATCAGTATGAACAGCGAGCCTGACTTCGTGCCGGCCCTGCTGAATGACGGACGAATCGTCTATTCGCGCTGGGAGTACTCGGACAAGGACCAGAACCGTGTCCAAAGCCTGTGGACCACGCTCCAAGACGGGAGGCATACAGCCGTTCTATGGGGTAACCAGAGTGTGTGGCCGGACCACCTGGCCGAACCGCGCCCCATGCCGGGCAGCGGACGGGTAATGTTCACGTCAGTAGGGCATCACGACTGGTTTCATGGTTCCATCGGCATCATTGATCCGAGCCGCGGGGTCAACTTCCCCTCTGGGCTAACCCGGGTGACGTTCGACCAGCCTTGGGCCGAGGTCGGCAATTCTCCTGCGGACCAAAGTGAATCGCCGCGCTATCACGCGTCGGGACGCTATACCGGATACATGGCTCCCTACCCGCTTTCCGAAGAGGACTTCCTGGTTTCAGCGCGCGGCGAGGCAGACAAGTTCCGCATCTACCTGATGGAGGTGCATGGCAACCGTGAGCTGATTTACGAAGGTATGCACCATGCCTGGTACGCCACACCAGTCAGGCCGCGCCCGGTGCCGCCCCTGCAGCCGGACCTGGTAAACTGGCCTGGCACTGGCCCGGAACGCAAACCGGTGCAGCCGGGCGTGTTCTACAGCGCCGACATTTGCCAGGGTGTGCCGGACCTGCCGCGGGGAATGGTCAAGTACTTGCGCGTATTCCAGCAAGATGCCAAGACCTATTCCACCTGGCAGAAGGTCTTTGCCTATTCGGGTCCGGCGGTTTCGGCCGTCCAATCAGAGGCGGTCAAGCGGATCGTCTCCACGGTACCGGTCGAACCGGATGGCTCGGTGTACTTCGAGGCTCCCGCGGGCCAGACCTTGTATTTTCAACTTCTCGATGAGCACCAACGGGCAGTGCATACGATGCGTTCGTTCACCGGGCTGCTCCCGGGTGAACGTCGTGGCTGCGTGGGCTGCCACAGCCTGCATAGCACCGCGCCACCGAACAGTTCGGGGCAAGCGTTACGGCGCCCGCCAACCGCTTTAAGCCCGCCCCCTTGGGGCACTGAGACCATCAGCTACGAACGATTTGTCCAGCCGGTGCTGGACCACCACTGCACCAAGTGCCACCACGGCGAGGGGGAGGCGCTCCCCAAACCGGATTTGACCCTGCGTCCCGCTCCGGAGGCTTTCGCTTTGTTCAAGGAACCCTACCTGACGCTCCTCGGCCCGGCGGCTTGGCCCGTGCCCGCTCCCGCAAAGGGCCAGCCCGGCTACGGGATCGCCGGCGCCATCCCTGTGTATGGCTTGCGACCGGACGACGTTTACCCGAATGATCCTACGACCGACGGGCCTTCAACCATTCACAGGTCCTTGCGACCGCTGCGGTATCTGTCCGCTCGGAGCCGACTAATTGAACTGGCCATGAGCGGCACGCACTATGATGTCAAAGTTGATCCCGCTGGGCTGCTGCGGATGATTGCCTGGGTGGATGCCAATTGTCCGTACCTGGGCGAAGAGGAAATACGCGCTATGGCTGATCCTGAGTTCAGCGGCATCGCCCAACTGCCGATCCGACCCCGCTTGAAAACGGCACCGGTCATTGAACGACCTTGAGGAGAACTCCCATGCCACTGTGCTTCTCACCCAGCCTTCCGAGCTTCCTCATTGCAGTGGTGGCAATGATGGGCTGCCGCACCGCCGTTTCCGCGGCTGACCTGACGAACGGGCACCAGGCGGTTCCCGACCTGGCGTCCAGCCCCAAGCCGAACAACCAAGTCCAGTTCGATTTTGAAACCGGCGATCTGCAGGGCTGGAAAGTGGTCGAAGGCGGTTTCGAGAATCCGGTGTCCGATCGGGCTGTGTTTCACAACGTTTATCCCGAGATCCCGCAGAACCGCTACAACAAGCAGGGCCGGTACTACCTTTCCACTGTGGAGCGGAAGACCGGTCCCTCCAATGACCAGATGACCGGGGTGATCGAGTCGCCGGTGTTCGTCCTTGAAGGACCGGTGATGTTCTTTCTCATCGGTGGCGGCCAGGCGGAGACGGTCTATGTCGCCCTCTGCACGCTGGACGGCAAGGAAGTCCTCAAGTCGCGCGGTCGCGAGACGGAGATCATGCACCGCGTGGAATGGTCAGCCCCGCAACTGGTCGGGCAGCGGGTGTTCCTGCGCATCGTGGACGCCAACACGGGCGGCTGGGGGCATGTGACGTTCGATGATTTCACCGCGCAAGGGAGGATTGACATGAGCGCGACCGGCGAGCATTTCGCCAAGCGCAAGCCGATCTTGGGAGCGGTGGGGCTGGCCGTCTCTCCCGACCGGGCCGTCGGCCTGCGAAGCGCAATCCAAGACCTCATAATCACCTTCGGAGAATGCTACCCCCGTGGCGCGGAGTTTCTAGCCAGGCTGGAGAAGACCGAGCAACGCCTGCGGGAAAACGCCGATCTCGAAGCGGGCGCGGAGTTCGCCGAGCTACAGAGAGCAGCGCTCATCGCCAACCCGCTCGTCTGCAGCCAGCCCATTCTGTTCATCGTGCGCCCACAATACCGCAGCAGTTACCACGCGATTGACACGCTCTTTCACACGGACGAGGCCAACACGCGCGACTTCGAGGGCGGCGGCGCGATGAAGCTCATTGATTTTGTCGAAGGCGGGAAAACCCGGACGGTTCTCGAGGTGCCGCAAGGAATCGCGCGCGATCCGGAAGTGCATTTCACGGGAAAGCAGATCGTCTTCGCGTTGCGCCGGCACGCCGCCGAGGACTGGCACCTTTGGGAGATCCATGCCGACGGCACGGGCCTGCGGCAGTTGACGAGCGCATCAGGCGTGTGTGATTTCGACCCGCTCTATCTCCCCGACGACAGCATCCTGTTCTCCTCCACGCGCGAACCGAAATACAACCAGTGCAGCCAGGACATCGCGGCCAATCTCTACCGGATGGAAAGCGACGGAGCCAACATCCATCAACTGGACCGCAACAATCTCTTCAACAACCAGGCCTCGTTGATGGACGACGGGCGGATTCTCTACGCGCGCTGGGAATACGTGGACCGCAACTTCGGCGACGCGCACGGCCTCTGGACGACCACGCCGGACGGCGCCAACCATTCGATTTTCTGGGGCAACAACACCGCCGTGCCCGGCGCCGCTTACACGCCGCGGCAGATTCCGGGCACCGAACAGATCGTCTGCATCTTCGGGCCGCACCACGATCATCTCTGGGGCGCGATGGCGGTCATTGATCGCCGGCTGGGCGTGGACGGTCGCAGCGGCGTGGTCCGCACGTGGCCGGCTCAGGCGGTCAACCACGTCCGCAGCGGGGGCGGATTCGACTGCGATAATTCCCTTATGGCCAAGCTCAAATACGCCGACCCCTTTCCGCTCAGCGAAAAGTATTTCCTCTGCTCACGCATGACGGGCCGCGGCGCGGAGATGGGGATTTTTCTCGTGGACGTGTTCGGCAACGAAGTCCTGCTGCATGTCGAGGGCCGCGGCTGCTACGACCCCATGCCGCTGAAGATCCGAGCGCGTCCGCCGCTGATCCCCGCGCGGCGCGACTTCACCAGCACGGAGGGCTATTTCTATGTGCAGGACGTTTACCAGGGCACGCACATGCAGGGCGTCAGGCGCGGCGCCGTGAAAAGTCTCCGCGTGGTGGAAGCGCCGGAGAAGCGGACTTGGTCGCCCGGCAAATGGTTCGGCCAAGGCTACACGGCGCCGGGCATGAACTGGCATGGTTTGGAGAACAAACGCATCCTGGGAACCGTGCCCGTGGAAGCCGACGGCTCCGCTTACTTCGCCGTGCCCGCGGAGAAGTTTGTTTATTTCCAGCTCCTCGATGCCGCGGGCATGATGATTCACTCCATGCGCAGCGGCACGTTCGTGCAGCCCGGCGAAAGGACCGGCTGTATCGGCTGTCACGACCAGCGCCTCGTTGCACCAGCTCCCGGCCCGGCCAGGCCGTCGCTGGCGCTGCAACGGCCGCCCAGCAAACTGAACGGGTGGCACGGCGAACCGCGCTTGTTTGGATTCACGGCAGAAGTCCAGCCCGTCTTCAACCGACACTGCCTGGAGTGCCATGATTTCGGCAAAAAAGGCGCCAAAGCACTGGTGCTGGCGCCCGACCGCGACCTCACCTTCAACGCGGCCTACCTTGAACTCTGGCGCAAGCGCTACCTTCAGTGCGTGGGCGCCGGCCCGGCCGAAATCCAGCCGGCTTACGCCTGGGGTTCCCATCCCAGCAAACTGGTGCAGGTGCTGCGCACGAACCACCACGACGTGAAGCTTAGCCCCGATGAGTTGGATCGCATCATCACCTGGGTGGACCTCAACGCGCCCTACTATCCTACCTACAACTGCGCCCATCCTGAGAGCGTCAGCGGCCGGTGTCCGCTCACGAGACCGCAGCTTGCGCGGCTCTGCCAACTGGTCGGTCCGCCGCTTGTCTGGCGGGACGAAGGCTCGCCCTTCAACAGTTTCGGCTCCAGCCCGGGCGTCATGGTCAGCTTCGACCGGCCGGAACTCAGTCCGTGCCTGGCGAACTTCCAGGACCTGAGCGACCCGAAATACCGCGAGGCGCTCGCGCTCATTCAAGCAGGCAAAGAGATGCTGGCCCTCCACCCGGAGGCCGACCGGTCCGGTTTTGTGCCCTGCGCCGAAGACCAGCGTCGCGAAGCGAAGTATGCTGAACGCCGCCGCGTCGAGCTGCGCAACCGGGAAGCCATCCGCAGCGGCAACAAACTCTACGATGCGAAACCCGACGGCCTTTCCGCCCAGTCCGAGGCGTCGAGCGCGAAATCGAATTC
>CAIKLQ010000577.1 GCA_903828255.1 uncultured Verrucomicrobiota bacterium
CCTTTCGCAATTCTTCACCCGCCAACCGCTCGCCTCCCGGCTGGCGGAGGCGCTCCCGGATCACCGCCCCGTGCTGGTGGATCTGAACTGCGGCCAGGGCGACCTGCTGGCGTCTGCACGGGCCGCCACCACGAAATGGTTGCTCGGCAGCGACATTCACAACGCCCGCAAGGTCGCCGGCGCGGAAGCCCGGGGCCACAACGCCCTCATCAACTTCACCCAGCTCGACCTCACCGTGCTCTACCCGCTGCTCGCGGAGCTGGACTGGACGGCGGACTGCTTCGTGTTGAATCCCCCGTGGCGGTTGTTCTGGCATCGCGCCCGGCTGGCGGCGCTGGCGGAGTCGGAGGTGCCGGCGGTGCGCCGCGCGTTTGCGGTGGTTGAACCCGGCAGCCCGCGAAGTAGTGGCACAGTCCGTCCCGGCTGTGTGTCCGACGGCTCGCAGGCCGGAGGCGCTGCGCCACTATCCGGCACGATAGACAGCACCATCGCCACCCTGATGATCGCGCTGGATCGCTGCACCAGCTACGGCGAGGGCTACCTGATCGCCAACAACAAGACTTTGGAGCGCCTGATCTTCGCGGCGGGCGCGCCGTATGCGGATCTGGCCCGGCACTGCTGGGCGCGCATTGTCATCCCCGGCAATCCCATGACCGGGATCGCCGGCTGCCAGTGGCAGGAGGACGAGGTCTTCGAGACGGGCGTGATCTACTTCGCCCGCGAACATCCCCACGGCCCGCGCGTGACGCTGCGGTGGGAGGAATGGAGGGATGGAGGGATGGAGCACTGCGACCCCAACACTCCCTCACTCCCTCACTCCACCTCCGCCTTCCCCGTCCCCTCCCGCGCGCACCGGCTGGGCGGCAGCATCCGCAACGCCTACGCCCCGAGCGACCAGACCCTGCCCAAGTGGAACATCGTCAAGGAGCAGGTGCGGGAACTCAATGGCAGCAAACCCAAGACCCCGTGGAACCTGTGGCTGGATGGCACGGGCTACATTCGCACCGGCTTGTCCAGCTTCGAGCAGGCCAGCAAGAAGTTGAACAAGACCGCCGCCGCCCGGCTCCACGCGCTGAACGGCAAGTCCCCGATGCAGTTGGTGCTGCAACGGGCCGACCGCGATGAAGTGCTGGACGTGGCGGAGCGGGGCGGCTGGCGCGTGCAACCCGCGTTGCTCGCCGCCGTGCAAGCCGCCATCGTGCAGTACCATGCCAGTCGCGCCCCGCTCTATCCGCTCTCGGACATCCAGCGGCTCGGCTACACGGACGAGGAGGATTTCCTGGTGTGCAAGAAAGCCCTCGCCACGTTCCGGCTGGGGCGCAAGTATCCCCTCCGCTCGCAGACCATCACCGTGACGCGCAAGACGCAGAAGCCCAATCTCGTCGGCACGCTGGAGGATTTTGAATACACCGGCCAGGAGCTGGCCATGTTCCTCGATCAGCGGGAGTATCAGTCCGATCCGGATGCCCCGGCGGATCCCACGTTGTCCCGCGAGTTCAGTTTCCTCGATGCCAAGCTGCGGGCCGACAAGGAAACCCGCGTGCCGGAAGCCCGGCGGCACGGCCGGGGCGTGGTCCTGCCGGAAGAGCCGATTGACTTCACCCTGCAAGAGTTGGTCGAACATTTCATCATCCCCGCCGTGCCGGACGTGGCCACCGTGAACCCGGAGGGCTATGCCACGAACCTGCGCCGGCTGGAAGAACTGGAAGCGGCGGCGAACGCTCTCCAAAGAACCATGAGGAATGAATCCACCCCCACTGCTCCCTGAACCAACTCGTGGCCTGCTGAGAAGACCGGGCAAAGTTACAAGTCAACAATTTCATTTTGCCAAGCGCTCGCGAAGCGCCGCTAAACGAAAAAGGTCAGCCACCGGACCCAGCCGCCGATGACATTTGATTTCTCTGTAAGCCAACCAGCTAGTGCCCGTTGGCTGCGCCGCCGGGTCGGCCTTTGCCATATTCTGGATCAAAACTCTGTATGCAGCACTGCCTCGCCCTGGGCTGCAGCCTCACACCACAAACCAATAACTTCCTTCAGATGGGCCAGCATCAATTCTCTGGGCCAGTAGCTGGTGACGTACACGGGGCCTGCGCACTGATACCATTCGAGAGCCCTCTCCAAATCCAAAGTGGCTAATCTGGGCGCAATTGCCTGAACTCGTTCCGGCCTGAACACGATACTGCTTTCGACCGGAAGGTCTGAGGCAGGCCTGCTCGGCCAGTGCGGATGGACGGAGTAGCATTTCAGGAAGTCGTAAAGCGCCTGCTCGTGTTCATTCAGAGGCAAGTTCTCCTGAAGCCTAGACTTGAAATAGTCGGCCAGATAATACGCCGGAAGCCTCTCCCATCCGAAACTCGAATGGTAGCGGCGGCCTTGTAGTAAAGGACCATTGCCGTCGAAGCCCTTGTCCCCAAGTTTCTCAAACACTTGGACCATGTCCTCCCATTGTGCCCTGATATGATGGTCGTGAACGCCCACAAGTTTTGCACTAGCCGGGTTAGGAGTGAAATACATAGCGCAAGATACGAAAGCTCAGCCACGACGCCAGTGCGAGACATGTTGCTCCACCCATCAAAGGCAAGGCGACGGAAACCGTCATATTCCACATGCTGGCCTTTGCGGTGCGATTCCAGCCCAGCAAAAGCGCCCACAAAACAGAACAGCCCGTAATCGCGAGCCAGCCCGCGATGGCTGGGCCCAGCGTGAGGGCGACCGCGAACAGCATTCTGTCCTGAACCGTTGCTCGTGAGCCAGTGAGGGCAACGGCAGCGGTTATTAGTATGCCAAAGGCGAAGAGCCAGTAAATGAACCGACAGGCTACAGCAGCAAACCGCATGAACTTGCGGTACTGCCACGGGCCAAGCGCTTCGAGAATTGCCATCCGTGGGCTCATCATGGACTCCTAACGCAGAACGCAGCTACGCCAGGCCGGTGAGCTCCAGCAAGACCCAACTCGATCTCGCGGCGTCTGCCGTGACGGTTAGCCATCACGTCAACCTTTCGCAGGAGCTAAATGATTCCGTACCGCAATTATCGCGGCAACCGGCCCGATGCACGGAATCAAAAGACTGATAATGATCCAGCAGACTGCCGCAAGACCTCGAATAGATCGCGCGACCCGGAGTAAAGCAACCACCCACAAACACAGGTGCAGAACCAGAAGCACCTGCAACACGATGTGAGTCGTATCAATTCCGAATTGTGTGTGTGTCTCATTCATAATCGTGCTCTCTGATGCCAACTATTTATTACACGGGTTCGTATATTGAAGTTCGCATTCGTATATTGAAATCCCCCGGTTGGTTTGAACTTTCCGCACCGCGCAGCCGGCAGGGCCAAATTTCAGTTCGCCTTTCATCGCGGCAGATTCATTCGGGGGGCCAGTAAAGTCAAGCGCCGCTCTCCCGTCCCAGGCCAAGGGGGCGACAGCCTCCACCGCGCTTCCCGTCGTCGCCACCGACTCGGCTTAACCCTTAACTCTCAACCCTCACTCCAACCCTCAAGTAATCCCTATGTTCAAATTCAAAACCTTCCAACGCCAGGACCTCGCCCGCGGAGCCTTGCATGACGGCCTCATTCCCGCGCTCGATACCGGCCTGGGCAAATCCATCTACGGCTTTGCCTGGGCGGTGCTCAAGACCGGCTGGACCGTCGTCCCCCGCACCGAGTCCCGCCTGCCCAGCCTGACCCGCCACTTGAATCCGGAGAAAACCACCGGTCTCCGTCCGAACGCTCCCGTGCTGCTCATTGTCCCCGGCGACTTGCACCAGCAGATCGCTCTCGAAGGCTGGGAAAAGTTCCGCGTGGATACCCGCGTGCTCGATTCGCAGGACGCCTTCCAGCGGCTCTGTAGTGGCGCAGTGCCTCCGGCCTGCGTTCCCCACCCCAACCACACAGCCGGGACGGACTGTGCC
>CAIKLQ010000578.1 GCA_903828255.1 uncultured Verrucomicrobiota bacterium
ATCGGGGGGAGAATGCCCAGCTTGGGGCGCAGGGCGGTTTCGCAATGAGGTTGTTTCATAAAGCTTCGGATAAACTTTCCATAGGTTGCCGCCGATGGTCGGTCACTCGATTCGATACTCGCGGATTTCAGCTTCGCGCTCACCCCGGAAGGGCACGGCGAGGTAAAGCGTCCGGCGCGATGGCACGAATAAGCCCGTGCGGGCGTGGGGCGCGGTGGGCGTGGTGGAGAGCCGCTTCAAATCGCCGTTGGCGCCGACGGCAAACACGTCAATGCCACCCACTCCACCGGGCGGAGAACACGGGCTGGCGGTGCCAGGTTCTTGAAGGTCGGGGCGAAAACCGCCGCCGATGACCAGCACCCGGTCCGTTTGCGCGTCGTAGAACAAGTCGTCGGAATCATCGGTGCAAGGGGCTTCACTCACCACCCTGCCGTGGCGGGTGTCAATGGCGATGAGTCTGGCTGGCAGGCGCGTGGCGATGAAGAGCCGTGCGTGCGTGGCGTCGAACGCCATCGGAAAATTCCGCGCCCGGCCCGGCAACGGGATGAGGGTCTTTATCCGGCCTTGGGTTCGGCTCGCCACGGCGACCGCGCCAGCTTCCACCGCGCGAACGCTTTTGGGTAGATTGGCAAACAATCGCCCGCCGGTCGGATCGAGTTGGAACGATTCGGGGCGCGAATTGAAACGGAGCTCGCCCCGGCGTTTCCAGGCGCGTGGCTCGTAGGTGGCGATGGCCCCGCCATTCGTGCTGCCATAGCTGACCCACACCGTATCGGCCTGGGCGTCGTAACGTACGTTGTCGGCGTCGGAGCCAACTTCGATGATCTTCTTCTCCGCCAGGCTGCGCGTGTCATAGACGCGCAGCAATCCATCACCACCACAAGCCACGGCCACGCAATCCTGCGTCGGCACGACCGCCGCGCCCTGTGGCCGGCTGAGTCCCGAAATGCTCCGAACCCGCTGGCCAGTCTCAAGGTCCAACACTTCCAGCGAGCCATTCTCCAAAGCGGCCACGAAGAGCCGCTTCGTTGCCGGATCATACGCCAGATGGTCCAACCGGCCGAGCACACCGACTTCCGGGCGCGTGGCGCGAACGCCCGGAAGCACGATGGTTCGAGCCAGCCTCGGCTGCTGCACTTTGGGCGTCGCGCGGCTGGGTTGGGCGCAGCCGGCCAGCACCGTGAACATCGCCATCACTCCCGCCACGGTACCCGCAACTTGGCGACTGATTCCCCGCACGTTTGAGAATAACATGCCCCGCATAATCAGCTTAAGCCCGACAGCCGTAAAGCCCGCGCTCGCTTTCCCGCTGCCGCGCTCAAGTTGTTTTGGGTTCACCTTCAAAACATGAAACTCAAACCGACTTTGAAAAGCACGGGCGTGACCAACTGATTGCCAGTGAAGTTTTGATAAACGGGCAGTTCCACGTCCGCGTAAATCATCACCGGGTGCAGATTCACCTCGATGCCCGGCGCGAGGAGAATCCGCTGGTAGCCGGAGTCGTCGGGGGCGGCCGCCGCGCCGCAGTCGTGCCCGCGCACCGAACCGATGATCTGGAAGATCGGCGTGATGGTGACGCGGCCCCAGTTCCAGCCGCGATAGTCAATTCCTCCCGCCGCGTTCACTTCCACGCCGGGACGGTAGTCGCCTTGCTTTGCGACCGGCACGTCCAGTTCCGCCTGCGCGAACCATTCCCAATGCGAGTTCTTGCCCAGCGCATGACGATAAAACCCACCGAACAAAAAGTCCGTGCTGCCGCTGCCAATCTGCGTGTCCCGGTCAATGTCGCCGAGCGGATCCGTCTGCGTGTAGCTGCCCGTCGGCAGCTTCAGACCGAGCGACACGCCGCTAGACAAGTCGTCGGAGAAACCGGTGTAAAGACACTTGAGCCGGATGTCGCCCAGGCCGGTCCAGTTGATGGAGCCGGCATTGGCGGCGGAGTCAAACGTGCGGTTGACAATCGGCAGTTCGAGTTGTGCGCCCCAACTGCGGCTGAACATGTATTGCGTTCCGACCGTGATAAAGTGCGTTTCGATTCTCTTGTCATCGTTGTTCTCAGCGGGAGCGGAAGCGCTCAGCACGACCTCCGGCGCGACTGCTGGCAAATCCCGCACCGCTTCCTCACCCGTCTCATACATGCGAGGCTCAATAGTTATGCCAAAAGTGCCGTAAGTTGCTTCCAGCCGCTCTCGCAAATTGCGCAGGCCGCTGCCGGCAAAAACGCGTGACGGGTCGAAGCCAACACCGTCGTTAATAATTATCAAGCACAGTCTGTCGTGGGGGGCGCGGATTTCAAGGACGAGCTTGCGCGCACCGGCGGGCCTGGCAACTTTGGCCAGCGCCTCTTTCGCGAGCCCGAGAAGATCGTGTCGCACCTGCGCGGGCACGAGCTGTTCGTCTTCCGCAGACGGCAGAATCAAGTTACAATCAAGCCCCGCAGCGGCGGAAAAACGTTCGGCCTGTTCACCCATAAACTTTCCCAGGCTACCGAGGTTGTCCCAGCGCGGATTTTTGACCCACGATAACTCCCGCAGGATTTGGGCGCGAGTGCATACATCAGGGCGTCGAATATGAGTTCAATCAGTCGGCAACCGAAGCCACCCTCAAGGACCGGCGGCGATAAGCTTTCCAATAAGTTCTCTTGACCGAAGGATCATTTATGGATAAGCATTGCCGGCGACGACAACCGTATGGCTGCCGCCCATCCAGTTCCAAAGTTAACAACTCCTCGCATTACAATGAAAACTGCAACAAGAACTCCATGGCTCGGAATCCTGTGCGGCTGCTTGGTTGGCATCACGGCCAGCGCGCAGACCACGATTGAAAACTTCGAATACGCCAGTGATCCCGATTTGGTGGCCGCGTGGTGGCCACAGAGCGCGACTTTAAGCCTCTCGGCTTTCGTCGCCGCCACCTCGACCGGCACGAAGTCTTTGCAGGTGGATCGCGACTTCCCCGCCAGTGCGTGGGAGACCGAAATCCTCACCGGGCCAGTGCTTCTGGCACCATTGGCCATCGCCTCCACCCAATACGTGACCCTCCGGATTAGTGGAGACCCCCAGTTCACCAACGCCAGTTACAACATGCTGTTCCTCTACGCCTATGACGGGGCGGGCAACTTCGGCCGCTGGGGCGCTCCGGTGCCCACCACCACGAATTGGCAGGGGCTCAACTTCACCGCGAGCAGCATCCTGGCACCTTGGGACTCGCCTGGACTTCCTAACATGAGCGACCTCGTGCGGTTCAAGTTTTTCCTCTACGGCCAGGGCGACCCGGCGGGCACCGCGTTTCCGGCCATCATTTACCTGGACGACGTGGTGATCCGCGATACGCCGTTGATCGAAACCCCGCCGCCCACCTACGGGCCGGCCACGATTGAAAACTTCGAGCAATATGCCAGTGATCCCGACTTGTTGGCTGCGTGGTCCCGGCAAAGCGCGACGTTGAGTCTCTCGCCCTCGGTCGCCAGTCACTCCACCGGCACGAACTCTTTGCACGTGGAACGCTTCTTTCCCGCGAACCCTTGGGAAACCGAGGTTCTCGCCGGGCCGGTGCTGGCGGTGCCGATCGCCATCGTGCCCACCCAATACCTGACCTTCCGGATTAGTGGCGATCCCCAGTTCACCAACGCCACTTTCAACACCCTCTTCCTTTACGCCTACGATGGGCTGGGCAACTTCGGCCGCTGGGGCGGCCCCGTTCCCACCACCACCAACTGGCAGGTTGTCAACTTCCTCGCCAGCAGCATCCAGGCACCTTGGGACTCCCCCGGACGGCCCAACTTTGACAACATCGTGCGGTTCAAATTCTTCCTCTACGGCCAGGGCGACCCGGCGGGCGCTGCGTTTCCGGCCAACATTTACATAGACGACGTGGAGGTCCGCAACACGCCATTGATTGAGTTTCCCGCGCCGGCCGCCGTCCGGACCTTGATTGACGACTTTGAAGGGTATGCCGATGACACAGCCCTTCGCGGTTTCTACAGTTACGTGAACAGCCCGGCCGCAACTGCGACCACGGCCTCGCTCCAGTCCCCCGCGCCTCAAGGCAGCAATGCGCTCAAGCTCGCGATTGATTTCGCGGCCGGTCAATGGCCGTGGGGCAGCGTCCACTCTCCCACCTTGGCGCCGTTTTCGCTGCCGCCCAATGCCGTGGTTTCGCTCCGGCTCAAAGGCGATCCCACCTTGGCCCCGATCGCGGACGCCGGCACGACTTTCTACCTCTCCTTCTACGACGAGGCCGGCGGCGCCATCAATTTCACCACGCCCGCGGCCCCGGTGATCTCCTCGGAGTGGACCACCCTGAAGGCCAGCTTCGACGACTTCTGGAGCGGCTCCGTCGTGGATACTGGTAACCTCGTGCGGTGGCGGCTACTGGTGGAAGGCTGGCAGGGAACTGCCGGTTCTCCGGCGCAATCCGGCACTTTCTACGTGGATGATATCCGGATCACCATCCCGCCGGTGCTGACTGTTTATCCCGAAGGAGGCGCCCTGAAACTCCGCCTGGCTAGTCTCATCCCCGGAACCACTTACACCCTCCGGACGTCGCCGGATTTGTCCTCCTGGACTACCACCCCGATTCTGGCCACGGCCACCAGCCAAACTTGGCCGATTCCAGCCGGCCAGCAAAAGGGCTTTTTCCAACTATTCTATACGCCGTAGCGTACTTCCAATGTCCTGGTGACGGCTGAAACTCTCGTGTCAGAATCGGTCGCCGACGGCACGCGAGAATCTCAAAGCCCCTTCCACTACCTTTTCGGTGGAGGGGGTTCTTGCTTCCGGATCCGGCGGCCTGGTCTCGTCGAACCCTCGTGGTCTTCAGGTGAATTGCAATAGCTCAGGGCTTTTGCTGCAACCAGACGCAGAGTCGGTAGAAGTGAGTCGTCCCGGCTTCGGGCGTCACGCCACAGGTCAACGATTCCGTTCCCGCCGCCACGGTGCGATCCGCAAACCCCGGCACCGGCGACCAAAGCGCGCCGAGTCCCGGCGAAGCGGCGCTTTCCAATCGGTAATGCCGCGCGGCGTTTTGATATCCCGGCGCATCCACCGCTCGCGCTGGGAATGAAACCTCCACCTGGCTGCCGTTCCATCGAACCGCCAGCGAAAGACCGGGTGTGGGTTGAGTCGGATCCGTTCCCGCGATGTATTCCGCCCGGTCGCTTTGACCGTCCGCATCGCTATCCGTGTTCAGCCCCGCGGTGGTCAGATTGGCAAACCAACGTTGCTCCCAACTGTCGGGCAGCAGATCGTTGTCCGTGTCCGGCTCATCCGGCGCGGTCGCGCCCGCGCCGATCGCTGGCAGCAAAGTGGTCGCGCTGCCGGGGCTTAATTCAAAAACGATGAACCCGTGCGTGTTCAAGTCGCGCGTGGCTTGAAGCTGAGTCAGGGTCGCGTCGGTTTCCAAAACAAACGCGCCAATGCCGGGATAAATGGGCACCCGCCCGCCCGCGTAAGCGAGTTGTTGCACCACCAAATTCGTAAAACTCGGCAGCTCGGTCGTGTAATCCATCGGGCACAGGAAATCCACGATCCCATTGGTGATCCAGAGTCGCCAGTCCTGACCCTCGCCGTCGTACGCGGTGACCGCATTTGGGAAAACAGCCGCAGAAACCTGCACCGCCGGTTTCAGGGCTTTGGTGCCCGTGTACACAGCCTGAACCAGCCGTGTGATCTGCGCCCGCCGCCAATCCAGAAAAGCATTGCGCAACGTGCCCGCTGCCAGCACGTCCGCCGGCCAGTTCGTCACCGTGCGCCCGGTCTGACTCTGAAACCGCGCGCTGCATCCCGTGCAGAAGCAATAGTCGCTGCTCGGATACCGGATATAGTCGAAATGGATGCCATCCACGTCGTAGTTGCGCACAACCTCCAGCATCGAGTTGGTCTCCAGCGCGAAGTTGTCCGGGTGCGAGGGACAGAGCCAATCAATCGGTGCGCCGGTGCTCGAAACCTGCGTGCGGTTGGTGGCGCGCAGGTCGTTGATGAATGATTGCGGCGCACCCGACAAATTCCAGTTCACCTTCCAGACATGCACCTGCACCCCGCGAGTGTGGGCCGCGCTCACACACGCGGCGATCTGATCGCCGTATTGATTGAACTCCGCCGAATGGGGCAGATACGCGCTGTTGTAGTGCGCCAGCCCGCCCCAAAGCATATTGGGAAATACCGCGGTGAACTGGTTGGTCGCCAGCGACGCCACGCCCGCCGCCCAGTTTCCCGGATAGGGCCCCGTGGCGTGGTGCTCCCAGAACGCGCGGAACTCGGGAAAAACCGGTTTCAGGCTCAGGCCGTAAGCCTGCTTCAGTTGGGCGCGGGCCGCTTGCGCGGAAAAAATCGCCTGCGAATAGTTGGTGGCCGCCTGGGCCGCCAACGCGCTGGCCCGATTGGTCTCCGCCCCGGTCAGTTCAGTCTCCACCAGCAACGCCCTTAACGTAAGCGACGCCCGTTGGCGAATCCCCGCCACCGCTTCGCTGTAGGTTTGATACGGTCCCACCCGGCCCATCTGGTCAATGGCTGCGGCCGCCGCCTCGGGCCAAACCTCCGGGACGATGGACCCGATCAAACACAGCAGCGCATACGATTTCAAATCGGCTTCATCCGCCAGCAGCACATGCGACATAAAGAAACCATGATCGCTCCCCAGCCACGCCGCTTTGCCGGTGTCTTGGCCCTGGCTGTTATCCCACTTGGCCGTGACCCTGGAATTGAGCGAACCGCTCGGCACGGCGACGGTGATGTTCCACGAGGCTTGGAAAACGCGCGCTGGCAGAGTCGGGATGGCGGGATCGGCGAACTTCCAAGCGGCGAAATCTCCGAGCGTCCAACTCGTGACCTGCACGCCCAGCAAGGGTGCCAACCGCCCCGGCAGCAGGTAATACACGATCAGCTTGCCGCCCGCCGCCACGAAGCTTTCCAACCGCGTCATCTCCGTTTCCGAGACCGCTTCGTTGTAGGGCAAGATGGCCAGCCGGCTTTCCTGCAACAACCCGGCCTCCACCCCCGCCCGCGTAATCACGCCACAACTGACGTTGTAGCCACCCAGCCAGGCCACATGCCGGTCAATGGTTTGCTGCACAATGTCTGGGTTGGTGGACTGCGTGTCCCGCACCAGCAGGACCGTGGGTGTGTAGGCGCGCAACTGCCGCACCGCCAGATAAGTGTTCTGCGACGCTCCTTTCCACGGCGACAACCGAATGCCGTCAATCTGACTCCAACCCGCCGGCGTGCCTTCGGGGATGAAATCGCCCATCGCGAAACGCAGCGTCTGCCAGCCGGACTGCTTGAGCGTGGCGGAACATCCGTACCAACCGGCGCCGGAGCGAAAGTAAAGTGTGAACGAGGAAAACAAACCGGGATTGGGAGCATAAACCTCCAGCGCAAACTCCGCATAAGCCGCCAGATTCAAAGCCACCGTGCGATCCCAGGTGCAGCGACTGGCACGCGTCGCAAAATCGCACGTCGTCACCATCACCTGGTCCGTGCCCCACGCGCCCGACGTCGCCATCGCCACCGCTGGCCCGCCGGTGTTGACCCACGCGAGCCGGGCGGCCGCCGAGTTCGTATAGACAAAATCGTCAATGATGAGCGCCCCCGCCAAACTGCGCACCGGTGACAACGCCAGAACCGCTGCCAGCAGCAGAATCAGGTGTGAAACCTGGCCCCAGCCAAGCCTCGCCGAAACAGTGTGATCGGATTCGCCGGTGCGCTGCCGGTGGCAATTCCTCGTGACGGCACTTCCGCGAGTCCGGCCTTGCCATCTGCCAGTTGACGCGCAAGGGGAAACGTTGTTTTTTCCAGAGCAGTTTGGAGCCATCCGGTTGAGAATGAGCGATGTCATGATTGCGGGCGGACGTGTCGCGAAACAGCCACATCCGCCAGCACCATAGATTACTAACCCAAACCCACCAATCCATTTCTTTCATCGTCCGCGAATTCAGCCCGCGAGTGCGGCGGCGGCCTCCCAATTGCCGGGTTTCTGAGTTGCGGTGAGTGCCGCCGGCAAGCCAATAGCCTGCACGCGCAAGAGACTTTCACGCTGGCGAACTCCAATCAATGGACGGACCTCGCCAGCGTGCCGGTGATGCTTCCGCCGGTCGCGGTCAACTTGGGGCTTGGGGGGCAACCGCGTGGCCCCGTTTCGGGGGGGGGCTCGCAGTTTCAGGCTAGCGGGGAGAACGGCAGGACGCTGGCAGACGTCCCACCACCACCCCGGGCGAAGGTTGCGGCGCTCAAGGTCGATGTGGATGTAATCCCAGACGCCGTTTGCCGCCCATGCGAGGGCGCGAAAAGCCATCTGCCGCTCTTCGTAATCGAGGACGAAAGCCAGGGTTGGCCAGAGCTCGTTGACCCGCAGGAAGAACGCCGTCGTCGGTTTCCACGGCGTAACGAAACGGTAAGGCACGCGGTGGCCGCGACGTTCCGCACCTCCGTTTCGCGCACCGCACCCAAGATTTTCCGCCGAGGAAACGCCGGTGGGGGCTGGCCGAGCATGGCGGGCTTGGCGGACTTGGCGGTCGAGGGGGAGAGTTGCAACTGAGGCACACCAGAGCCACATGCCATGAACACCGCCGCCGGCAGGCGGGGTGGGCATGGAGGGGGCTGGTGGGACTCACCATAGGCTCTTGTCTCTCTGCAACTCTCCCCCTCCCCTGATACCACAAAAAGCTCCCATTGTGCTCCACCATTGTGCTCCACCAATCGGGTGGTGTAACCCACCAATTCCGCCTTGGTTCGCCCGGCCA
>CAIKLQ010000579.1 GCA_903828255.1 uncultured Verrucomicrobiota bacterium
ACCATATTTCACATCAATGGCCGGAGCCTCTTTGCCGCCGTTGTCATAGACATCAAACACCACGCTGATGCCAGTACCAGAGCCCTCTTCGGGGGGATTGGAACTCGAAGTGATGTCGGGGCCGAAGTTGAAGGAAGTGCCATCCGCCGCAGTCCCAGAAGCCTTGGCGATTTGCAGTTTGAACGCTGCCGTAAAGCCTTCAATGGCGGCCCCGCCATCGAGGTCATCGAGGACGATGGCGCCTTGCAGGCTGCCCACGTCGTAAGTCAGGATCGGGCGCACGACAGAATTCTTCATTTAGGCAGCGAGCGCCAGGGAATCGTTCCGTGCCGCATGGGCATTCAGCCGTGCTTTCCAGAACTCGTCGAGGCGGCGGCTGGCGTGGATACAGCGCAAGGCCAGAATGTTTTCCGCCCCTGGTTTTCCCCAGAACATGCCGGATTGTTTGCAGCGGGCGCCAATGACGGTCTTGCAGCCGGCCTCGATGACGCCGGAACCAATGAAGAAACCCCTGCTACGGAAAGTGCCATACTGCATCCGGCTCACGTTGGTGACGAAATAACCCAATTCCTTTTCGACCGCCGCCGCTTGCGCTTGCCCGGCACATGCTTGGCGCGCTTGGGCGATGAGTTTTTCCACGCGGTCTTTGAGCAATCCTCTGGCCCAGCGACCGAGCCGCCTTTGGTAGTCCGGATGTCCCTTGCTCCCCAGGAGCGCCCCCAGAACTTTGCCCGCATGCTCCAGGGCGTGATAGAAGTCCACGATTTGGGTGGCGGTGGGAAAACAACGGCGGCCCATGTGGGCCAGCCCGTTGGCGCCATCGATGAGCAGGACGACCTGCACGGCCAGGGCCAGGCCGCGCCGGATGGCTTCCTGCCGCAAGAGCGGGCCAAACTCGTCAATGGAACTGAAGGTGGAGACGTAGGTGGTGGAGTCGTGGTCGCGGATGGGATGGCCCTCTTCATCCTGTTTGTGTTGCGTGAAAACACAGCCCAGATAAGCCATGCGCGTTTTGGCGCCGCCGTCGGGTTGCTGGCCCGCACGTCCTTCCAGTTCCGCTTTGCGCATGGGCACCCCTGAACCGTCACCCCCCAGATACATAATGGGCGCGGCCTCGGTGCCGGGCAGCGGCGTCAGCGCCTCCCGTTCCTGCCAGGTCTGAGCGGCGGCGCCGACCTCTTGGGCCAGGCGCTGAATTTGGCGGGCCGAGATGGCGATGCCGCCGGTTTCCTGCAAATGATTTTCCGCCTTCTGAAAACTGGTTTCATCCGCGCCCTCCAAACAGACGAGGCGTGCCAAAGCCGGCGAGTGGCCCCCTTCCAGTCCCAGGGCGGCGTCCGCCGGATAATGTCCCTGCTGCTTGCTGGGGTGGTAGTAGTAATCCCGTTCCAAGGGGAAAAATCCAAAAATGCCCTGCACCGTAATGCGCGCGCGGCCTTTGCGTTGTTCCCCCGGCTTGGGCTGATAAGTCGCATCGACCTGGTCGGCGGCCGCTTGCAGGAGAAAGCCCACCAGGGCGTTGGCGGGCTTGAAGATGGCGGTGCGGACCAGCACTTCCAGTTCTTGCACCGCCACGCCGTTGGGCGCCCCGGCTTGGAAACGGGCCATCAACTGCTGGATTTCCTGATCCTGGGCGAGGAGGAGTTGCGGGGCGGGGGCTTTTTTTTTGAGCCGGCGGCAATTTCGGCCCGTGTTTTGGCGATCATCTGCCGGGCGTATTCCGCGGTCAGTTCCTGAAATTGCGCATAGCCTTGCAGGGCTTCCTGAACGGCCGCAGCCTGCTCGCGAGGGATATAGCGAGTCACATTCTTGCCATTCTCCCAGGCTTGAAGCTTGTAGAAAGGCCCGGCGGAGCTTTCCCGCAGGACGGAAAGTTTGCCGCGTTCCATGGTTTGGATTTGCGCCATCTGTTGCAGCAGTGGAGCCGGTTTTGTTGTGTTCACGGCTGTAGTATCTATTCCACTAGATACCAAGTCACGAAAAATCTAGGCTTTCTGATTGTTTGTAGATTTTTGTCATGCGCCCGTCAGGATCAGATGGCCGTTCGTGATCGCCGGGTACGGTGTCACGAGGTCCGGCAGGAAGCCGCCGTTCAAGGTGAATCCGGTTTGGCTCGGATTGCTGAAATCCGAGGTGAAGGTTCCCGCGTTCGCGGCCGAGTGGGCC
>CAIKLQ010000580.1 GCA_903828255.1 uncultured Verrucomicrobiota bacterium
ACCAGCACTAGGAACAGCCCGATGGCCCCGGTTTCGCGGAACATCTCGCGGTCGGACACGCCCGCTTCGATGCGCTCGTGAACAGGGAAGCGATGCCCCAGCATGAGCACGCCGTAGAGCAGCATCGGCACGAGCAACATCCCGATGCGCCAGCGCCAATCCAACCCGCCGCCCACGCCGAGGGCGATGCCGGCGATTCCTCCCGCCACCATCCCCGCCGGCCAACTCGCGTGCAGGATGTTGAGCCAGGTGGTTTTGTTGTGGCGATACATCGAAGCGACGACCGGATCGGCAATCGCCTGGGCCGCGCCATTGCCAATCGAAACCAGGAAAGTGCCAGCGTAAAGTCCCCAATATCCTTTGGCAAAAAGCAGGATGAAGGTGGATGCGATGTGGCAGACGAAGGCGAAGGTAAGACACCGCCCATAGCCCACGCGATCCGCCACCATGCTGACACCCACAATGGCCGCCGCGAAAGGCCAAAGGCCAACCCCGAGCAACTCGCCTTTCTGCGTCTCGGTCAACCCGAACTCGCGCGCCCAATCGCCAATCACCTGACCGCGCACCGCGAACACGGCTGCGGTCGCGGCGATGGCTGTGAAGCAGGCCCAGAAAAGAGCCTGCCGATCAGAGGTTGATATTTCCGGAGCAGCGGTGCTGGCGGGCGAGCCCATATTTCGGTCGAGTTGAAGTTACTTTGTTTCCGTGATGCCGAGTTCCTTGAGCGTCGCGCGCAACCAGGCGAGAGATTGCTCGATCATCGGCCCACCCTGGCCCTCGCACTCGATGCTCAGGACGCCGTCGTAACTGGCGTCGCGCAGTAGCGCGAGACACTTCTTGAGGTTCGCCGCGTTCACGCCGCCGCCCAGCGAGCAGGTGCTCACCGCGATGCCCGTGTCCTTGCCGCGCAACGCCGCCGCGAGCGATTCGGACACGTCCTTCATGTGAACGTGGCTGACTTTCTTCAGAAAGCGTCGGAGGAATTTCACCGGATCATTGCCGGCGATGAACGTGTTGCCGGTGTCCATGTTCATCCGCAACCATGGACTCTTGACGAACGCCAGCATCTCCGCCATACGGTCTGGATTCGTCGTGAAATAGCCGTGCGGCTCGATGTTCACGATGATCTTATGCGCCTCGGCCACCACGATGATTTGCTCGTAACTGCGCTTCATCATCGTCATGGCGTCCGCGTCTTTGAGTCCCTCGGGCGCGTGCAAGCCGTCGGTCGTGTCCACGCACGGACAACCGATCTGCGCCGCCCAGGCGATGGACTTCATCACGTAAGGCACGCCGCGCAACGGCCCGTCCGCTTGCGAGAGCGGATACGCGGCGTCCACCTGCGAAAACCGCACGCCGAACTTGTCCATCTTGCGACGCAGCAGCGCCGGGTCTTCGTAAAGCGCCACATGCGGCTGATAACCCAACCCGTGAATCCAACTCACGCCATCAATCAAGCCGCACTCGATGTAATGAACCTGGTTCTTTTGCGCCCACGCGAGGCATTTCTCGAAGGACCAGTAGGCGGAGTTGAAGGCGTCAGTGTGGAATCCGATTTTCATGGGTGGTTGGCGGGTGGGGATTTTGTTGAAAGCGAGTTTGGCCTGGGCGACGGACCCCGGCTTTTGTGGACGCGTAAACTTTCCGGAGTTTGCTGCGAGCGAGGATGGGCGCAGTCCGCCGGAGTTTCTCCCTCACCCCGGCCCGCTCCCGCTGGGAGAGGGAGAATCGCCAGCAGGTTTTGCGAAAAACCGGGCGCGGAGTTGGCTGGGCGCGCTTCGGAAAAACTCTGATGTGCGATGGCTGCTCCCTCTCCCAGCGGGAGAGGGCTGGGGTGAGGGAGAAACGTCCAGTAAGCAACCCGAGCCCGAGAACCCAGAAGTCTTCGTCCGAGTTTTGGGCGGCTGGTTTCATTTGACTCCCGCCGCCCACACACAGCCTTGCCGAATCAGTTGCGGCACGCACGCATTCGTGAACGCCTTCACGTCATGGCCCAGCGTCGTCAGGAAGACGCGGCCCTTTTCGTAATCGCGCGTGAACGCCATCGGGTGATCTTTCTTGTCCACCTTGGAGTTTGCGTTCGCCAGGATGTGAATCGGCGCGTCGCCCGTGAGGCAGGTGTAAAGCTCGTCGTCGGTTTCAAAATCGCCCAAGCCGCGCGTCACGGCATGTTCCTTATCCACGATCTTCACCGTGAACGGGCCGCGCGGATCGTGCTGACTCTTGCCCGGACCCGAGCCATGCCAGACGCGGCCGATCAGGTTTTGAAACTCCGGCCATTCGCCGTGCCACGCGCCGCAGGCGAAATGCACACTCACGAGCCCGCCGCCGTTGGCCACGAAGCGCCGCAAGTTCTCGCGCGCGGCCACGCCCGGGCCGGGCGCTTCCCAGTTTTGGAAATGCAGCAGCGCCACCTGATAATTCGTGAGCGCGGCGGAATCGAGCGCGCTCGGGTCTTCGAGGATGCGCACGACGAAACGCGGGTCCACTTCGAGCAACTTGCGCAAGACAGGCGCCGTCTCGCGCCAGACGTGGCCGGGATAATCCTGGCCGGTGACGATCAAAATCTTGATCGGGGCGGGCGGAGTTTCAGCGGCAGTGAGCGGCAGGAAAATTGCGGGAAGAAACAACACGCTCCCCAGGAAGCCGAGAACGGCTCCCGATCGCCAATGCTTACCAAGTTTTTCGAAGCCCATAACTCATGTTGGCATCCAAGGACGCGAACGCGGCCAATTGTGCGCCGACGGGAGGCTATTACCAGCGGAAAAACTCCGCCGCCTTCGGATTAGCGCCGATTCAGAAACTCCGCCAGCTCTGGCAGGTGGTCCGTATTGATGAGGTCCACGCCCGCGTCGCGCATCGCCCGCCAGAAAAATTCCTTGTCTGGAGCGCCCCAGAAGCGCACGCGCCGCGCCTGACTGTGGGCCTTGGTCACGATGCCCTTCAACTTCGCGGCGTCGGCTGCCGGCATTTCGCCCGCGCCGCGCCAGTCGAAATTGTCCGCCCAATTGGCGCTGATCCACGGAATCAAATCCGCGCCCGCCGCCGCATCGAGGTCCGCCAACATGCCGTCGTAGGTCGCGTAGCGCACGGTTTCGCCGGCGAACATTTCCTTTGCCCGACTGCCGCTGATCACGACGATGATCGCGTTGGTCTGCTTCGCGCCGTCGCGGAAGGTGGAGAGGATGTCAGCGTAATTTGTGAGCACACCGCGCAACGCGGGATAAATCGTTTTCCAATCCGTCTTGAGATCAATCAGCAGCGAACACTCCGGGCCGCCGGGAAACACCCGCCCGCCATTGCGCTTCACGCGCCCGCGCAACGGATCGAGATAGAGCGCCTGCAACGTGCGCTCCGGCTTCACGTCTTTGCGGTTGTGGGATACCAGCAGCTTGCCCTCGACCAGATAGATGTCCGCTTCCACGCTGCAAAAACCCTGGTCGAGCGCGTCGAGACACGGGCGCTGGTGCTCGTAGTCGTTGTGGGAGTGGGCGCGAATCAGGGGCACCGGTTCGGCGGGCGCGGACACCAAGGCGAACGACAACCCCGCCGCGACGGTAAGGAGAACTTCGGAACAGAGACGCAGTTTCATGAGTTAAAAGGACGATTCTTGGACTCTCCGATAGCTGACGCGGGCGAAGCGCGATCAAAGAGGCGACCACTTCTTATGCTTGTAGCGCTGATAAATCCACCGGAAATCCGGGTTGTTAATGTCGCCGCCCGCCCAATAGAAACTCTCGATTCCAGCCGTGGAATCTTTGGCCGCCTTGATCACCCGAGGATCCCGCCAGTGATGGTTTTCCGCGTGTCCATCAAGGAAGGCCACGGTACTGACGTTGCCGTGGAAAATGGCGAAGGGATCCACCCATCCTGCAGATGGCTTGACGTTGATCACCCAGGTGCCCTTGTTGTTGCCGCGGGGATCGGCTTCCTCGATAAACACCATGGCTTCAGAAGAGGTCGAGACGGTGGATAGCTTTTCGTAGGGCGGTTGCTCGGCTTGCCAGCCACTGCCGTTCATGCCGTTCGCTTTGGAATAGCTGTCATAGGCGTATCCCTGGCCGGGTTTGAGCCGCTTGGTCCGCATGTCGCCCGGGCAATGCCAGGAACCGGTGGCCTTCACGTATTGGAACAGCACGCCCTTGCGAATGCCGTTTTCAACGTAGCGTTGCGCCGTCGCCTCGCTCATGCCCAGCGCCAGGTCGTTGTATTGGCCCGCGTCGTTGTGGGGCCCGGGCCAATAGCCGCCGGCGGGATTGCCAATCTGGCCCGTGCCGGGATCGGTGTAGATCATGCGGTCGAGGTTATCATCGGCGTATAGGATGAAACCCAGTTGGAGTTGCTTCAGACTGTTCAGGCAGGCGGCGTTGGTGGCCTTGAGCTTGGCGCGCGACAGAGCCGGCAACAGCATCGCGGCGAGGATCGCAATGATGGCGATTACCACCAGCAATTCGATCAGGGTAAAACCCGCGCGTTCACGCGCCGGCTTGGCGATCCGATGAGGAAGTGCATTAGGATTCATGGCATTTTAACAATGCAAACAGCGATCACCATGACCGCCGACTGCCTGTTTAGATTCTAGCCTGCCCCGTATAAGGCAAGCGCAAAAAGTTCCGGCGCCGGGGTAGATAAAAGCTGCGACCGACTCCCGGACGTGAAGAATTTCCCGGCCCGCAATGGGGCGAATGCTCCTGGCTGCGAGCGCAGGCAGGGCAATGGTCCGTTATTCCGCAGCGATGAATTCCACCTCGAACGGCACATTATCGCGGAAGCCGTCTGCGGCTGTGCTCATGGCGCCAGCTTTGAGGCCGTGTTCCGCGAGGTCGTCCGGAAGCCCATGGTATCAAGTTCGCGAATCAGTGCGACTTGGGCCGATTCTTGTATTTCTCGTAAAACCGCGTGTGCCGGTTTTCGAGACTGACTTCCTTGCCGGCAATCCACATCCGCTTCACGTTCGAGCGAATGTCGAGGATGTCGCCGTCGCTGACGAACAGCGTAGCGTCCTTGCCGGCCTCAATCGAGCCGAGCCGCTCCGCCACGCCGGCAACCTGTGCCGGATAGAGCGTGATGCCTTTCAAGGCTTCCTCCGCCGGCAAACCAAACGCCACTGCCTGCGCCGCGTCGTAGGGAAGATTCTTCACCAACGAATCGCGAGCGCCGCTCAAGCCGAACACCACGTTCACGCCGGCCTTTTGCAGCACGGCGGGCGCGGCGAAGTGTGCGTCGTAGGCGTCCGAGTCGCGGGCCGGCTGCGTGAAGACATGATTGTAGATGACCGGAATGTTGTTCGACGCCAGCAACCCGGCGGCCCGCCACGCGTCCCGTGCCTCGGCGAGAATGATTTTGAAATGATTCGCCTCCGCCCACTTCACGGCGGCGCGAATTTCCCGCACGTCATCAGCGTGGACAGTGATCGGGGTTTCCCCACGCACGACGGGCAGCATGGCTTCCCACGACGGAACTTTGCGGAAGGCGGCGGCGTCCTTAGCTGCGTCCCTGGCCTTCGCGTAGGCCCGCGCTTCCTCGAAGAAATCCTCGAAGGCTTTCAGCTTCTCGCGCTGCTCCTTTGCCTGATCTTCGAGCGATTTCCATTTCTTCGGGTCGGCGGCGCGCTCCTTGGGCGTCGTGTCCAGCCCCATGCCCGGCCAGAACACATGGAGCGCGATGGCTTTCTTGACCGTCATCTGTTCGCTCGTCCAACCGTCGAGCGCGAGGAGGCCGGATTGGCCCGCCACCAGCGCGCCCAGCGGCACCGGCTCGAAATACGCCACGCCGTTCGCCCGCGCGACGGCCAGCAACTCGGAATCGGGATTCACCGCGAGCCACGATTGCACCTCCGGCGTGAACTCGCCCACCTCGCGGTCATCGTGGGTCGCGCGAATCGCGCCGATTTCCACGAGGCCCAGTTCCGTATTCAACGCGATCAAGCCTGGATAAAGATGCAGGCCGGTCAGATCAACCGTCTTCGCGCTGCCCGGAGAAACCGTTTTGCCGACGGCGGAGATTTTCCCATCCGCGATCAAAACCTGGCCTGCGGGGAAGGTCTCGCCGGAAACAGTGTGAACCGTGGCGCCAGCGAGCAAAAGCGTTTCGGCTTGAAGGGACGACATGGGACTTATGAGACAGCATGCGACTGCCGCGCTCGCGACAATCTGCAATCTGCAATTTGCAATCTGCAATTTCATCGTCCGCCCTCCGCATCCAAACAGCCGCGATCCACGCCCTCGAACTGGTGCTCCAGCGCCACGCGGAAGAACGAGCCATCATCCCCGCCGCCACCGCCACCGTCACCGCCGGAGAGCTTTGCCAGCTTCTTCGCCTTGGCAATGAGCCCATCGCGCTCCTTCGCCAGCGAGGCGGCGCGCCCAGCGGACAGCAAGCGGTCAAAATACTTTTTGCCGTCAATCCAGGTCTGCAACACCACGCTCCGCGAATCCAGCGGCGAGCCCGACCACACGACGAAATCCGCGTCCTTGCCCGGTTCGAGCGAGCCGACGCGTTCGTCTATGCCGAGTTGCTTGGCCGGATTGATCGTCACGAATTTGAGCGCCTCAACTTCCGGTGTGCCGCCGAACTTCACCGCCTTTGCCGCCTCGGTATTCAGCCGGCGCGCGAGGTCGGAGGAATCCGAGTTGAACGACACGGTCACGCCGCGTTCGCGCATGAGCGCGCCGTTGTACGGAATCGCGTCATAGACCTCGAACTTATAGGCCCACCAATCCGCGAAACACGAGCCGCCCGCGCCATGCGCCGCGATTTCGTCGGCGATCTTGTAGCCTTCGAGCACGTGCTGGAGCGTGCCGACGCGCACGCCGAAACTTTCCATCGTGCGCAGGAACGCGAGGATTTCGTCCTGCCGATAGCTGTGGCAATGAATCAGCCGCTCGCCCTTGATGATCTCGCCGAGGGCTTCGAGTTCGAGATCGCGGCGTGGCAGCAGGCCGCTGTTCTTGGCGAGATCCGCCCACGCCTTCAGATACTGTTGAGCGGCGGTGAAGCGGTTCGCATAGAACACCGGCACGCCCATCCGGGTTTGCGGGAAGCGCGTGACGTTGTGCTCGCCCCAGTTGGATTGCTTCACGTTTTCGCCGAGGGCGAACTTGATGCCCGTCGGCGCGCCCGCAAACTTCAACTCCTCTGGACTCGCGCCGTCGCGCAACTTGATGACCTGGTTCTGCCCGCCGATGGGATTGGCCGAGCCGTGGAGCAAATTCGCCGTGGTCAAACCGCCCGCGAGTTGCTCGTAAATGTTCTTGGTCTCCGAATTCACCACGTCACCGATGCGGACCATTGCGGTGGAAGGCAGCGTGGGTTCGTTCACTGCGCCGAGAATCGCCGTGTGGCTGTGGGCGTCAATCAGGCCGGGGGTGATGGCCAGACCCTTTAAGTCAATTGCCGGTCCCCCGGTTACGGTTCCGGTTCGGACAGCGGAAATCCTACCGTCCGCGATGATCAGTTCGCCGTTCGTAATTACGCCTGCCGCGCTACAAGTCCAGAGCATGGCGTTGCGGAAAAGCAGTGCTTTTGGCTCGTCCAATGGCCCGCGCCCCTCAATTGGGCTGCGCGCGAGGCGCTTCATCTGAAGCCCTTTCAACTCCGCCTCCTTCTTTGCCTTCTCAACTTTCGCCTTCGCCTCTTTCTCCTTGTCGGCTGCGTCGTCCTTTTTCGCTTCCTTCGCGGCGTCTTTCGCCGGCTGCGCGTGATAGTTGCGGCCGTCAATCCACACCTCGCGCACTTTCGCTTCGGGATCGAAGTAGCCCTTGCCGTCCACGATGGTGAGGTTCGCAATCTTGCCCGGCTCAATGGTGCCGAGTTGTTTCTCCACGCCGCAGAGTTTGGCGGGCACGGTCGTCAACGCGGCGAGCGCGTCGTCTTCGGATAGACCGCGGTCAACGGCGAGTTTTAGATTTTTCCGAAAACTCTTCTGGTCGCTCAGGCCGTAGGTCGTCAGCGCGATTTCCAATTTCTGCTGCCGGAGCACGGCGGGGTTTTCCGCGGCCCAGTCCCAAGCCCGCAACTGGTCGAGCGAAATCTGCTCCCAGTCGTCTTCGCTGGGCAGCTTGGGCAGCGTCGGGAAATTCAGCGGCACGATGAAGGTCGCGCCGGTTTCCTTTGCGAGTTCGGGCCGACGCCATTCCTGTCCGCAGGAGACGATGGCGAAATCCAGTTTGAGTTCGCGGGCCACGCGCGCGGCGCGGTCCACCATCAGCGCGCTGCCCGGCTCGAACATCACGCGCTGTCTTCCCTCCGCCGCGGGCGCGAGGGCTTCAAGCGACGGATCAAACTCCGGGCGGCTGCGGCCTTGCGGATGCGCCCGCCAGTCCGCGTGATCAAGCGCGTAATGCTGCGCGTCGAAGAAGCTTTGCCGCACCGTCGCAATCGCGCCCATGAGCGAGCCAGGATAAGCGCCGCCGCCCTCATCTTGGGGGTCGAAGGCGAGGTGTTGAAACACATCCGGCTTCACGACGAGTTCGTTCGGGTCCGCTTCCGCCAGCGTGACGAGCGCGCTGGTGCCGCGCACGATGCCGCGAATCGGCGCAACCACGGCAGTGGTGAAGCCAAGTTCGCGCAACGGAGCGAGGAGTTTCTTGTCGGGAGAATAACTTCGCACCGCGCGAGTTTCGGGCATGACTTTGGCGACTTGATTGCCCGGCCCGCGCTGGCCGGAATCGGTTCGCTGGCCCGGTGCGCCGAAGAAATTCACGCCGCCGGCGGCGAACGTGGTGGAGTTGATCGGTTCGCTGTCCGAAGTTGACACCGGCGAGTTGGTGGTCCCCAGCGCGAGATATGGCTCGATAAACCCGGCGTAAATCGTCAATCCCTTCGCGTCCCACACGCGCGCGTCCGCAGGCACCGCTAGATCCGTCCCCACGGCCTCGATGAGGCCGTCGCGAATCACAATCGTCGCGCCGTCAAGCGATTCGCCCGGCTTGGGGACCACCTTGCCCCCGACGAGCGCGTGGACCCCGAGCGGCAAAGGGCGAAAACCTGGCGGGAGAATGTCTTTGGCGCGAGCTGCGCGCGTGGCGCTTAAAGCTCCCAGCAGAATCGCGAAGCACAGGGCCAGGCGACGAACCGATTGGCTGCTCATGATGCGGCGACAATACGGGGCCAGTTCCGCCATGACAATGCGCGAGTGAGAATGACGCAGTTGAGGATGAAGCGCTGTCGGCGCACGGCCTGGACGAAACGCCGCCCCCCCGTCGTGCAGGTTTGGAGGTCTGCGTTACCTCGCGCCCCCTCCGAATTTTGCCGAAATCTTTTTCGTGTCTTTCTGGCAAATCGGGGTTAAATCATCTGGGTTATGCAAACACTAAACCTTGGCATTGATAACAACACCCCATTCACCAAGGCGCTCGGCGTGGAGGCTGCGAGCGGGAAAGTCAGGGCGCGGATCATCCACACGACTGCCGTTGTAACTGCGGCGCTGCTGCTCGGCGGCGCACTACTCTTCATCCTCAATCACGCACGGACGTCATTCCACGTCCTGCCGGCTCTCGGCGCGGTGTTAGTTCTCGCCGGCATGACGGCGGGCGGCGGTGAGGGAAAAAAGATCAAGGCCGGCAAGCTGCATCATGCCGGCCTCAAGGCCCTGGTCTATAAACTGAGTCTGGGAAATGAAGTGGTCGTCCTGGATCCGGGAAAAACTTGGGCGCAGGTGGACCACTTCAAATGGGTCGCCCGCGGGCTGCTTGACGCGCCGCAAAGTTTTCACGTGACGCCGGAGGGCAGCGTGGAGATCAACGCCGCGCGGATCGCCAGCGCGGATCCGGAAGGCGCCGCAAAACTCGAACTCGAAATCAGCAAGCGCCATGACGGCCCCGTCGCGCACAACGCGGCGGTGACCACCGCCCCGTCCCGGGCGGCCGCGGCCCCCACAGGTCCCGGAATGCGGCGCTTCCGCGTGAAGGTGGACCATTGGGGGCACATGCTCATCGAGTGGGGGCAGGGCCTTGATCGAGAGGAAACCAGTTTGCGCGGCCTCGCGGCCCTGATCACCAACGGGCTGATCCGCAAACCCGACCGCTATCATGTGGACGCCTTGCAGCGGGGCATCGAGATGGATGACGACTTTTACGATTGCAGCGCGGCGGGCGCGAAACGCCTCGAAGAAGCGCTCAACGTCCGTTACGCGGTCAGTGCACACGCCGAAAAGGCGGTGGCCATCGAGATCAAGGAAAACCGCGCGGCCAGCACCGGGTTCGACATCCACTTCACCGTGGTTCGCGCGGGCATCCCGTTTGAAATCAAAGGTCATTTGTCGCAGGAGTATCTTGATCTGCTCCAGGACCAGACCCGGTGCGAATTACTTCAGCCCGGAATTCACATCTTGCTGACGCCGCCGTTCCTGTTGTTTCGGCGCCGCCGCCCCGATTTGGGTGAAGACAAAATCCCCGGATTCCCGGATGTCAATTTGCTGCGCATCACCGCCGCGCAGTTGCAAGCGATGCTCAATGACCCGCTGATCCGCCGCGGTGGCACCGCCGCCGCGCAGGTGATGCAGACCGGCGAAGACCGCCCGCAGGAGGTCGCCGAAATGCGAGTGACGCGCAACCCGACGGACAAAGTGTTGCTCTGGCTGGAGTGCATTACGCCCGCCGGGCAGACGCATGGCGCGAAAGCCTTCACGCACCACAACATCGCCGAGTTCCAGCATGGCGGTTTCTTTCTGCCGAATCTGGATGTGTGCCTTTCGCTGGATCACCGGCGGTTGAGCGTCTTGGACCGGCTGACCAAAATGGAAGAAGCCATCACGCTGGACCCGCGCAGCCCCGACGAAACCTTGCATCAAGCCAGCCGAATCCTGACGAAGGCGTTGCGCCCGCCCATCGCCGCGCCCGCCGCGCTGCCTGTGCTGCGGATGGTAGCGGTCGCCAAAACCCCCGCCGTGACGCCCCTGCCCGTGGCGGACTTGCCGACCCAGTCCGCGCCCACTACTTTGCACGAGCCGCCCAATAGCGAACCGAGCGTGGAACTCCCGGCGGCCCCCGCGCCTGCGGTCGTTCCCCAACCTCTGCTGGATCACATCACGCCGCTGTTTCGCAAGAGCAACGTCGGGCGCACCAACCAGGAAATCTTCCGGCGGCTGAGTGCCTGGCTCGGCATCCTGCCGCAGGAGATTCACCTGAGCGTGGAGATGGTCTTTGAAAACCGGCGCTTTGAAGTCCTCAGCTTCGAGCCGATGGAAATTCAGGGCCTGATGGACCTGCGCGGCGAGGACTTTTACGGTTTTTACCTCAGCCACATCAGCGAGCACAAGATCGTCCTCGTCTATGCCTGCAACGGCACGCACATCGAGTGGGGACCGGAGAAATGCGTGCTTCAGCCCACCGCCCGTTCCGAAGCCGAGGAATACAAGAGCAGCGCCCTGCTCGGCATGGCGCAGGACGCGAACAACGAATTCGTGTTCATCGTGCGGCCGGAGTTCAAGGAATGGATCGTGCCGCGCGAACAACCCTACACCGTGGAAAACGTCCAGTTCCACACGGTCGCCGATCTCGCCGCCGCGCCGGAGAATTACCGGCTGATCTGGCCGGAGCTTCCGGCGCCGCCGGGATGAACTGGAGACGCGGGCACGGTCTCGGCCATCGGAATGCGGGCGGGGTTTCAAGGGAAGAAACATTTTTGCATGAACATTTCTGGGAAAACGATTATTTTGACAGGCTGCTAGGATGACCTTTCAGCCGACACTTTGGCCGTTGCCGCTAACTTTGTTTGATTGACCCTTAGACTGCACTAGCGTGCTACGTCATGCGCAGAAGAGTTATCTATAGCCTTGTGGGAGTCGTCGCCGGGTTGCTTCTCGCGGCTATCGCCATTCCAAATTTTGCTCGATCGCGATTCCACTCCTCAGAGACGCTTGCTTTTAAGCTGCGGGCTGTTGACCAGAAAGGCTCTCCCATCCAGGGCGCAGAGGTGAAGATCCTTTGGCCCAGGGCGGTTACAGGTGCCGATGGTTATTGCGAGTTTGCCATTGCGTTTCCGGCCTCTGGCACCTTTGGAAGCTCAGGAAAGTGCAAGCTTTCTGGCACTCTCCGCGTCACTGCGCCGGGCTTTTCGGTTTGGGAGAGGGATTTGAAAACGGTTTTCGGGGCGTCCTACGACTATTTCCACAACGGCACACAGCTCACGCATGTGGTTATTTTGGTAAAATAATCCTCGGTCGGTGACGCGTCGCCGCAGTCCAAGCCTCGATCGTGCTCCCAAAGTTTTTCGTGTTCTTTTGGCCGGATTCATGGTTTAACTCCGCGTATGCGAACACTTTTGCTGGGCATTGATAGCGGCACACAATCCACCAAGGCGCTCATCGTCAACGCCGCCGACGGCCAGGTGGTGGGCGCGGGCGCGCAGGCTTACGACCTCATCCCGAATCTCCCGCCCGGCGCGAAAGAACAACACCCGCACACTTGGCGCGATGCCACCGGCACCGCGATCCGCTCGGCGATGCGCCAGGCCAAAGCCGTGGCCGCCGAGATCAAAGCCATCGGCGTGAGCGGCCAGCAACATGGCTTCGTGCCGTTGGACAAAGCCGGCGAGGTGATCCGTCCCGCGAAGCTCTGGTGCGACACGTCCACCGCCGCCGAATGTGACGAGATCATGGCAGCCGTGGGCGGCCAGAAGAAAACCATCAAAGCTTTGGGAAACGCCGTGCTACCGGGCTTTACGGCGTCGAAAATTCTCTGGCTGAAAAAGCATGAGCCGAAGAATTTTGCGCGGCTCGCCACGGTGCTGCTGCCACACGACTACTTGAATTTCTGGCTCACTGGCGAGCGCGTCATGGAATACGGCGACGCCAGCGGCACGGCGTTGTTGAATGTGCGCAGTCGGCGTTGGGCGAAGCCCGTCCTCGACGCGATTGATCCGGAGTTGGCCGGCAAATTGCCCCGGCTCATTTCCAGCGACGAACCGGCGGGTCAACTTCAGGCGAGCACCGCGCGGGCGCTGGGTTTGAATCCCGGCGTGCTCGTCAGCGCGGGTGGCGGCGACAACATGATGGGCGCGATTGGCACGGGCAACACGCGGCCGGGCATTGTCACGGCGAGCTTTGGCACGAGCGGGACGATTTACGCGTGTGCGGACGCGCCGGTGATTGATCCGGAGGGCGAGATCGCGGCGTTCTGCGACTCGACGAATCGCTGGCTGCCGCTGCTTTGCACGATGAACGTGACGGTCGCCACGGAGATGATGCGGGCGGATTTCGGCTACACGCACGAACAGTTCGAGAGCAAGGCGGGGCAGGTGCCGCGCGGCGCGGAGGGCTTGCTGCTGCTGCCGTATCTCGAAGGCGAGCGCACGCCGAACGTCCCCGACGGCACGGGCGTGATGATCGGCCTCAATCCACGAACCTTCCGCGCCAGCAACTATTGCCGCGCGGCGATGGAGGGCGTGACGCTGGGTATGAATTACGGCCTGCGCCGGCTCGCGCAACTGGGCGTGACCGCGAAACAAATTCGCGCGACCGGCGGCGGGGCGCGATCCAAACTCTGGCGACAGATCATGGCAGATGTTTTCAACGCCGAGGTCGTGACACTGAAGGTGAGCGAGGGCGCGGCCTACGGCGCGGCATTGCAGGCGTTCTGGTCCTGGCGCTTGCAGCAAGGCGAGTCGGTGAAGATTGAGGACATCACCGGCGAATTCGTGGCGCTGAACTCCGCCGAAACGGTGACGCCGCAAAAAGCCGCCGTGGAGACGTATCGCGCATTGCAGGAATTGCAGGACGCGTTGTCCGCGGCGCTGCGCGGCGTGTTCGCGAAGCATCGGAAGTTTGTGCTGGGTTGAAAATGTCGGCAGCCGGCGTTGGCAACGTGGTTGAAACCCAGCCCGCCGCAGATTCGAGATTGGAATTGCGCGGGCGGACGGAGTATGGTTGCCCCGTTATGCGCAATCCGTTTCCGGGCATGGACCCTTGGCTGGAGTTGTCTTGGCGAGATGTCCACGCCAGCCTCATCATCTACAGTCGCGATCAACTGCAACGTCAGCTTCCCGCTCCGCTCGTGGCTCGCGCGGAGGAAAGCGTCTCCGTGGACATTGACGAGGAATTCATCGGCAGGTTGCGCCCGGATGTGGCGGTCACGGAACGCACTTGGGGCGCTGGCACGGCTGGCGTGGCCGTGCTCGAAGCTCCAGTCGCGGTGGCCGAACCGCTCTTGCTGCGCGTGCCAGAGCCGGAGGTGGACCGGCGCGTGGAGATCATTGACCCAAGCTCGGGCGGGCGCGTGGTTACGGCCATTGAAGTCCTCAGCCCG
>CAIKLQ010000581.1 GCA_903828255.1 uncultured Verrucomicrobiota bacterium
CCTTGATCCCCGGCACCCACTCGCCCGCCCGCAGCCAGAGCCGGAACGCCAGGTAGCAATACATCCCCGCGCTCATCAAATCCTTCTTCCCCTGGGCGCTGAATTGCCGCGCCCCCCGCCGGGTCATCACCTGCCGGCCCTCTTCATCCGTGGCCACACTCAGATTCTTGAACTGGTCCACACATTCATTGAGCGTGCGCAACACCGTCTGTCGCTCGCTCGCCCAGCCCCGCACCGTCTCCGGCGGCAGGTCGCGCCAGTGCGGCGGCCAGCCCACATACCGATCGGCGCCATTACGCCCGTGACCTTTGCGCCGCGCCGTGGCGGGCGGGTCCGGCGCGGTCGCCGGGGGGGAAATGGTTCCGGTCTTTTCGGTGGCGGCCCCAAAGATCAGGCGGTGCAGCCGTGCCAGCGTGGTGTTCTTTTTCCGGATCAATTCCAGCACCCATTGCAACGTCGTCAAAAGTCCCTCGACCTGCTCATACATCGCGCCGGGCAGGCGCTCCCGCAGACCCGCCAGCAACGCCTGCAGTTGGCCGGCGTCCAAACGCGTCAACTCCGGGGCGGAACTTTTAGCCATGACCCAGCGCTTGCCGAAAGGACCCCAGCGGGTAAACCCAGAGCTCCTTCAACGAACGATTGGCCCGCTTGGTCTGATCGTTCTTGCCGCGCCCGGTGGTCTGGCCCACCCGGATCCAATTGGCCGCCCGGTAGCAGATGCCCCGGAACCGTTCCGGGTCGATGAAGGTTTCCAACAAATGAATCGGATGTTGGAACAACCCCCCTACGGCAAGCCGTCCAGCCATTCGTAGAGCTTTTGTAACACCACCTTCCACTCCGGATCCAGCATCATGTCATGGGCCAGGTTCGGCAGGAATTTGGCCGACACGCCCAACTTATTGGCAACCCATTTGACACAATATGGGCAAACACACTGATCGTCCGCGGCTCCCAGAATCAGCACCGGAGTTCCGTTCAGGGGGCGGTAGCCCCGGCAACGAACCGACAACCCCGTAAGCATTTGCAGCGTTGCCACGAGAGACTCAGCCTGGAGATTCGCGCGATGTTCCTCCACGGTTTCTTCCGGCATCTGCTCCGAGAAGAAAAGCTCCTGGCAAATCCGCCAGTCGCGAATGACGCGCTTGGGATTAAACTGCACGAACGAAGCGATCAGGTCGCGAGGATGATGGCAAAGCAACCGACAATTCACTTCGCGAAAGCTCCGGGTCGAAAGGGGGGCCAGCAGCACGAGTCCCGCCGGTCGGAACTCCTGAGCGGCCGCAGCAGCCACCAGTGCGCCCATTGAATGGCCGACCAAAACGAACGGTTCTTCCTGCTGCCGAAGCTTCCGAAGCTCTTTTTTAACATCCTCGACATAATCCCCCAAGGTCGGTAACCAAAGGCGTTGGCGACCGTTGCCCGGCTCATGCCCTTTGAGAATGACCGGGACAAAGCGAAACTCCCGATTCGGAGACTGTGTCAGCTCGCGCTCAATAGGATCGCGTTCTTTCAAAAAATTTTCCCAACATCGAATGTCACGGTACATCCCGGAAACGAGGAGAACGGTAAGCGGTCGTTTCGGTGGCCCTTGGGGCACGGTTGATTTTTCAGGGTTCATAGAGCAATTCTCCATCCGAGCCGGCTTTGGTTGCGAGGATCTGGCTTACCAGAAGCATGATGCTCCGGGTGGGGCGTTATTGAATTAATAGGGCTTTGGTTTCTGGGCGCTTCGCGGTTTAGGAAGTTCTCACAGCCAGAGCCACTCGATTCCTACCTCAATTGGCCTCCCGGTCCATTTCTGGTTCTGCCAGCGACACTGTGGCGGACGCCCTTTGCGACTCCGACCGCCAATCAGCGGCGAGCGCAAATCATTGGCCGGATCGAATGGCACTTTGTCCCGGCCGTCGGGAATGACTTTCATACGGCGAGAGTACCCAGTTTGCCGGGCGGGAGCTATTGGGTGAAACCCCAAACCTGCGTTGGAAATCGGCTTATCCGAACGCAGTAAATCACCTAGCCCGCCGGGCTGCGAGCCCCGGTGTCGGAACGTCTTTCTGGCCGGGGCGCGGGCCGAAACTGCGGCGGGGTTTTCTGGTTCAGCTTTGCCGGCGGGCGCGGCGGGTGGGGGAGCCGACGCGGCGCGCGCGGCAAACGCCCCGCGCTGCGCCGGGTCCGCGGCCGTCAGCTTCAGCCCGTAATTGAAGAACAGGTTCGTCAGATGATGCAGCCCGCCGATGAAGTAATTGCTCTGCGCCCATTGCCGGGCCGTGGCAAACGCCTCCCGCGGATCCTCCGGGCGCTCCCGCGCCGTCAGGTCGGCCACCGATACCTGGAGGCCCTTGAGGGTTTCAATCGA
>CAIKLQ010000582.1 GCA_903828255.1 uncultured Verrucomicrobiota bacterium
AAACCTCTACGTCGTTGAACCCGCCCTCGGTCAGGTCATTGCCTTCGATGCCTTTGGTCGGCGCACCATCGTGAAGGAAAATCTCGCGAAGCCCCTGGCCATCGCGGTGGACGGCTTGGGAAATTTTCTCGTCAGTGAGGAAGCGAAAGGCCGGGTCAGCGTGTTTGATTCGCATTGGACGCTGCTCTACAAGCTAGGCGCCGGCGATGGCGAGTTTGGTTTGCCCAATTTCATCGCTGTGGATCCCGCGCCCGGCAACCACCCGGTCTATGTCAGCGATGGTCAAGCGAATCAGATCAAGGTTTGCCCTCCGGGCGAACCGGTCACGGCGTTTGGCAGTGTCGGCACGGGGGTCGGGCAATTCAACTTTCCTGCCGGGGTGTTCGTGAGTTTGGCGGGAGAGGTTTTTGTGGTGGATCAGGGCAACGATCGCGTGCAGGTGTTCAATCGCAGCGGCGGTTTTCTGCGGTCCTTCGCGCTCGGCTCGGGCGGCATGTTTGGCGGCCCCTCGGGCCGGGCGCAAGGTATCACTGGCGGGCCTGCGGGTCAGCTTTACGTGACCGACTCGTTTCAAGGCATTATCAAAATCTTCGACTGGTTCGGGAACTCGCAGGGCACGATTGGCGAATTCGGCTCAGCGGCGGGGAGGTTCCGCACCCCGGTGGACCTGGCGATGGATCGTTTGAACCGGCTCTGCGTGGCTTCCGTGAACAACGGGCGCGTCGAACGCATTGGGCTGGATACTTTCCTGCATGTCAGCGTGGCCCCGGCAAAGCAATTTGTGGCCCCGGGTACCGCCGTGACATTTTCTGCCATCATGGGCGGCGCCGGACCATTCACCTATCAGTGGCGTCGCGGGACCAATGACCTGACCGACGGCGGCGACCTATCCGGCGCGACTACGGCAACGCTAACTCTAGCTGCTACTACACCGACCGACAGTGGGGACTATTCGCTGGTGGTCACCGGTCCGTCGGTTACGCTGACCAGTCCCGGCGCGGCGCTGATAGTGGTGCACCCGGCGCACATTTTCGCCGGCCCGGTGGGCCAGTCGGTGTATCAAGGCGCGGAAGTTAGGTTGAGCGTCTTGGCTACGGGGGATTTGCTTGGCTATCAGTGGCAGCGCGATGGAGTGGACATTTTCGGCGCTACGTCTCCAAGCTGGAGTCTGACCAATGCGCAAGTTGCGGACACCGGCAGTTACGTTGCTGTGGTCAGCAATGTGCTGGGCGCGGTGCGGAGCGATGCCGCCACACTCACCGTGCAGTCGCTGCCAGGTTCGCCGCAGTTGGAAGCCTTCACCCAGATTGCGGGAGTGGGAATCTCATTCCTGCTCAATGGCGCCGCTGGTTACACCTATGCTATCGAAGGCTCGACGAACATGACGGACTGGCGGCTCCTGACGAGCGTGGTCAACGATGCCGGAATTTTTGAAGTCCTGCTGCCCGATGACCTCAGCCAGCCAATGCAATTCTATCGGGCCAGATGGTCGCCCTGACCCGTGTCTTGATCCGCGCGCTGGCAGACAGCGCCTGCGGTGCTACGACTCCTCTTTGCCCACCAGCGGCGGCGTTTCCGCGAATGGTGGTAGTAGGCGGCTCGACTTTGAGACTCCGACCAGTGTACCTATGGGCCGCCATCGCTAGAGCGGGCCGCCGCGCCGGGCCGGAGCGCGAAGTCCCACGCATTGAAGTCACTCGCAGCTTGCGCCTCGAGACCGCCGACGGTGTAGGTGCAGAACCAATTTTCAGTAGCCGCATCCTTGTGGGTAAGGAGGAGTCGGTTTGGTGGTTGACAATTTCTGCGTCCCCGCATTCGGCTGCGCCAGGCCGTCAAGAAATGCCTAGCTTATGCCAATTTCGGGCAAGCCGCGCTTGCGGCTGGAAGCCATCCTCTCCCCATCGAATTGATGAAGGCATTGGATAATTATGAATTGAGCAGTGGTCATAAGTCGGGCGGAGTTCCGCCGGTCCCCGCGCAGTCGTAACCAAGCCTTCCGTTCAAATAAACAACACCAAACTGAAAACCAAACAGACCATGAAAAAAACAATCATACTGACCATCGCCACCCTTGGAGCGGCCCTCGTGATCGCCTCGGCCGGCGACGTAAAAGAGACTTGGGAAAAGTCCTGCACCAAGTGCCACGGCCCCGACGGCAAAGGCCAGACCAAGATGGGCCAGAAGCTCAACATCAAAGACCTCTCCGACGCCAAGGTCCAAGACGGCTTCAAGGACGAGGAAGCCTTCAAGGCAATCAAGGAAGGCCTGAAGGACAAAGAAGGCAAAACCCAGATGAAGGCCTCCGAGGGCTTGTCGGACGACGACATCAAGGCGCTCGTCAAGCATGTGCGTACTCTCAAGAAGTAGGAAGTTTCGTCTGGGCGGTAGGGCGCTCAGACGTTTGTCCTGGGACGGGAAATGAGCTGAACCCGACTGGCTGTGGAACTAGGGTGCCAGTTGGGTTAGCTCTCAAACTAGAAACCGACGCTATGGGTCAATTCAAATTGCCACCGCAGATTTTCCGCTTGGTCCTCCTGACCATCGGGATTGTTGTTTCCTACCTGATCGCGCGCCAATTGCTCACGCCGCCATCCTTCAAGGATTACGGCTTCTACCGCGGCGATGCGCTGGAGGAAATGGCGTCCAAGGCGCCGGTATTCGCGGGTCGGAAAGCCTGCGATGAATGTCATTCCGAGATCACCATCAAGCTCGCCAAGGGCGACCATAAACAACTTTCGTGTGAGGGTTGTCACGGGGTCAGCCTCAACCATGTGGGCAATCCTGACATCACTCCGGTAAAACTGACTGGCAGTCACTGCATTCGCTGCCATGAAGCCAATCCCACACGGCCAGCTTGGTTCCATCAGATTACGGTAAAGAACCATTACTCGGAACAGAAATGCACGGAATGTCACGTTCCCCATCAACCGAACGAGGTCCCATGAAATTTGAATTTTCCCGACGACGAATGTTGGGCGTCCTGACGGGCACCCTTGCGGGGCTGGTTAGCGGGCCCGCCGCCCGGGCCGGCAAGGCCACGGTGCAAAAATTGTTCACCTCCGCCAACGCGGCCAAGGGTTACGATCCGAGCAAGCACAAATGGCTCATGTCTATTGACGTGGACCGCTGCATCGGTTGCGGCCTGTGCGTGGATGCCTGCAAGACAGAGAACCATGTGCCGCAGGGACCGACTTATTTCCGCACTTGGATCGAGCGTTACATCATCAAGAAACCCGTGTCCGGTCAGGACCAGCCGCTCGGTGAAGAAAAATCCGAGTCCAGGGCGGTCAAGCTGCGCGGGGAAGTGCTGGTGGATTCGCCCAATGGTGGTCGCAATGGCTTTCCGGCGACGACCGTGGATCGCAAAGACATCCTCAAGTCGTTTTTTGTGCCGAAGCTTTGCAACCTTTGCGAGGCCTCGCCCTGCACCCAGGTCTGCCCGGTGGGCGCGACCTTCGACACTCCAGATGGCGCGGTGCTGGTGGATCCTAAGTATTGTATTGGTTGTGGGTTCTGCATCCAGGCCTGTCCGTACGGCTGCCGCTTTTTGAATCCGGAAACCCGCACGGCCGAGAAATGCACGTTGTGCTATCACCGCATCACGCGCGGGCTGAAACCGGCCTGCGTAGAAGTTTGCCCTACCGAGGCGCGCATTTTCGGGGATCTGAAAAATCCCGTGGAAAACGATCCGATCCAGGCGTTTGTCCAGAAGAACAAAGTGTTTTCCTTGAAGCCGCATCTCGGCACAGAACCGCGGGTATTGTACGCCAATCTGGATAAGGAGGTCCGTTAACATGTCCATGGAAATTACCAATGCCATCGCGGAGGTTGTCCCGCGCTTTGAAGGATACGTCTATCCGAACGAATCCGGCACGCACCCACTGTGGGGGTTTCTCATCGTACTCTATCCCTACATAACGGGACTCGTCGCCGGCGCCTTCATTATGGCGTCGCTGGTGCGGGTCTTCCGGGTGAAGCCGCTGGAGCCGGTCTATCGGCTTTCGCTGTTGACGGCGCTGGCGTTCTTGTTATGCGCCACGCTGCCCCTGTTGTTCCATCTGGGCCATCCCGAACGCTCCTTCCAGATCATGATCACCCCGCATCTCACGTCGCCGATGGCCATCTTTGGCTTCGTGTATGCGTGGTATTTGATGGCCGTGCTGTTGCTGGAATTGTGGTTTGATTACCGACAGGACTTCGTGGAGTGGTCAAAGACGGAAGCGGGTATCCCGGGAATCATTTACCGCGCGTTGACCATCGGCGTCACCGACGTTTCCGAGAAGTCGCTGGCGCTAGACCACAAGCTGAGTTGGATCATATCCATCATGGGCATCCCGTCGGCCTTCCTGCTACACGGTTATGTCGGCTTCATCTTCGGCTCGATCAAGGCCAATCCGTGGTGGGGCAACGTGCTCATGCCGATCATCTTCATCTTGTCGGCGATGGTCTCGGGCATCGCGCTTTGTGTCTTCAATTACATGTTCCTGACCTGGGTGCGGCGGCGCACGCTCGACATGCGGTGTCTGGATATGATGGGCATGTTCCTGTTTTACGCGTTGGTGATTGATTTTGCCGTAGAGGCGTTGGACTGGATCCATCGCACCTATTCCGCCCACGAAGGGTTTTACGTGATGGAATACATGGCGCGCGAGAAGCTGTTCTACACGTTGAGCATCGGGCAGGTTTTGGTGGGCACGCTGATTCCGCTCCTGTTGCTGGGCACGCTTCAGGTCGCGCGCAAATACTTCTCGGACATTGCCCGCAAGCGGATGTATTTCACCTGCGCTGCGTTCATTCTCGTCGGCGTGTTCGCGATGCGCTGGAACGTCGTGATGGGCGGGCAGTTCTTCTCCAAGAGCCTGCGGGGCGTGATGAGTTACAAGCTGGATTTCGCTGGCATCGAAGGCTGGCTCATGGGCCTGGTCCTCTTGAGCCTGCCGTTCATCATTCTCACCGTGTTGATCAAGCTGTTCCTATCCGAACGACTGCCCACGGAAGGCCACATCCCCCATCGGATGGAGAACATTTGAGGCGCTCTTCGCATGTGGCGAAGGGTAGGGCCGGGGCCCCGGGACGGATGGCCAAATAGCGGATGAATTGCACATGAGTCTTAACGCAAAAAAATCCTCAGCGCTGATCGCTTTGAGCCTGGTGTTCCTGGTTCTGGCGGCGGCGTTCGTCACGAGTTCGTCCAATGGCAAGCCGGCGCGCGATGCCATCCCGCTGGTGAACACGAATTTTCTCAGCACTGCCACGGTGCGCCAGTCGTACGGCGAACTGGTCCGGCTCAAGGCCGATCTCTCCGACTTCGATTGCTACGCCTGCCACGAAAAGGGCAAGCCGCCGGTCATCCGCTTCGATACCAACCAGTTCATCATCATCCCCAAGGAACATGGCAACATCCTCATGGGTCATGGCAGCCACAACCGCAACAACAACTGCTTCAACTGCCACAACGAACTTAACCTCGAACAATTTCAGAGCCGCGACGGCCGGGAACTAAAGTTCTCCGAAAGCACCCAACTCTGCGGGAGTTGCCACGGCCCGACCTATCGCGACTGGGAAGGTGGCGCGCACGGACGCACCGGCGGTTATTGGAACGATGCCAGCAAGACCACCCGCCGGAACTGCGTGGAATGTCACAACCCGCACGCGCCGAAATTCCCCGGCCGCCAACCCGCGCCCGGCCCGCACTCGCTCCGCGCTGTCCCGCCCGCCGCCGAAACTCACCTCGCGCACTGACCTATGCCCACGCCCGCACCGCCCGCCACCGGCCTGAACCGGCGCAGCTTTCTCCGCACGTCCGCCGTGATCACCACGGGCCTGGCGGCGCTGGCGGCGAGCCTCAAGCCACTCTTGGAGCTCGAGGATTTCCCGACCATGGAGCGGTTCCTCCAGAAGTATTACAAGGAGATGACGCCGGACGAGATGGCGAAGGTGCTTACCCGCATCGAGAACGAAGTCGAGAAGCAATACGATAAGCGGCCGCATGTGCGCGATCTCAAACCGCTGGACGGCGTCGAGTTTGTTTATGCGCTCAACCTCACGCGCTGCATTGGCTGCCGCAAATGTGTCCATGCCTGCGTGGCAGAAAACAACCAGTCGCGCACGCCAGAAATTCAATATATCCGCGTGCTCCGGCTCCCGCATGGTTCGCTGGACTTGGAGAAGGCCGAGCATAATTACAGTCCCGAAAAAGTGCCGGAGAAAGGCTTCTTCTACATGCCGGTCCAATGCCAGCAATGTAAGAACCCGCCGTGCGTGAAGGTTTGCCCGGTGCATGCGACTTGGCAGGAAACAGACGGCATCACCGTGATTGATTATGACTGGTGCATCGGCTGCCGCTACTGCGAAGCCGCCTGTCCCTACTGGGCCCGCCGGTTCAATTTCACCAAGCCGCAAATCCCGAAGGAAAGACTTAACCCCAACATGTCTTACTTGGGCAACCGGCCGCGTCGGCAGGGAGTGATGGAAAAATGCCACTTCTGCATCCAGCGGACGCGCGACGGAAAATATCCGGCGTGCCTGGAAATTTGTCCGGTCGGCGCCCGCAAGTTCGGCAACATCCTCGACCCGAACAGCGAAGTCTCCTACATCCTTCGCACCAAGCGCGTGTTCATCCAACTCAAGGAAGAAATGGGGACGTCGCCGCGGTTCTTCTACTACTTTGACGTATGATGACTCGACTCGAAACCGCGCCGTCAGCCCGGCAACCGGAGCGCCGAGCACTGGCTTGGCCGGTTCCTAGACTTGAAATACCGCTTGCCGAGGCGGTGCTCGGCGCTCGGCTTTCCTCCTCGCCATCGTGCTCGTC
>CAIKLQ010000583.1 GCA_903828255.1 uncultured Verrucomicrobiota bacterium
CGGAGCGCGGCGATGCGGTCGGCTTGCGCGTAACCGGGCGCGACGGCGGCGCGCAAGCTGATTTGACGCTGGCGATCCAGCCGGTCAATGCGCGACGCGGTCTTGGTGGGGACGAGTTTGACGAGGTTGTCGAGTCGCGCGAGGCCGCCGTTGCGGCGCGGCACGAAGAGTCGCGAGATGGTCGCGGCATCGTTGCGCCCGCCATCCTTGACGCGCACCTGCACGTCGTAATCCTCGTTCATCAGTTCGTCGCGGAAGCGGGTGACTTTTTCGTCGCCGCCGACCATGAGGCGCAACGCCGTGGCGATGTCCTCGATGTCCACGCCGAGATTCGCGGCGCGCTCGCGGTCTATCTGGACGCGCAGTTCCGGCTTGTCGAGCTTGAGCGTGGTGTCGGCGTCCTGAATGCCGAGCGCCGCCGCGTTCGTGCGCAACCGCTCGGCGTAGTCGAACAACACGTTGAGGTCCGGCCCGAGGATTGAGAAATCAATGTCGAAGTTCGGCCCGCCGCCGGAGAAGGATTGCGGATTGCGGATCTGCGCGCGCACCTCGGGGAATTTCCGCAGGTGTTGGCGAATCGTTTGTTGGACGTCGCGCTGGCTGTAGTTGCCCTGGAAGGCGCGCCACGGCGGCCATTGCAGCAGCCGTCCCCAGCCAAAAGTCCGTTCGGTGTGCGGCGCGAGGCGGATAAAAAAGTTCGCGCTGTTCAGTCCGCCAAAGTAGCCGCTGCCCACGGCGGTTTGCACCGAACGCACGCCCGGCACGCGCTTCAACTCGTCTTCAATCTTGAAGGCCACCTCGTTCATCGCGCCGAGGCCCGTGCCTTCGGGTGTGGAAACGCGGACATCAAACTCCCCTTCGTCCACTCCGCTGGGAAGGTATTCCTGGCGGACATACTTGTAGAGCGGCACCGCGGACGCCATGACGAGCAACGCCAGCGCCGCGACGAACCAGCGCCCGCGCATGGCCGTGGTCAGCAGCCCGGTGTAAAAGCGGTCAATGTAGGCGTAGAAACCGGAGCGGGAAGTGGCTTGGGCCGCGTGGGTTTCCCCCTCACCCTGGCCCTCCCCCCCTCGGCGGGGGCGAGGGGATGGCTTCTCCCTCTCCACTTCGGAAGGGGAGAGGTTTGGGTTGAGGGGATTCTCAGGACCAGCCGACGACTCATCCTCTCGCTTCACGCGCAATAACCGCGCGCTCATCATCGGCGTGAGCGTGAAGGACACCAGCAAACTCACCAGCACCGCCACCGCCGCCGTGAGGCCGAACTGATACAGAAACCGTCCCGAGATGCTCGACATGAAAGACACCGGCACGAAGATCACCACCAAACTCAACGTCGTCGCCATGACCGCCAGACCAATCTCCGCCGTCGCCGCCCGGGCGGCCTCGAACGGGTGCATCTTTTTCTCCTCGATGAAACGGAAAATGTTCTCCAGCACCACAATCGCGTCGTCAATCACGATACCCACCATCAGCACCAGCGCCAGCATCGTCACGCTGTTCAACGTGAACCCCAGCGCCTTCATCATGCCGAACGACGCGATGACCGACGCCGGAATCGCCACCGCCGCGATGAGCGTGGCCCGCCAGTTTCGCATGAAGACCAGCACGACGATGCTGGCCAGGATGCTGCCGAGGATGAGGTGCATCTTGATCTCGTGGAGCGCCTGGTAAATGTAGTTGGATTGATCGCGGATGATCTCGACCTTGAGATCGCTGGGGAGTTGCGCCGCCACCGTCTGCAACCGCGCCTTTACGCCTTCGATCACCGCCACCGTGTTCGCGCCGGACTGGCGGATCACCTCCAGCGTCACGTTCACATGTCCGTCGAGCCGCGACATCGAGCGTTCCTCCTTCGTGCCGTCCTCAGCCCAACCGATGTCGCGCACGCGGATCGGCGAGCCGCCGCGCGTGGTGATGACGAGGTCGTTGAACGCCTTCGCATCAGCGAGCCGGCCCATCGTGCGCAGTGTTTCCTCGCGTTGGCCGGTCGTGATGTTGCCGCCCGGGGTGTTGGCGTTTTGGCGGTTCACCGCGTCGCGCACGGCGGTGACGGGGAGTTGGTAGGCGGCGAGGCGGTCGGCATCCACCCAGATGTTCATCGCGCGGGCAAGGCCGCCGATGATGTTCACCTCGCCCACGCCGGGCGAACGCTCGATCTGGGTCTTGATGATTTTGTCAGCGATCTCGGTCAACTCACGCCGCGAGCGGTCGCCCGAAACTGCGATGGAAATGATCGGTTGCTGGTCGTTGTCCGACTTGGTGATCGTGGGCGGGTCCATGTCGCGCGGCAACTGGCGGATGACGCCGGCCACGCGGTCGCGCACGTCCTGCGCCGCCGTCTCAATGTTCCGGTTCAGGGCGAATGTCGCCATGACGAACGCCGAGCCGCCGCCGTTGACGGAGCGCAATTCGTCAATGCCCTCGATGGTGTTGACCACTTCCTCGAGCGGCTGGGAAACCTCCGATTCCATTTCCGCCGGCGAAGCGCCGGTGAGCCGGGCGTTGATGCGCACGACCGGCAAGTCCACCGACGGAAACCGATCCACGCCCAGATGCAAATAACCCACGGTGCCGACGACCACGAGCGTCATCACGATCATCGTCGCGAAGACCGGGCGGCGGATGCAGATTTCAGCGAGCTTTTGCATGAGGGCTGGGACAACTCTGGTTACGTTTCCGGCCACTTCCAATCCGCAAGCCGCCCAACAAAATCATTAAATGGACTGCCTTCGTAACCATCTTTGAACGGTTCAATCTCGTACTGCTCAAGAACTTTTAGAGTCTCAAACACCCCAGTTACAACTTCTTGAGCTAGCATAGCGGCAAGAATCTCGCGATCAGATGGCGACATGCGTTCAAGCAGGAGATTGATCTCGTGTTGCTCTGGAATGAACTCGCGCGTCGCGTTTCTATTCCAGACGGCGTCACGCGCACGCCGAGCGCCGATCTGGCCCTGCCCGTTCTTGCACACCTTAACAAGTGCGTCAATTAACTCTCTGTAGATGCGTGGTTTTTGTGGTGCGCTCATTCTCGATCACTTTTGCCTTTTGAGGCTAATCTTCAAAACCAAGACTGGGTAGCAGGCAATCCTCTTGACTTTCACCGCCCGTTCTCCGTTCTGGTTCTGCCGCCGGGCGAATTCTCGGCAGCGCTGTTGATCGTCAGTGGTTGCCCCGTGCGCAAGCCAACGGGATCGAGCACCAGCGTTTCTCCCGCGTTCACGCCGGATAGAATTTCCACCCAATCCGGGCCGCGCCGCCCGGTGGTCACGGTTTTCTCCTGCGCTTTGCCGTCTTTGAGCGCCACCACTTTTTCGATGCCGGCGAACACGGTGAGCGCATTGGCGGGCACGCTGATAGCCTGGTCGTGCGCATTCACGATGATCTCCGCGTGCGCAAACAGGCCGACGCGCAAGCCGCCGGGATTCGGCACGTCGGCTTCCACCGGCAGCATCCGGTCGGCGTCCACGATCGCGGGCGCGACGCGCGCAATGCTGCCCGCGTAAATGTTCGTGTCGCCCTCCACCGTGATCCGCACCGCCTGGCCGACGAGCACGACTGCC
>CAIKLQ010000584.1 GCA_903828255.1 uncultured Verrucomicrobiota bacterium
GAGTCGGTTCGACCAAGGGGAAGTCGTTTACGATTTCGGGACGGCCCGCTGCACCGAGGAAATCCCCGAGAACACCAAGGGCTGGAGCTACCGCCGATTGTTCGCCAAACATCTCGCCGGTGCCCGCACCATCACCATCCAGGAAGCCTGCCTGACGCGCGGAGCGGAGGTCGCTTACTTGAAATTGTGAGTAACTGCCGCCGCCGATTACGCGGCTTCCAATCACTGCTTCTGCGCCGCCCGGATCTTTGCCCACCGGGCCTTGGCCGCTTTGCTGATCGCGGCTTGGGCCGAGGCGCTCGTCGTGAATATCTTAACGGGTGCAGGTCCGGTCGAGGTCGCCGGTTACTTCACCACCCAGCGGCGCTGTTGGGCCGCGGCCACTTCATCGGCGTGATGCCAGAGGTCATGCAGGGCGCTATCGGTCGAGACCATCTGCTGCGAGCGCGTGCGGGCAGCCACAGGAGGAGCAAGTTCATCGTTCGAGTCAAAGCCCGCGGACCCGGACGGCGGCCTCCAACATTCCCCGGGCTTCGGCGAAAGCGTAGCCTTGGAGGTGCTGCTCAAACTGTTCCAGTTCCGCGGCGGAAAAGAGCGCAGCGAACAGAGCCCGATGGCCTTCAAGCGATTCCGCTGCTGCGGGGTCGCATTCGGAAAGTTGCTTCAGCATTTGGGCCGCGACCGGTTTCAAAAGTTCGAGATCAATCGCAGCCCCGGGGGCCGTGGCAGGCAACGGCGGCGCTTCACCCAGCGCCGCGCACAGGGGTGCCATCAAGGTAGAGAATGCCTCGTCAAGCCGTTGGTTCAGAGCCGCTACCTGATCGGGGTTTGCCCCATCGCGGATTGCTTTCTCCAATTCCGCAGCCACTGCCTGGATGGTCTTCGCGCCAAGATTCCCGGCCACGCCTTTGACCGTGTGCGCGCTTCGCTCGGCGCCAGCCACATCGTGGGCGCGGAGTTGTTCCCGGATCTGCGTTGGCGCATCCGCTTGTTGCGTGAGGAACTGACGGAGCAACTTCCGGTATAGCTTTTGGTTGCCGGCGACCCGACGCAAGCCGTCTTGCGCATCAAGTCCGGCAATGTTCGGGAGCTTGTCGTCGGCTTGGGGCGCGGGGACTTCAACCGGGTGCCCGGCGGCTTCTGATGGTTTGCAGTAGCGCCCGACGGTCTCGAAGAGATTCTCCGGATCAATCGGTTTGGAGATGTGATCGTTCATCCCCATGGCGAGACAGTGCTGGCGTTCCTCAAGCGTCGCGTGAGCCGTCATGGCAATGATCGGCAGCATCCTGAAACGAGCGTCGGCACGCAGCTTCGCGGTCGCCTGGTAGCCATCCATTTCCGGCATTTGCAGGTCCATCAGGACTGCGTCGAATGGCGGTGGCTGTGGGCCGCTGCACAAAATCTCCACCGCCTCGCGGCCGTTGTTGGCGACGCGCACCGCGGCGCCAACCCCTTCCAACAGCTCCACGGCAATCTGTTGGTTGATCTCGTTGTCCTCGGCCAAAAGCAAGCGGGTCCCGCGCAACCGCGTCGCTTGCCCGGCTTCCGTCACGACCGCCGCCGCCTCCCCAGCCTCGGCAAACACGCTCACGAGTGTATCCACCAGCATGGATTTGGTGACCGGTTTGACCAGAAAACCATCGAGGTGCAGGCGCTCGGCTTCTTCGCGGACCTCCTCGCGCCCGAAAGCGGTGACCAGGACGATGGCGGGCGGATGCCGCAACGTCTCATCGCCTTTGATGTGGCGGCTGGCTTGCAAGCCGTCCATGCCCGGCATGCGCCAGTCCATGAACACGACGTCGTACGGTGCGGTGGCGTCCTGTTGCTGGATGGCGGCGAGGGCTTCCTTTCCCGACGCCACCGCATCCACCTGCGAGGTCACTGAAATCAAAGGCTCTTGCAGGATTTCGCGCGCCGCGGGGTTGTCATCCACCACGAGCACGCGGAGCTTGCTGAGCCGAACCGGAATGACCTTGCCCGGGCCTTTCGCGGCGCCGACGCCAAGCCAGATGGTGAAGTAGAAGGTGCTGCCAACGCCAGGTTCGCTCTCGAGCCAGATGCGCCCCCCCATCAACTCGACCAGCCGCCGGCAAATGGTGAGCCCCAAGCCGGTGCCGCCGTGCTTCCGGGTGGTGGACATGTCGGCTTGCGTGAACGGCTGAAACAGTTTCGCCGACTGTTCCTGGGTCATGCCGATGCCGCTGTCGCGAACGGAAAACTTGAGTTGGACTTTCTCGCCCGTGCGTTCGACTTGCTCGATGTTGATCCGGATTTCACCGCGCTCCGTGAACTTCACGGCGTTGTTGACGAAGTTGGTGAGAATCTGCCCGAGGCGCAATGGGTCGCCGAGCAGCGCTTCGGGAATGCCGGGCGTGACGTGAGCGAGAAACTCCAGGCCCTTCTCGTGCGCCTTCTGCGCGGTGAGGGTGATGACGGCGCTGATGACTTCGTCGAGCTTGAAGGTGGTGGCTTCGAGATCGAGCTTGCCGGCTTCGATTTTGGAGAAGTCGAGGATGTCGTTGATGACGGCGAGGAGCGACGTGCCGGCGTTGTGGACCTTGCTGACGTAATCGCGCTGCTTCGGCGTGAGTTGGGTTTTGAGGGCGAGATGCGAGAGCCCGATGATGGCGTTCATCGGCGTGCGGATTTCGTGGCTCATGTTCGCCAGGAACATGGACTTCATCTGCGTGGCGCCCTCGGCTTTTTGCTTGGCTTCCTTCAACTCCGACTCGACGCGCTTCTGTTCCGTGATGTCCGTGAACATTCCAAAGGAGCCGGTCTTCACGCCGCGCTCATCCAGCAGGGGCGTGGCGTTGACCCGGCAGGGCACGAGGGTCGCATCGGGGCGGAGCAGCGAAATATCGTACGCGCCCACCTCTCCTTTCGCCCGCCGCGCTAGGTTCTCTTTCAGGAGGCCCGCATTTTCCTCGTCCAGAAAATCAAAGAGCGTGTGACCGATGAGTTGGTCCCGCACGCGACCGAGAATCCGGCACATAGTGTCGTTCACCTCAGTGAGGATTGCTTGATTGTCCACGACCACAAAGCCCTCGGCGCAGGTTTCCAGGATCCGACGCATCCGGCGTTCGCTGGCCGCCAAGGCCTGTTCGTTGCGCTTGCGGTCCGTGATGTCGCGAATGCTTGTGAGCAAGGCGGGCTTGCCTCCTAGTGCGATTCGAATCAAGGTGATTTCACAGGGGAATTCGGTGCCGTCCCGCCGCTTGTGGATCCAATCGAAGCGTAAAGGGGTGTCCCGCTGCAAGGCCGCTTCAATCCCCGCGACGGCGGCCTCGCTCGAAGGCCTGCCGTCGGGTTGGCGTTCGGGGGAAAGCAGCACTGGGCCACACTTGACAAGGTCGGCCAGGTTGTCGAATCCAAACAAGGTTACCGCAGCCTGATTCGTGTGGATGAAACCGCGCTCGGGGACCAGGATGAGCAAGCCGTCACTGGAACTGTTGAAGTAGGCGTTGACCCGTTCTTCAGCCTGCCTCCGTTCCTCGCTTTCCATGGCGAAGCGTAGCGCGTTAGCCAGCGTTTCCGCGGCTTTGTCCAGCCACCGGATTTGGGTCTCGGTGAGCGGCTGGAAGAGACAAAGCTCCAGGACGCCGACCGCAGCGTCGTTGGCGAGGAGCGGATAGGCGGCAATTTGCGAAGGGGACACCGCCCCGAAGCCGAAATGCACCCGAAGCTTCCCCGCCTCTGGTTCGGAGTAAATCGGTTGCCGGGACTGCGCGGCCTGCCCAATGATGCCGCAGCCGGAGGCAAAGGATTTCGGGACGTCAACGCCGTCCGGATAAGCGTGCGCCGCGAGCCGATGATAGTCTCCCTCGCCACCAACGACAAACACCGCCCCGGCGGGCGCGCTCAGGAATGCGATCGCGCCGGCCAGACCTTTCGCGGCGACTTGCGCGGCAGTCAAATTCCCGCGCAGGCTGATGTTCAGCGCCGACAAGCTCGACTCCAATGCGACTTGCTCCTGCGACTTACGGGTCAGGTTTTCCAGTTCGCCGGCCCGCGCGGTCAGTTCCGCGGTGCGCTGGGCAACGGTGCGCTCGAGATTTTGATTCAGCTCGGCGAGGCTTTGCTCGCGGGCCTGGATTTCGCGCGCCATTTTCCGGAAGCTCCGCGCCAGTTCACCCATTTCGTCGCGGTGCTCCGCAAGCTCCCCGAGCATTTCTTCGCGGAACTTGCCCTCCTCAATCGCTGCGGCCGTGCGGGTCAGCCCCAACAGAGGACGGGTGAAACGGCGGGCAATCGAGGTGACCAAAAGCACCAGCACCAGCAAACCGGCCCCGCCCGCGAGCGCCGAGCGCAGGGTGAGTTGCCGCACCGGATTGAGGATTTCGTCTTCGGAAATGTTGAGCACGATTTTCCAGCCGCTCACCGGTGAAGTCGCCCAATAGACTCGCCGGCGTTCGCCACCCAGCAGGGTTGCCGCGAATCCGTCGGGCGTTGCCGCCACGAACTCTCCTCCGGGCCGGCTTCTCAGATCGGCCCCGGCAAAACCCTTGCGGAGCATGAGTTCCTCGTTCGGATGGGCGATGATTTTTCCCTCCCGGCTGACGAGGTAGGCAAATTCATTGGTTCCGCCAGGCGCGTCTTCGGCCAGGCGGACGGCGCGCACCATTTCGCGAATCCGGTCCAGCGCCAGATCGGCGCCCGCGACCCCGATGAAATTTGTGGCCGTATCAAACACGGGCATAGTCAGGCTGACCATGCTGATGTTGCCGGCCCCTTCGTCGAAATAGGGTTCGGTGACGAAGAATTTGCGGGAGACTTTCGGGCCGTTGTACCACTCTTGTTGCGGGTCGTGATAGTCGTACTCCACGGGAGTCAGGGCGGGCCAGTTTTTGCGATGGATCGCGAGGCACCCGCCGCCGCGCTTCGCCTCCACATGTTCGTAGGCGACATACACCCCATACGCTTCCTGAACCGGAGTTTGATGCAGGAGTTCGCGCAGATAGGAAACCATTCCCGGATCGGGATCGCGTCCAAAAGCCTGTTGGCGGACGGCGATGGCCCGGGGCAACATCCCGACGCGCAGGATGAAATCATCCAACCGGCGCGCGGCGGCCGTGATCTCGGTGGCAGCCTTGGCGTTCGTCTGCCGTTCCAATTCGTTACGGCTGACGCGGTAGTTGAACCACACGGTCAATCCAAGCACGAGTCCCGCCGCTACCCCGACCCCCATCTGAAGCCGGCGCGCGATGCTATGGTTTGCGAGAAGTTGGCTCATGGCGATACCTTTTGTTTTCCCTGGGTTGAAAGTCAGCTATGGGAGCCGGTCAAAAATGTTTACTCTTCAGCATTACCACTCCAAGACGTGCATGGGGTTAATGCTTCTTCCTCGGGCGCGGAGCGGTCGCGCCTGGCTGCCATCCGCGAAAGTCGGCACGGTCAGCACGACTACTACCCCGAATCGGGTTTCATGAGTTTCCATACAACCGCTTCACGATCAATCAGCGCAACAGGTAGAGCAATGGTAAACTGCCGTGCGGTAAATTGCGGATTACGCCTGCGGTGGCCGGCGCAGGCTTCTCCCAACCGACCCACCGGCGCGCCGAGGAGCGGTGGTTGCAACTGTCACCGGCGTCCGATTAGCTCTACCTTCTTATCGGGTTGGAAACATTTTCGAACGTGGGTCGCGACAGGTCGGAGAGGGCAGGCGACCCGCTACCGTCTGAGCGAGCAGGCCATTGCGGACGGGGTGGTTTTGCTCCTACGCCCGCCGAAAAAGGAGGCGAAAAAAGTGAGACACACAAGCCTTGCTTAACAGAGCAGGAGAAGAAGGAAGAGCAGCCTCCGCAGCCGAAGGCCCTGCGCCTTGCCGCCCTGACGGCACTGCATCGTTCGGCTGCCGCCCAAGAGGCTCGGCAGGGGACAGTCAAAAGTAAAATAAAAGTAAAACGTTTCCAAGGCCTTTGCCATAGACCGTGGAACTCCCGCTTCGCGAGGGACTGGGAGTATAAAACCCGCACGTTCAAATTGAATTCCGCGCGCTGAACCGCGGGCCCGGTTTGTCGTCGATGCCTATCCGGGCCACCCGAATAGTTGCGGGTAGTTGTTTATGTCGGTTGGGAAGACAACCGACAAACTGGTTGAGTTGAGAGGTTTGGTAGTTTGGGGGTTGAGGTTTGGAGCGTCTCGATGAGGGTCGGCACGCCCTTGTGGGGTTGTTCGTGTCGCCGGTGCAATCCACCCAGCCGACGTTCGCGCCGTAGGCGTAGTCGTTGACGGGGTTAAGCGCCCGGGCCCAGAAGCCCAAACCGCGACTGCGTCATCTCCACCAGCCGCGCTCCACCAAAATGAGAATTGCTGCCCAAATTTTGGTTGAGTTACGCACCCGCCAATGATGCACTCGTCCCTGCCATGAAAGCTTTCTTCCGCCTTTTGCTCAGGGTTCTGTTTCGCTTCCGAGCGTTCGACTTGGACGCGCTGAAGACGCCCGGCCCGGTGCTTTTGATTCCGAATCACTGCTCCTGGATTGACTGGCTGTTTATTTGGGTCTGCCTGGAGGAGGATTGGAAGTTCGTCACTTCGAGCCTCTCGGCCCAAACGAGCTGGCTGCATCGGAAGATCATGACCAACCGCTATTGCCTGCCCGTGGATCCCGGCTCGCCGTACGCCGTGAAGCGCATGGCGCAGTTTCTCCAAGGCGGTGGGCGGCTCGTGCTTTTCGCCGAAGGCCGCCTGTCGCGCACGGGCAACTTGATGAAACTTTTCGATGGCACCGGTTTCTTAATTTTCAAAACCAAGGCCAAAGTTGTCACCGCTTACCTCCGCGGCGCCGAGCGTCTGCCGTATTCCCCCAATCCTAATTGGAAACAATGCTTTCCCAAAGTAACCGTGCATTTCAGCAGAAGCTTCACAACTCCGGATTTGGGGAAAGTCAGCACCAGTCGCGCCCGGACGCTGCTGACCAACTGGCTTCGCGACCAAATGGTGCGGCAGGAGTTCGAGGTCGAGATGCGTTTCGGCCCGACGAATGTTCTCGCGGCGGTGGCGGAGACGGCCCGCAAACGGCCCGGTCAGGTCATCCTCGAAGATGTGACGCTCAAGTCGCTCACCTATCGGAAAGTGATGGTGGGGGCGGAGGTGCTGGCTCACGCGTTGCGCGGGCCGGTGGCCGGCGGGGAGCGGATTGGGGTGTTATTGCCCAATGTCAACGCCACCCCGGTGGTCATTCTCGCGCTGTGGCGGTTGGGCAAAGTCCCCGCCATGCTGAATTTCTCCGCCGGCCCGGCGACCATGCTGGCGTGCGCGGAACTTGCCGGGCTGAAACACCTCGTCACCTCGCGAGCCTTTCTGGAACGCGCCCGGCTGAACGTGGACGCCTTCGCGAAAGCCGGTATCCGTTTGATCTACCTCGAAGATGTGCGCTCGGAAATCAGCGCCTCCCGGAAATTTCTCACGCTACTCCGGCACGTTTTTATTCGGCAATCGGCAATCGGCAATCACCAATCTCCTGACGCCGCGGCCGTGATCGTTTTCACCAGCGGTTCTGAAGGCGTGCCCAAAGGCGTCGAGCTGACGCACCGAAACCTCCTCGCCAACATCCGCCAGATGCTGGCCGTCACCGACTTGACGGATCGCGACCGGGTCTTCAATTGCCTGCCGCTCTTCCACAGCTTTGGGCTCACGGTGGGGACGCTGCTGCCGTTGGTGCGTGGGATTTACCTCTTCCTCTATCCGTCGCCGCTGCATTACCGCATGGTGCCGGCGGTGCTCTACGATCGCGACTGCACCGTGTTTCTCAGCACCAATACTTTCCTGAACGGCTACGCGCGCAAAGGGCATCCCTTCGATTTCCGCAGCCTCCGGTATCTGTTCGCCGCGGCGGAGAAGCTGCAGGCCGCCACTGCACTCCTCTGGGCGCAGAAATATGGGGTGCGCGTCTTCGAGGGTTATGGCGCGACGGAATGTTCTCCCTGCGTGAGTCTCAACACGCCGCTCGAACCGCGCTCCGGTTCCGTGGGTCGGCTTCTGCCAGGGATCGAATACAAACTCGAACCAACCGAAGGCGTGCCCGATGGCGGTCGGCTTTTCGTGCGCGGGCCGAACGTCATGAAGGGTTATCTGAACGCGGATGCGAATGCGCAATTCCTGGCCCGCGGCGGCTGGTATGATACCGGCGACGTTGTGAGCGTGGATGCCGACGGCTACCTCCACATCCGCGGGCGCACGAAGCGCTTCGCCAAGGTGAGCGGCGAGATGGTGAGCCTCACCGCCGTGGAAGACGCGCTGGCGGGAGCATTTCCGAAATATGGGCTGCACTGTCAGATCGCGGTGATCACCCGCCCCGACGAGAGCCGCGGCGAAGCGCTCATCGCCGTGACCAACGAACCGAAGCTCACCTTGGATGAAATCCGCGAGGTGATCAAAGCCAAGGGACTGACGAATCTGAGCGTGCCGCGCGAAATCAAAGTGGTTAAGGAGATTCCGAAGCTCGGCACCGGCAAGGTGAATCACCGCGAGCTTCAGACGCAGTTGGAGGCCCAGTCGAATCCACCCGCTTCACCCCCAGAGTCAGCGGGGTAAATCAATACCAGCAGTAAACCGTGAAGCGCACAGAAAGCAAATGCCTATCAATGAAATGGGCGGCTGTCGCAAAGGACTCCCTCTGGCGTCGGTGAAGCGCCTTGAAGTTGGAGAGCTGTTGCCAATGAAGCCGCTGACCGAAAGTGTGGGACACCCTTATTGGCACCGTGGCGGCCGGAAAGTTTCCAAGACCCCGGTGGGTCACTGCTGTTGAACGGCGGCTTTTCGGTGATGAGCCCCGGCGGGGAGTGAATGCTTATGGAGATCCTGGTGCGTCGGTTGGAGCCGAATGCGGAGCGGGCTGAATCTTTCTAGGAGGAGAAGCTGCCGCCGGTCCTGCGGTTACCGGGCCGATTCGATCCACAGCCAGCGAGTCGTCGCAGGTTCGAGTTGGACGCGCCAGCCATCATAGCCGTTGCCCCGGAACGTGACCGGGCGGGCAAGCAAATGCTCGCCTCGGGACTGGATTGCACGGGGCAGGCCGGTCGGAGGGAGCTTGTAGCTTCTGCCCCAGATGCGGAGGGGCGAACCTTGGATCTGAACCGCCGACCAGAGACCGAGGTTGGTTTGCGCGGGGACGGGCAGACCGGTTGCCGCCAGGCCCAAAACGGCGATCAGCGAATAGCGCCGCGCAGTTTCACCGGCATGGCCGCCGGGCAGGCATTGGCTGGTTCGCATCGTGGGAGCATCTGCAAACGAAAGCGGTCGTTCAATTGTAAGCCCGGAGGGAATCGCCGCGGCAAGGCCGTTGTCGGCAGGAAATAGACACCACGCCTGACCCGTTCGGCACCAGGTGTCAATTACCCACTTTCCGGACCTGCCCCCGAAGGCTGAGCGAGACGACGCCCCGGCTCCTGTTCGCAAATGCGATAGGGTGGCATTCGCGGCACTCGGCCTTCCGAGGCGGCCTCCCGGGGCGTCCGACTCCCGGGCCGCGCAGGCGGAAGAAGCCGCGCGCTCCCGTGGGTGTGAGCGGCACAACCTTCTGGCCGTTGGTATCCGTGGCCGAGAGTAGGGAATCCTGCCAGTCGCCGCCATTGGCGAGCGTGGTCGCGGATTGCAAAATAGAGTGAGGATGCACCCACAGGACCTCCTACTTCGTAACCGAGCGCCAAGGCGAGGATGCGCTGAGGCACCAACTCGACTAGTTGGTGATCCACTACTCGGCCCTACTACCTTAAGCACAGTTCTGGGCACAGTTTCGGAAGGAGCAATCAGGCGTGAGGTTGAATTGAGGGTGAAGTCGAAATCGAGCGGTTAGGGCTTTGTTTCCCGCGCAAAGTTTCCTACCAAACCGGCGGTAGTCAAGGCTACTCTGCCACTACCGCACATAACCCGGTCACTACCAGTTCTTACTCGTTGACTGAAGAATTCACTGAAAGGTCGGTTGACAGTGGGCCCGCCGATTTTCGCCGTAACGCTTAACGCAGGCATCACTCCAAAAGGCCCGCCGGCCACTGTGGTCATACGCTGCCAAACAGGTCATGGCCGAGGAAGCGGCGCGCAAGCTGGGCATGGAAGGCAAGTCGAAGAATCCCTTGGAAAAGGGGGCGGAAGTTTGCGCGAGCTTGTGAACGGTATTCACGTTCGATCATTGATTCAGACCCAGTCGGTACATCGTCTCGGTTCGCTTGGCAAGCAAGCGCAGGAGGCGGGCGCGGTTGTAGCGTTGCACGAGGATGCACGGCACGTTGGCGACCGCAGCGTAGGCGGCGTTCACCAATACAGCCCACCAGGGATTCCACACACAGAACACCGGCAGCGTCAGCAACGCGACCCAGTGAACCAACTCGCCCCGCCAGGTTTCGCGCCGGAATCGTTCAAGGAACTCCGGGGACGCGTCGCGCAGATTCGCTTTCGCGAAACCGCCACGAAACCAGCTTGCGGCGTCGGGCAGTTTGTCCTTCCAACGCTTGATCGCAAACGCGCGTTCGTAAATGCGTCCACCGTGTTCCCAGTTTTTGAGAAGGGCGAAGGTGCCGCCGGGATCAAATCTGGCCACCGGGATTTGGGTGAAAGCCCAAGCCAGCCCAAACTGAATCACCAGCCACGCGAGGACGTTCAGTGCAACCACCCAGGTGATGGAGAGTTCAACCAGCACGGATTTCGCGTCCTTTCCAGGTTACCGCCTTGCCCGAGCGCAGCGCCGAACGGGTGAACCCGGCGAAAAAGAAGCCAAGCGGCACGGGATACAGCAGCGCCGTAAACCAGCGAAACGCGCCAATCTGCCGGCTGAACCAGCCAACTTGCGCCGCGCACAACAGATACGTCGCACCCCAGCTCCACGAGTCGCCGGTCATCAGCCAGCCCAGCGGCGCGAACATCAGCCCGATCATCCACGCGACCACCAGCAAAAGCGTCCCGCGTGGGGTCTGGCCAGCCCCGGCGGCGAACCCCTTGGTCCAGCCGGCGATCAACTCGCGAAGTCCGTTCGGATACATGCGGAACGAAATCACGCCCCGGCCCGTCCCGCTCCGCACTGGGATCCCGGCGGCCTGAAATTGCCCGGCTAAAAAGAAATTCTCTAGGATCCGGCCCTTGACCGTTTCGTGTCCGTTCACGCGCCGGTAACTCTCCCGATCCACCAGCAACATCTGCCCGAACAAACCAGAAGGCACCGTGCCGACGGTCATGTTGAAGTTGAAGAACAGCGAGAGGTCCTCGTAGGGTTTGCGAACCGCGTGGTACGGGCCGACCGAGCACGCACCGCCGATGTAACCGGAAAGAATGCGCGCCAGGCCGTCTGGCTCGAACCAGGTGTCCGCGTCCACGAACAAAAGGAGGTCGCCTGTGGCCGCCTGTGCGCCTTGATGACAAGCCCACGTCTTGCCGCGCCAGCCGTCCGGCAGTGGTTGCGACGCAATCACCGTGGTGCCCAGCTCCCGCGCCAGTTCCGCCGTGCGATCGGTCGAGCCATCGTCCACCACAATGATCTCGTGCGGTTTCACTGGCTGCGAAGCGAGTGAACGAAGCAGCGTTGGCAAATTGTGCGCTTCATTTCGGGCGGGGATGATGAAGCTGACGGCTGGCAGGGAGCCCGGCGAGTGGGTCGCCGCCAGAGGCTTGAGACTCTTGTACAGGCGGAAGCCAGCCGCCCACAACGCCAGCGTCACAAACTGAATGATTGTTTCGATTTCCATCGGCGGATTCCTATTACACGTTCCCGAGCGATGTCACAACCGGCAACGCACCCACCCGCTCTCGGCGTACGCAGCGGCGATTCTAGTGAGCGGCCGCTTGTGGGAGAGGGGGTTGGACGATTTTGCGGGACACCCGCCCGAATCTTTTTTAGCCTCGCCCCATGGCTCGCAGCAAACGCAAATCGCTTTCGCCCACCGAACAACTC
>CAIKLQ010000585.1 GCA_903828255.1 uncultured Verrucomicrobiota bacterium
CCTTTGGCCACGACGGGATGATGTCCCCAGCGCACCGGCACCGAATAATCATTCGTGTCAAAGCGCCCCAGCGATAAACTGTTGCCGGTCGTGGACGGTTGCCGGCCGGCCGCAAACGGACTGCTCGGCACCGCCAGAAACGCCGCTTGATCCCCTTTGAGCAACTCCGCCTTCGGGCCCGCCTGACCTCGCAAACGCCGCTCCCGATCCGCCACACATTGCTGCTGCAACCGCGCATTGAGTTCCGCCAAATCGCGCACCTGCGGCACCGGCACAAAGTAGTTCACCCGCATTGGCAAGCAATTGCCAGTGCCCACGCGGGGAATCGACTCGGACAACGACGGCGCATTTAGCAACAAGATCCTGGCTTCGTATTGCAAACTGGAAGCCATCGTGTTTACACGCTCCCGGCCGCATCACAAGAATGACCAAGCCTGGATTGAACAAAGGAACGGAGCCGTGATTCGCCGAATGGTTGGACCCGAGCGTTTCTCCGGGATCGTGGCGGGCCAAGCGCTGGCGCAGTTGCTGGGGGCCGTGCGTCTGTATGTGAACTATTTTCAGCCCTCCTTCAAACTGCGGGAGCGGATCCGCGAGGGGGCGAAAATCAAAAAGTTGTATCCCCCACCGGCGCCCCCCTGTGATCGCTTGCGGGCGCACGAGGCGGTTGATGAGGCGATCAAGGCGACCTTGCGAAGGCAACGAGATCAATTGGACCCGGTGGAACTGCTGCATCGGATTCGGCAAGGGCAGTCGGCGCTGGCGGCGTTGAGTACCGGAGAACCGGGTGCGTATTCCGGGGGCTGTCGGACAGTGATTCCGATTCCTGTCGGACAGCATTTCGATTTGAGTCGGACAGTGTTCCGATTCATATCGGACAGTGTTCCGGGCTAAGGTCGGACAGTTTTCGGGCCTTATTGGAAGGGTGTCCGACAGGATCGGAACGGTGCCCGATCTGGCCCGGAATCGTGTCCGGCAGGAATCGGAATCTCGGATCGGAAGGAGTGGAGCGACGCGACAATGAGTGTCAGGGTGGCGGCTCGATTCAGTTGAATCGGGAAAGATACCCAATGGCACAAACCAAATTAACCATGCGTCAAATTCATGAGCTCCTGCGGCTCAAACATCAAAATCAACTCTCCATCCGGGAAATTGCCCGCAGTTGCGGCCTGCCCGCCAGCACGGTGGGTGATTACCTGAAACGGGCGGCAGCGGCTGGCGTCCAGTGGCCGCTGCCTGCGGGGCAGAGTGAAGCGGAGTTGCTCCAGTTGTTGCTGGGGGCGCCCGCCAGCGCCCCGGCGGGCGCGTTGGCGCTGCCCGACTGGCCGCACCTCCATCAGGAACTCGGGCGTCCGTCGGTGACGCTGCGGTTGTTGTGGCAGGAATACCGGCAGGCGCAGCCGGAAGGTTATGGCTACAGCCGCTTCTGCGAGTTGTATCAGCGCTGGGCGGGCACTTTGGATCCGGTGCTGCGCCAGGTGCATTTGCCCGGCGAGAAGTTGTTCGTGGACTGGGCGGGCCAGACGGTGCCGATCCACCATGCGGCCGACGGCAGGGTTTCGGCGGCCCATCTGTTTGTGGCGGTTTTGGGCGCCAGCAATAAGACCTATGTGGAAGCGTTTGTGGATGAGCAACTGGCGGCCTGGCTCGCTGCGCACTGCCACGCGTATGCGTTTTTCCAGGGGGTCGCCCGGGTCACGGTCCCAGACAATCTCAAGAC
>CAIKLQ010000586.1 GCA_903828255.1 uncultured Verrucomicrobiota bacterium
CGCGAAGTGATGGCGGCGCAAAGCGATTTGGTGGCGGTGCTCGGCCAGTTTGATCCGAAGCTGGTGAAGATGGCCCCCAGCGGCGAGCGTCCGGAGGATTAGCGGGCGAAGCCGGCACCGGGTGTGCCCAGGGGGACGGTCGCACTCCGCGAAATCCAAGTTGCGCGACGCGGCTGCCACAAATAGTCTCCGCCCGTGCAACTACGCAAAACTGCCTTAAACCGATTCCTCCTGATCGCCATGTCAACGCTTCTTTCCACCGCCGGTTCACCCGGGGCCGAACGCCCGTCGCTGGCCGAGCGACTGGGTTACAAACCCACCGACAAAATCCTGATCGTCAACGGCGACGATGCTGGCATGTGCCATTCCGCCAACCTGGCCACCATCGAGGCCCTCGAACAAGGGCACATGCGCACCGCCACGATCATGGTGCCTTGCCCGTGGTCACCGGAGATCGCCGCCTACGCGAAGAGCCATCCGGAAAAAGATTTTGGCATCCACCTCACCCACACTTCCGAGTGGAGCAAATATCGCTGGGGGCCGGTGGCGTCCCACGATCAAGTGCCCGGACTGGTGGACCCTGCTGGTTATTTCTGGCCGGAGATTCCGGAAGTTTACGCGCACGCCACGGCGGAGCACGCCTTGATTGAAGGCCGCGCGCAGATCAAACGTGCGCTGGCCGCGGGCGTGGATGTCACCCATCTGGATTCGCACATGGGCACGCTGCAATACAACCCGGAATACATGAAGGCCTACTTGCAACTCGCCGTGGAATTTGATCTGCCCGTGCGGATGGCTTCGCAGGAAACCCTCGCCCGCATGGGACATCCGGAAATTCGGGGCTTGTTCGCCGCCAAGGGGATCGTTTCGCCCGACTATTTTGTCTTCGACGAATTGAAAAACGAAAAGGACGGGGTGAAAGAGTTTTGGCTGGCGGTCCTCAAGAATCTGAAGCCGGGCGCAACCGAACTTTACATCCACGCGGGGCTGCCGAATGACGAATTGAAAGCCATCACCGGCTCGTGGTCCACCCGCGCCCAAGAGTATGAAGTCTTCACGCACGATGCGGAAATGAAGCGAGTCATTGCCGAGCAGAAAATCATTTTGATCGGCTACCGTCCTTTGCGCGAACTCCAGCGCAAGGAACGCGCCGCGGCCAAACCGTGATGGTTCAATAGGACAGGCGTCGCGAATCAAGCAGGGTCGGACGCGTCGGACAATCGCGAGGCCCGCAGCATTGACTCTGAAAGCGGTGGTTCACAACCTCCTGCAACCGATCCCATGACGACGGAAACACGCCAACGAACCTTTGCCCTCTGGGTGTTGTTTGGCATCAACACCATGAACTTCTACGACCGCATGATTCTCGCGGTCGTCGCGGAACCCATCCGCAAGGAGTGGGCGTTGAGCGATTCAGCCCTGGGCCTGCTGGGAACGGCGTTTACGCTTTTGTATGCCTTCGTGGGCGTGCCTTTGGGCCGCTGGACGGACACGCGCCCGCGCAAGTGGCTGCTCATGGGGGGGTGCGCGATCTGGAGTCTGCTGACGGCCGTGTCCGGGCTAGCGCAGAATTTTTGGACGCTCTTTGCCGCGCGGCTCGGCGTGGGCGTAGGCGAGGCCAGTTGCGCGCCGGCGGCGAATTCGCTGATTGGGGATCTCTACCCGCCGCGCCAACGGGCTCGGGCGCTGTCCATCTTCATGCTCGGCCTCCCGGTGGGGATGTTCCTCAGCTTCCTAATCAGCGGGCGGATTGCACATGCGTACGGCTGGCGGGCGGCATTCTATCTGGCTTGCGTGCCGGGATTGGGGCTCGCGATGCTGGCGCTTTGGCTGCCCGAGCCAAAGCACGGTTCCAGCGAAGGCCGGGTGGATGCGGCGCATCGGCCCGGCTCACCCTACCGCATCGTGCTGGGCATCCCGACGCTGCTTTGGATCATCGTTTCGGGCGCGCTGCACAACTTCAACCTATATGCGGTGACTTCCTTCATGACCGCGTTCCTCGCACGCTATCACGGGCTTGATCTGAAATCGGCGGCGTTTGCGGCGGCGGTGATTTTTGGCGTGTCCGGTGCCGTGGGCCTGCTGGCCGGCGGTTGGGCGGCGGATCGGTTTGGCGGTGTGCGCACCAATGGCCGGTTGCTGTTGTCGGCGGTGACAATGGGCGTGGCAGCGCCGTGCATCTACCTGGCGTTGCGGCAACCGGGCGGTGCCGTTGGGCCGTTTGTGGTCCTCATGGGCCTCGGCTTGACGTGCGTGTACGTCTATTACTCATCGGTATATGCGGCGATTCAGGACGTCGTGGAGCCGGGGTTGCGCGGGACGGCCATGGCGGTTTACTTCTTTGCCATGTATGTGCTGGGTGGAAGCCTCGGTCCTTGGGGCACCGGATTGTTGAGTGACCATTTTGCGCGCCGGGCGATGGCGGACGCGGGCGCCGTCGTGATGACCGAACCGTTCAAGGCCATTGGACTCCATCACGCCATGTACGCGATCCCGGTCTTGTGCGTCGGGCTTACGGTGGTGTTGTACCTCGCCTCGCGGACCGTGGGGCGCGACATGGCACGGCTCAAGGCCTGGCAGGAGTCGCAATCGGCCCGGGCCAGGTGAATCGGAGGCTTTCGCCGAACGTCCGAGATGAACATGGATTCAAAGCGCGCCTTTACGTTGCTCGAGTTACTGGTAGTCATCGCCATCATCACTATCTTGGCAAGTTTGCTCTTGCCGGCCCTGGCGCGAGCCAAGCAAAAGGCGTGGGCCGTGAGTTGCTCCTCCAACCTGAAACAACTCGGCCTGGGGCTGAAAATGTTTGCCGACGATAACGACGATCACTATCCGCTGTCAGGGGACTCCATCAAGTGGAATTTCACCGACCCGACTGCAGCAACGAACGGTTGGATGCAGCAGATCGTTTCGTACGTGCAGAACACGAATGTTTACCATTGCCCGGGAAATGCCCAACTGCCGGTCAAGAACCAATCGCCCTTCAACTATTTCAATGGTGTGCGGGCGGCCTACATCGCGGCGGGTACTCAGCGAGCCGCCGTCATCGCCCGCCTGATTCGCTTCCCGGTCGCCTACGTGTTGTCCGGTGACACCATTGATAACGCCCAGTATTTTGCCCTGGAGGACACCGACAAAGATGATTACTCGCAAAATTGTGTCGGCGGAACAGCGAACGGAACCCCGGCAGTCGAATGGAAAGCGCATGACCAAGTCCAAGTCCTTCTTTTCGGTGACGCCCATGTCAAACGTTACCGACGCTATGAAACGAACGAGATGACTTTCCGGTACGATTCGATCCACGGCTGGCAGTGACGCAACTGCCCATCATTTGATCTTTCCCCGCATCTGGTAAAGCCAGGTCAGTGCCGTGTTCATCATTTTTTCACCGGCCCCGACTTCCACCGGCGAGACGGTGGCGTCCGCGCCGCAACCGCCTTCAGCCACGGCTTCAATCGTGGGAAAATACTGATGGTAGCCGTTGCCGTAGCCGAAGAAGAAAAGCTGGTTGACCCGCGCCCGCTCTTTGAGCCGGAGGGCGTGGTTGCAGAAGAATTCTCCCGAAGCTCCGACGAGAGCGATGTCGCCATTCAATAGCGCCACGGTGAGGCGGGGACGAATGCCGTCGTGATACTCGTCCATGAAATTCGGGATTAACTCAGGAAAGAAAGCCGCACCAAAGGCGGTCTTAATGCCGGGATTGCTCCAATCAATTCGCGCACCGAATTTGGGGCGTTCCTCCGGCTTGAGGCTAGCGGCCAGCTTCACCACTTCGCGGCCCAGCGCCTGGCCATATTCCTGGCAATCCTTGTTTTCACCTCTATTCGCCGACATATCTCCGGCGGCGCCTTGCATGAAAACGGCCTGCCCACCGAATTCCTTTTCCACCGTCGCCTTCAGCACGCCCACATAGTCGGCGGAGAATTTCAACACCGCGGCGGAAATCATCGTCGGGTGAGCGGTGAAATTGACAATAACCGCGAGCGGCTTGTCGTCCCGGTCATCCAGGCGGATTACGCCGAGGTCAGGATCCACGGGCTTGGGTTCGAGCTTGGTGTGGCGATTGCGATTGAAGCCGTTGAGCTTGACCACGCCGGTCGCCATCCGGGGCGGCGCGAGCTTCGCATCGGCTTCGAGGATGCGCGCCAGCGCCGAACTGGCATGAAGGCCCAAAAGAATTGGCGCGCGCTTTGGGCTCGCAGGGCTACAGCCACAGCTCCTGCGCGATGCGAAGTTTCTCCAACAGTTGCGCGTCGGCGGCCGGGAACGCGTAGTCGGCCAACTCGGACTGGTTCACCCAACGCAGGGCCGCACAGCCCAAGGGTTGAGGTTCGCCGCACTGGATGCGGCCCAAGTGGAATTGCAGGTGAACGGTTTTCTCCGGGTAGGCGTGGGTGACGGTCTCGAACAACTCGCCCACGGAAACTTCCACGCCCAGTTCCTCGCGCAGTTCCCGGGCGAGACATTGCTCGAAGGTTTCGCCCGCTTCGCGCTTGCCGCCGGGAAATTCCCACAGCCCACCGAGGTGGGCCGCAGCGTGGCGCTGGGTGATGAGGATTTGGCGGTGGCGAAAAATGAGGCCGGCGCTGACTTCAATGACGGATGACGGATGACGAATGGACGCGCCAGAATCGGACTGTTCCCCATTCGTCATTCGTCACCTAACCTTCACCGCCCGATGCTCTTGTAAATCCACCCAGCCGCTTCCATCTCGGCAGCGTCGAATAGATTTCGGCCATCGAACAGAATCGGATGGGTGAGCGACTGGCGGGCGCGATCGAGATCGAGCTTCTTGAATTCGTCCCACTCGGTTGCCACCACGAGCGCATCGCAGCCTTCCGCCACGGCGTTCATGTCGTCCACGTAGGTGACGTTCGGCAAAACCGCCCGGGCCTTGTCCATGCCCTTCGGGTCGTGGACGCGCAGAGTTGCACCTTCCTTGAGCAGCCGCTGGCACAGATCAATCGCGGGCGAGGAGCGCACATCGTCGGTGTTCTGTTTGAACGCGAGGCCGAGCACGCCAAGTTTCTTGTCCTTCAAGACCCACATTGTCTCGGTAATCTTCTTGAGGAAGCGGTCCATCTGGTCGGCGTTGATGCGCTGCACTTCCTTGAGCAGGCGGAAATCGTAGCCAGTCTGCTCGGCGATCTTGACGAAGGCGCTGAGGTCCTTTGGAAAACAACTGCCGCCAAAGCCCAGGCCAGCATTGAGAAAGCGGCGACCGATGCGTTCGTCCATGCCCATGCCGGCGGCAACTTCCTGGACATTCGCACCGGTGGCTTCGCACAGCACCGCGATGGCGTTGATGTAGGAAATTTTTAACGCCAGGAACGAGTTCGACGCGTGTTTGATCAACTCGGCGGAGTTGATGTCCGTGACCACGATGGGCGCGTTGAACGGCGCGTAGAGTTGCTTCATCGCGGCGACCGGACGCTGCGTGCGCACGCCGACAACGATGCGGTCAGGCTTCATCAAGTCCTCGACGGCGAAGCCTTCGCGGAGGAATTCCGGATTGCTGACGACGTCGAATTCAACCTTGGTCTTACAATAACGCTTGATCGTCTCGGCCACCTGGTCACCGGTCTTGACCGGCACGGTGCTCTTGTCCACGACGATTTTGTAGCTGGTCATCGCGGCGGCGATTTCGCGGGCGACTTTCTCGATGAAACTCAGATCCACCGAGCCATCGGCTTGGGGCGGCGTGGGCACGGCGATGAAAATCACGTCCGACTTTTCCACGCCCTCAGTGGTGCTGACGGTGAAGCGCAAGCGGCCCGCCTGAACGTTCCGCGTAACCAATTCCTCCAGCCCCGGTTCGTAAATCGGGATGCCGCCGTCCTGGAGGAGTTTGACTTTCGCCGGGTCATTATCCACGCACACGACGTGGTGGCCGACCTCAGCAAAACATGCGCCCGTGACCAAACCCACGTAGCCCGTACCGATGATGGTAAGTTTCATGATGAAAACAAACAGCCCGTTCGTCGGCCGTCGCGACCCTGGTTAGTGCGGGCTCCGGTCAATCGTTCAAGGCTAGTTCGTCTTGACGGTGGCGGGCGGGCGGGCAGCGGGCGTCGGGGAAATGACGGTCGGGGCCGCATTGGTCGCGGCAGGTGGCGGAGATTTCAAACGCAGTTCCTCGGTTTTCAAGCCCGCCTCGTTACCCATCGAACTATTGGGTTCGCTGCGCACGACTTCTTCGTAAAGCGGCCGGGCCTGGTCAAGTTTGCCCTGGTATTCATAGATGCGAGCCAGTGCGAACTTCGCCTGGGTCGAGGTGGTTTCGCCGGGGCGCTGTTCAAAGACGCTCTTGTAAGCGGCAGCGGCCTCGTCGGTTTTGGCAAGCGCGTCGAGACAGGCGGCGTTGCCGAGCATGGCCTGACCGCGCAAGGTGCTATCGGGATAATCGCGACTGAATCTTTGAAATTGAGTCTGGGCCTCCGCGTATTTGCCCTGCGTGAAGAAGACCGCGCCAGCCTGCAACAACGCGCGTTCACCACCGCCCGTGCCGGCGTGGTCGTTGGCGACCTTGAGATAATCGTCGGCCGATTCAACCTGCGTTCGGCCAGGCATGGCGGACAGCACCTCCACCCGCGAAAGCGCGTTGCTGGCGGAGACCTCGACGGCCTGCTTCCGCCAAAGGTATGTCCCAATTGCAATGCCCACGACGAGGACCCCGCCCGCGCCCCAGAGCACTTGTTTCTTGTTAAGTTCAAACCAGGCCCAGGCCCGATCCAACACCGGTAATTCTCCGACAGTTTGTTGCATATCGAACGCGCAGTTTTCCGGGTGGACGGTCATTGTGCAAGCTCGAAATCTAGCCAATGCGGCAGGCGCGACTTGTTTTTTCAGGTTCCGCCAATACACTTTGACCATGAAGAGCGACGTATTGTCGGTTCAGATCCGCGGCATCCTTCCGGCCAACAGCGGTTGCGCGCTGTTTGTCGGCAATGACGAGAAGGTCTTTGTGATCAACGTCGAGCCGCAGATGGGCGCGATCATCGGCATGTTCCTCCGCGATCAGCCCAAGGAACGTCCCCTCACCCACGATTTGATCCAGAGCATTTTCAAAGGCTTCAACATCTCCGTCGAACGCGTCGTCATCACGGATTTGAAAAACTCGACCTATTTCGCACGGCTGGTTTTGCAGCAGGACAATGAAATCGCGCGCAAGCTCGTAGAGATTGACGCGCGCCCGAGCGATTGCCTGGCGATTGCCTCGGCGCAGAAGAAACCCATTTTTGTCACGCAGGCGCTGTTCGATCAGGTCGAGGACATGAGCGAGTACCTCGACAAGATCAACGAAGGCGGCGCCGAGCCGGACTAACCCTATGCTCGCCCCCGCCCTCAAACCGACTTCACTGACCTCCTCGCGGTCGAAACTGGCCTAGCCGATGCGCGTCCCCTCCCAGACCAAAACCACGTCCTCGACGCGCTCCGCCGGCGCGGCCGGTCAGGAGAATCCGGTCGCGCTCGTGTGGGGCGACGACGAGTTCGCCGTCAAGGAGCGCGCCAAGCAAATCAACACCCAGTGGACGCAAGAACTCGGTGGCATGGACCATGAGGTGATTGACGCGGCCGTGACCAACAGCAGCGAGGCGCTCAAAGCCCTCGGACGATTGCGCGAAGGGTTGCAAACGCTTCCCTTCTTTGGCAGCGGCAAGGTGGTCTGGCTGAAGGATTGCAATTTCCTCGGCGACGAACGCACCGGCCAGGCAGCGGCCGTCACGGAAGCGCTGGCAGACCTATCGCAGGAGTTGAAGGATTTCCCATGGCAGAGCGTGCGGCTGCTGGTCAGCGCGGGCAAGGTGGACAAGCGCAAAGTGTTTTTCAAGATGCTCGACAAACTCGGCACGGTCGAGGTGTTCGAGGAGCTTTCCGTGGACAAGAAAGATTGGGCATCGCAATGCGAATTCCGGGCGCGGAAGGCGGTTCAAGAACGCGGTAAGACGATTTCCGAGGACGCGCTCGCCGAACTGGTGGCGCGCATCGGCCCGAACGCGCGGCAATTGGATTCCGAGATCGAAAAGCTGACGCTCTACGTCGGCGACCGGAAGCAAATCGAGAATGTTGACGTGACCGCGGTCTGCGCACGGAACAAGTCGGCGCGGGCCTTCGCGCTGGCGGACGCGCTGGGCGACCGCAATTTGGCCGCGTTGCTCCGCCGCTTGGACGAGGAGCTTTGGGAAATGCAGTTCGACAAGGACAAGTCGGAAATTGGGCTGCTCTACGGCCTGATCAGCAAAGTGCGCGCGATGCTGCTGCTCAAGGAAATGGTGCGTGAAGGCTGGGTGAAAGCCGACGCGGAGTATGCGCGATTCAAGTCGCAACTTGAGCGCGTGCCGGCGGACCGCTTCCCGGCGGATCGAAAATTCAACCCGCTCAGCATGCATCCGTTCATGCTGCACCGGGCGCTCGGCCAGGCAAAAAACTACTCAAGTGCGGAGCTGGTTCGGGCGATGGAACTGTTGTTGTTGTGCAACCAGAAACTGGTTTCCAGCGGCCTGGATGAAACCCTCGTGTTGCAACACACCTTGGTTCAGATTGCCGGCAGCGCCGGGGCGGGGTCCGGTTCCCCGCGGCGCACGACGGCAATCGCGGCGTAACCAACAGAACGATTTTTCAACATGAGTGCGCCGGCTGCCAAAATTTCTATCTGGGCGGGAGAACGCTGCGCCTGCGTCAAGATCCAGGGACGCGCGAATTTCCATTCGAGCATGGATTTCAACGCGCTGATCACGCAGTTGCGGGAGCGGGGATTTACGCACTTCGTGATCGAGCTTTCTGAATGTTCGCTCATGGACAGCACGTTTCTGGGCGTGCTGGCGGGGATCGGCCTCAAGCTGCCCCGGAACGATTGCGACCCGGACAGCTCTTGCCTGGAACTGCGCAATGCGAATGAGCGCATCGCCGAACTGCTGGAGAACATTGGTGTGCTGCATTTGTTCAAGGTTTCGGAAGGCACATGGGCGCCGCCCGAAACCCCGGAACTCTGCGCGCAACCCGCCGTGCCCGCTTCGCGCGCCGACCTGACACGCACCTGCCTCGAAGCCCACGAGTTGTTGATGGCGATCAATCCCGAAAATGTCGCGCGGTTCAAGGACGTTACGAAATTTCTCGCGGAAGACCTCGCGCGCCTCAAGGGCGAGAAGGCCTGACGGCGCAGCAGTGAGAGCCATTCCAGCGCACTCGAAAAGTCCCCGCCGCCCGCCTTTCCCGTGTTGCTACGCCCGAGGACGCGCGCGTGCCGGCACCAGACTCCCGCCCCTCCCTCAGTACGATTTTCGGAACCCCCTACTTGTGCGTGAGGAGGGGTCTCGGTTAGAGCCCTGCGAGTTTTCTATCCGGCTCTGAGAAACGCGCCCTCCGAGTTTCCGCATCATCCTCGTCCTCGTCCTCGATTTCTTTTCAGCTCCGATTCGGGGATGAGGAGGATTGAACCCAGCGTCTGTGAATAATTCTTCACCGTCAGATCGCCGGCGATAGGTCTGGAGCAGTTGGATGGTCCCCACCGGCGTTTCCACCACCACCCGGCGACCGGCGCTGGCGTCCGGGTTGAGAATCGGTCGCGTTTGATTTGGATCGTCGCCGAGCAAATCCAGCGAGAACACATCACACGCAAACAACTGGTCCGCGACGTCGCGAATCACCGCCGCCTCTTGCGGAGCACGGACGGAACTGAGATTGCGCCCCAAGTTGTACAATGCCTGTTGACGAACCGCCTGCAAGCCGCTGTAACCCGGCAGCGTGAAATCGCCATAGATCACATCGAACCAGCCGCTGGCCAGCGCGGCTTGAAAACCTGCGCGGTCAGCCACATCCACGACCTGCGGCTCCATCGCAACGCCCACAAAATCCATTGCGAACTGCGCCAGACCCCGCAACGAGCGTGGGAGCAGGCCCAGAAAGAAAAACGCTCTCGTGTAGTGTCCCTTGAATAAATAGACATACGGTTGCGGCCTGTTATCCTCTGGGCTTGGCCAAAACTGCCCTGCCTTTGCTGCGCTCGCTCGAAGACCAGATTTGCCTCAAGGGCTGGATCGCCGCCCATGCCTCACCCCAGCAGGTCGGGTTGCGGTGCCGGATTCTGCTGGGGGCCAGCGAAGGCTAGCCCAATCAGGAACTGGCCGGGCAACTCAACGTGAACCGGCACACGGTCGAACTCTGGCGGCAACGGGGCCGCTTGGAGATTGCACGCTGTAATGCATCTCCACCACCCGGCTCATGGCATCCCTCCGGCAGGTCCCGCGCCGCGATTCGTTCCGTTCGGCTGGCCGCCGCCCGAACCTCTCGGGGCGGCCCCGGCGTTCCAGGGCCTCCCGCCGGCTCCGCCGCGATCCGGGCGGTTCACGTCGCCTCCTGGTGCGCCCGGTCCAGCAGCACCTCCAGGAGATTGCTGAAGCTGCGCCGGTCGCGCTGGGCCAGCGCCTTGCCCTTGCGGGCGGTGTCCGGGGGGAGGGTGATTTGGAACCCTTGCCGGGTCGTCCGGGGTTTCACTGGTTTCACTAGGAGTTCGGTCATGCGTAATTTCATACACCGCCCGCCCCCGCCGCGACAATACCTTCTTGTGTTGTCTTGCACTTTTTTAGGTGTATGGTATACACACGTCAGTCCGCAAATGCCCGTCCCTATTGCCCGCTGTGAACGGCGGTTGAAAAGTGCGGCGGGGGTCACTTGGGTGACGAGGTTGGGGACTGCGAGCGGCGGCATCTTCGATAACCTGAAGCATGTACGCAGATATGGAAAATTGGACTGAAATACGCAGCCGGGTATGGGTGGAGGGCGTGAGCCGCCGGCAGATTCTCCG
>CAIKLQ010000587.1 GCA_903828255.1 uncultured Verrucomicrobiota bacterium
AATTCGCATTCGTCCCGGAAGCGACCGTGATGTGATCGCGGAACGCGGCGGGGAAAGCTCCATAACCGCCCGCGCCCGCCTTGCTTTCGCCCCGGAAATAATTGGAAATGCCGACGATCATTCCTTTGTTCACCGACACATCCAGGGCAAACGACCGCACGACCTCGCCGGCGGTGAATTGGTATCGGATCGCGGCCAGGCCATTGGTGTCCTGCACTGACACCAGCACCGTGGCGCGCGCCAGGCCCGCCAGCAGACAAACCTGTGATAATATGATGCCTTTTTTCATTTGAACTCGCCCATCACGTCAAGCCGCCGCCAAGATGAGCACCGAAGACTTGGTGAGCAACAGTAATCGTCATGCAGCAACACATGAATCCGAGTGATCTAGGCGCAACCGGCAAAACCTCCCGATGATCACGGCCCGCCGGTCCAGTTGCCTCCCAAGATCGAAAAATCGTTGAAGTCAACCTTGCCGTTCGCGTCCAAGTCCGCCGTCTGCCCACTGGCTTGCTTGAGCCACTGGGTCGCGAACACGGACAGATCATAAAGATTAACCGCCTTGTCCCGGTTGAAATCCCCCGGTGCCACCGCGTAAAACGAGACATTATCCAGGTACACATCCGTCGCGGAACCGCCCAGGTTGAACGCCAGGCGGGCATTCAAGTCGGTCGTGTAGGTCATGTCAAAAGGATAGCTGAAGTGTTGCGGGACCGGAGTGAGCGACGGGGACACAACCTTGTAAGTCGTCGAGGGGGACACGTCCATCATGATCCTGGCTTCCAAGGCGCGCGGGGCGATGGCCCAGGCGTCGAACTCCAAGAGGTATTGCTGGCCCAGCATCAACTTCAGTCCCGTCTGCCGCAGTTGGATATTGGCCAGGGCAGTGCCGGGGCTGGTGAGGTCCATCAGCGCAGCAGCATTCGTGATCTTCCACGTCGCCGCTCCCGTCCCGGCCAGCGCCAAAGTCCACGCATTCGTTCCCGACGTGAAATTCCCGTTCTGCACCATATTCTCGCCCGGCTTGATCAGATTCACCAGGACGCTTTGCTCGTCGGAAGCAGCACTTTCCGCCCCGCTTTTGTCCACGGCAGAAACGCGGAAATAATACGTCACCTTGTTCGTCAAGTTCACCAAGCTCGCCATCGTGATGGAGGACGTCGCGAGGACGGTGGCGGGAGCGGGCGCAGTGCCACCGTAAATGCGATAGTACACCACGTTCGTATCGCCAAACTTGTTGAACAGGAGCAGCACCTTGTCGGGATAGGATTCGATGATCAGATTAGGCTTGGAGGCATTGCCCTGCCAGGGACAGCGCCACACCCGGTACGCCTCATAGCCGTCCACCCAGTTCATTTCAAACGCCTTGGTGCCATCAGGGCGGACTTCGGAGAGCTTGGGCAGATTCCAAACGGCCCAGTTAATCAGAGTGTTGCCGTTGGGCAGGCGTTGCGCGTTGCCCATGTACCAGGAGAAGAGGTTTGTGGTCGGGGTCGCCGGATACTGCCAGACGACCGTAGCCGTCAAGTTGCTGGGATTCAGGAGGTATTCCACGGCGCGAGACACTGGAGGACTGTGCAGGTTACCGTTGTCGAAAATCGTGTAGCGGTTGGTGCCAACCGAGCGGAAGGCGTGCTGATTGCGCGGGCCGTTCAACGGATCATTGACGAATGCGAACTGGTTGTGCGTGCCGCCCAGCCGCCAGATGATCTCCCCCGTATCCCGGTTGATCTTCGCCACTTCGCTGGTGCTCCGACTGGAAATCAGCAGGTGGCCGTCGGTATCAATATCAACGGAGTTGATGTGGGGAAAATCAAAAGCGTTCAGCGTGATGGGGAATAAATCCTGCATGCCGAGAACATCGAAGTGGTCCCAGGATCGCCATTGGAAGATAAGCTCGCCCGCTGACGTGAACTGCTGAATGACCTGTTCGGTGACCGAGGTGTAAGGATTGCCGCCGGTAATGTAACGACTCATATCCACGGTTTCGGCCCGCAGACCGACGAGCAGATAAGTACCATCGGCCAGCACCTGCAACTCATGCACATCCGTGACATAACCATTGGTGGCCCAGTAGCTCGTGGTTTCCTCATAGTGACTATTCAGTCCTACGAATCGGCGGTAGCCGCCCGTCGCTGTCAGCATGGTCAACATGCCGTTACGCTGGATCTTCATGTCTCCCCGTTCATCGGGCATCATCTTCCGGTACCAAACGGGGGATCCAGTGTTATCGAAGATGAAGACGTAGTTTTTGCCGCCGTTGTTCCGGTTATCCAAGAACATGCATTCCGGGTGCGGGTTGCTATTGATCGTGATATTCATGAACGGGAAGTCGCTGGGGACGGAGACGCCGTTGGGCATGAGTCCCGCCTTGCCGGGCGAGGCCGGAGCAAGGTTCATCGGCTTTGGGCCATTGCGGCCAACTGGAGTCTTGCCCCCCAATTCTTCTGTCACCTCCACTAGCGACCGCGCCTTAACGACGGTCGCCGTAGGCAACAAAGGGTTCTGGTCGTTGCCAAGTAGCGGACTGGAATCGGCGCTATCCGGAGTCGCAATGACCGCAAGCCCTGACATATTTCCACCGATCCAAGGCGAGAGCACCGAACCGGGGATGACTTCCGATGGAGCACCGGTGGTTTGACCGGGTTTCGCCCAAGCCACTGCGAGATTGTCGCCGCCCGAGCCCTCCTTTTGCCGGGCCTCCACGTAATACTTATGGCCAGCAATCAAACTGATCGGCGCGGATCTTTGATCTCCGTACTTGTTCCACTCGCGCGAAAAAGTCCCGCCGGGCACGTAGGTGATGCGGCTGATGTTCGCCGGCGCGTCGTTCGTGCTGAGCCAAAGCTCGCTGCTATCGTCGCTGGAGATCCAGAACACAAAGTTGCCCGTGTTCGGCGCGGTAATGTAGCCACGAACCCGCGTGCCGTAGTTGTCCGCCCAATCGGTCGGCGCTTCAAACGCCGGGAGCAGATCGCTGCCGCTGGGGTTGTTCGGATAATTCGCGTTGCCCGTCAAATCGGTCACCGCCGTGCCGCCGATGCCCGTCCAGTATTGGCGGAGCACTGAACCGCTGGGTTCGATGAAGCCCAGTTCCGCCAGTTGCACCGCGATGGCCGTGGCGGGATTCGCCACGCGCGTGATTTCCAAACGATAGCCGCGGAATGCCGTCGTGTTCGTGAAGGCGAAGGTGAGTTTCTGCAAGCGGCTGCTGAAAGTCTGATTCGTGTGGGTGTCGAGCAAGGTCAGAGCGCCCGTTCCGTCCACGCCGTAAATGCGCCAGTCCTGGGGATCGCGTTCCGGGGCGTCATTGGCCGAGGTGAGCGCATACTGGTTGACCACGTGGGTTTCCTCGCCGGAGTAGGCCAGTTGAAGCCAACTGAAATTCGTGCTGCCGTCGGGCGCCACGAAATCCAGCCACTTGGTGTTGACGTTGTTGTCAAACGCCTTGTCCTTGGTTTCGTTCGGCGGATTCTCGCCACGGGCGGTGATGAGGCCGGGATCTGGCAGGTGTCCGGAAATCATGAACTGGTACTGATACGGCTGAACCGCGCCCGCGGCCGTCAGCGGATTCAAGCTTACCGTCACCAGTTCGTTCGCCTGGAACGACGCCGACATTTGAAAAATGACCGTGCGGCGGTCGGTGGCGATCTTGGTCAACCCGGGGTGAAGCCCGCTGCGCGCACCGGTCACCTGGATGCACTGGCTCAGGTTCGTGACCGCCGTTGGGGAAATCGCCTGAAACCGCACCAGCACAAATTTCGTTTGCGGCGAGGAATACTCCGCGCCCGGCAGCGGCGAGAGATACAGGTAGCCCAGTTGGCGATACGCACCGTCATCCGCGTGGACGAAACCCGCGGTCAGCAGGGAAAAGACTATGGACAACAAAATGATGAGCTGGGAATTGATGCAAACGGAGGCTTGCGTCCGCTGTGAGAAAATCCCCTCACCCCGGCCCTCTCCCCTTCCGCAGGGGAGAGGGAGAATTGTCGTCAGACTGTCGGCGAATCGAGCGGCGGTGAAATTATCGCGAGGCGCGCTTTGCTTTTTCCTCTCCCCCGCGGAGGGGGAGAGGGTCAGGGTGCGGGGGCTTTTCGGTTGCATCGCGACGCCTCAGTGATGGTGAACCCGATAAAACTTCGCCGGGCCGACCGACGTCAGATTCGTGTAACTCCCGCTGCTGTTTCCCGTGCCCGTCCACGGACCGGAAACGGCAGGCGCGGTTTCCAGTTCGCCGCCCTTGAAAAAAATAATCACCGCGCCGCTGACCTGTTGGATTCCCGTGATGATCACCGACGGATCCACCAACGCGCCGCCGAACGCCGGCGTGAGACTGACGCCCGGCGTGGCCGAAACCACCCCACCACGAACCGCATTCGCCGCGATGGACACCTGCGCAGGCTCGCTGAGTTCCAGCGTGCAGAGCGTGCCCGCCGCCGGGGGAATGGCCGCGGGCGTGCCCGCATCCCATAGCGCGCCGAATTCGAGCGTGACGCCGCTGGAATTCAGCCCGGGCAACGTGTTGGTCGGACTGTCGGCCACGACGGCCAGCGGGTTATAGTCCACTGTGTCCCAATTCGCATTCGTCCCGGAAGTGACCGTGATGTGATCGCGGAACGCGGCGGGGAAAACTCCATAACCGCCCGCGCCCGCCTTGCTCTCGCCCCGGAAATAATTGGAAATGCCGACGATCATTCCTTTGTTCACCGACACATCCAGGGCAAACGACCGCACGACCTCGCCGGCGGTGCATTGGTATCGGATCGCGGCCAGGCCATTGGTGTCCTGCACCGACACCAGCACCGTGGCGCGCG
>CAIKLQ010000588.1 GCA_903828255.1 uncultured Verrucomicrobiota bacterium
CCAACGGTTGGTCGCGTAGGCTTTGACGCTTTGCAGCGTGGCACCATTCCAGGCCATGATGTTGCTGTTCGTCGGATTGAAAGAGAGCGCCACCGCACGGGTGCCGTTGCCCGATACGACGTCAATCTCCATGGGCGCGCTCGTGGTGCTGGACTGGTGCGTGCGAATCTGGAAAGCCAGGCGCGCGCGAGTGCCCTGCCGGAAGACGCGCGTCACGCTGGCGTAGTCGCAAGGGTCGCGGTCCTCCAACCGCACAAATCGGTTCGTCCCCTCCGCAACAATCGCCACCGGCGCCCATTGGGGACTATAGGTGTTCCACCCCTCGACGCGGCGGCCCGGCGGTTGGCCCTGGAAATTGTCATGTACGTCATTGGTCACCTGTCCTAAGATGGGTGTGGGCACGCAGGCCACCCAGATGTCTTCCTTGTTCATGCTGTAGGTCAGCCACAGGTCCGTTCCGGGCGGGTCACCGTTGCCGGGGCAAATGCCCCGCACATACTGAGGGCCGGAGTTCTTATCGTCGCCGGCGGCATTCTCGTATCGCTGGGGCGGCATGTCCCCGGCAATCACCAGGTACGGCGTGTCGAAAGTCAGGCCGTCTCTGGAAGTGGTCACCGCGAGCGGCCAGCGGCGATGCAAGTCTCCGCCAGGTCTCCCCGGCACGCACCCGACCATTGCGTAGCGGCCATCCTCAGTGCGCGCTCCCCACACCTTGGCACTGGGATTGAAGCCAAAGGAAGTGACCTCAACGGGAGCTGGAACGCAGTCCCGGATCCAGTTGGTTCCTGTGCTCACAGCCATGAAGTGCTTTTTCCATGCGCCCACAATCCGGTTGTCCGCCAGCCGATACCAATTGAATGCCTTCCATTCGCGCACTCTGGGAATTGTGTCGGTGCTGATGGTGTAGAAGTTGGGATCCTGATCCTCCTCCTGCCATTGCTGGCAGAAAAGTGGGTCGGTGAGCAGCGCTTCACAGGCAGCCGTGAAGCCGTAGTCGGTCGAACTCGTGTAGTAGGGAGTCATTCGTGGGAGCGGCCCGGCGAAGTTGGTCTTCACGTTGTAAGTCTCGAGCCCGTAGGACTTCGGGCCGAGGATCTCCCTGACCAACCGCTCGCCCGTCCCGCCAGAACGCCCTGCATTTGCCTGACTGACCAGGAAACGGCCGTTCGGGGCGACATAGAAGGCCATTCTTGAAGCGCCGCCACGGATGACATCGGAGGAATCCGCACCGGGATACCAATCCAAGCCGTTCGTGGACCAGCACAACTGGACGCCGCCAGAATGAAAGGACCAGAATCGGCCACCCCAGTAGGCGAGCATCTGGTGATGGCGGTAGATCGTCGTGCTGCCGTCGGTCTGACGGGGGTTGTCTGGGGCCGAGCGGGATACCTGGACGTTTTGCACGCCAACCGCCCAGCGCAATCTTCCGTCATGAGCAAACAACGCGTCGCCATAGTCTCCACCGGTATAGGTGGGCATTTGGGCCACAACCGCCTGGGCGGCCAGAAGCACGCACACGATTGCCATTGCCCGGTGGCGGGGGCAAGCCTGAAGCAGGCTGTCCGCGCGAGAAAAGATAAGGAAGGGCATGATCGTGGTGCGTTTCATACTCGTAGATGCGCTGCTCATTTGTGCTACTCGCTCACCGACACGTCATCAATGCAGAAAACCGCCTCGGGCACGGGCTGATCGGCATTGGGGAAGTCCTCGCCGGGCGATTTGGGATCGCGCAAGGTCGGCAACGTGCGGAACTCACCGGTGCGAAGCGAAATCCGCTCCAGCGGGGCCGTGGGGTCGGGGAACTCGGCGCCGGCGAGCAGCGTCTGGCCGTCCAGGATGACGTCGAAACTCCCCTTGACCTGGTCGAAACGCAGTGCCACGTCATACCATTGGTTCGCGGCGTAGCGCTTGAGTGTGACGATTTCGTTTTGATTGCCGTCCTTGGTAAGCAGGCGGCCCTGTTTGTCGAAGATGAGCACGACCGCCGGGCGATAGCCCTGACGGTCGAGCAGTTCAATCTCGAGGCGGCCATGATCGTTTTGTTTGGCGAGGACTTTGAAACGCACGGTCCCTTTTTTCATTTCCGGAAAGATGCGCACGGCGCGCGCGTAGTCGGCGGGTTCGCGGTCGCGCAGTTCGAGGCTGCGATTCGTCGGGCTCGGAAAATCAGCGAGCCGCACGCTCGCCCAGAGCGGGCTGTAGAGGTTCCATGGCAGGTCTTCGATAGTGCCGGTGTTAAAGTCATCGCGCACCGGCTCGCTCACCGTCGCGCGCACGGGGGTGGGGATGCGGCTTACCCAGATGTCGTCCTTGTTCATGGACCACGTGATCCAAAACGCTTCGCCCGGCGGCGTGCCGTTGCCTTCCACGATGCCGCGGACGTATTGCGGGCCGAACGCCTTGTCGAGGCCGTTATAGCGGCGCGGCGGCACTTCGCCGACCACGGTGAGCAGTTGGTCGAACTTCTCGCCATCGTCGCCGGTCACCAGGGCCAGAGGCCAGCGGTGGCGGTTGTCGAGCGTCGGGTTGTAAACGAGGGCGTAGCGGTTGTCCGGTGTGCGCTGCCCCCACACTTTGGCCGACGCCATGACCAGCGAGGGCGCTTGGAGGGGGCGGCTCCAGGTGCGCCCGTCATCGGAGGAGAGCGAGGTCCACGAGTTTTTCCAAAGGGCAACCGCCGCGCCATCCTTGCGATGATAAAACGAGAGTGCCTTGAGGGGTTGGTCCCCGAGGTCAGGATAGAAACCATCCTTGGCGCGGTCTTCTTCCCACCACTGGAGCGTCATTAGCTTGTTGGCGAGCAACGCTTCGCACGCGCGTTTGAATCCTGCGTCGGGGGAGTTGGTGTAGGAGGGAAAGGAAGTGTTCCGCTCGTTCCAGCCGTTGTGCCGGCTGTAGCGAATGAAATAGATCGGGCCGAAATTGCCGTTGGCATACACTTCGCGCACGGTGCGTCCGATGCCGCCGCCTTCATTGGGCTTCCGTTCCGGCCCGTAGAAGCCGAGTACGAGTAGCCGGCCGTCGGGCGCGACATGGAAGCCCATGCGTTGATGCACCTGGGCGATCTTGCCGTCAGGCATCGTGTATTGGGGAAAAACCACGCGCGGCTTGTCCCAGTGGATGCCGTCGGCGGAGGACATGAGGAGCGTGTGCATCGGTCCGCGGTTTTCATCCTTGGCCGCGCTAAGGTATTCGATCCAGAAACGGTCGCGCCAGTACGCGAGCATGGGCGCGTGGTTGTAAGTCCAGCCGATGCCGTCGGCCAGTTCCGGGCGAGCGCGGTTGGCGCGGAACGCCTGCCAGCTCTTCACACCGATGGCCCAGCGTAAGCCACCATCGTGCGTGGTGTCGGCCTGTTCGTTGCCGATGTAGCGCACGGGGGCTGCGGCGGTGCCGGGAATCTGGGCAGGAGCGGCCACGAGGCCAGCGCCAGCAAGCAGCAACAAACCTATGCATTTTCTCGCTCCTGGGTTCATGAGATAGATGCTGGTTTTCAAAGCGTCAGTGCATGAAGGACATTGCCAAGCTACTCGCCCACCGTCGCATCTCCAGACTTCCAACGGGCAATCCGACCACTGGCAACCCGTTGGTACGACTCGGCAAAACTTTTGTCGGGCGGCTCGATCACCAGAGTGTTGAGACAGAGGTAGCTCAATTCCACATCGGGAGCGGCGGTGGTATGGGGGGTGTTCCACGGCACCAAGATGACATCGCCCACGCCGACTTCGTTTGTTTCGTCACCGATGGTCACTTGCCCCCGGCCCGACAGCACGAAGAACGTCTGCTCCTTCTCCTTGTGCGCCACCATGGCGCCCTTGTTGCCTTTGGGCCATGTCACCAGCGTGACTTCGCAGCGCCGCGTTTCATTCCGTTCCAGCAGCAGTGTCGAAGTGTTCGAACCGAAGTCGAACACCCGGCCTTGGTGAATGTTTTCCACATGTTTGCCGGCTCGATCAGAATCGTCCCGCCGTTCGGAGCCCGTCACGGCCGCTTGCTGCGACTCGGCTTGCTGTCGTCGCACCTCTTTGACCTTCTCAATGTGATCCGCAAACGACGCGTGCCCTTCCTTGCTGGCGTCCAGAAACGCGTTGAACAGGAAGTAGCTCAGCGGGGCGTCGCCGGTCACGATCGTCTGATGAACGACCGTTGGCGGCACGTAGATCAGGCTGCCGGGCTTGACCGCATAGCGCGCCTTGCCAACCACGACAATTCCCTGGCCGTCGGTCACGTAGAAGATTTGCTCCTTCGCCTCGTGGCTGTGGGGCGGCCCTTCCATTCCCTTGCTCCAACGGTTCCATCCCACCTCAGTCAGTTGAGTCTGGCTGCGATCCACCAGTACGGTGACCACATTCAGACCGGCGACATCGAGTTTCTGTCCTTTTTGATAATTACTGCAGATCATCTTTTTCCCTTTCTGTTTCTATGGTTGTTTGGCTGCTGTGGTTTGGAGGTCATCAATCAAATAAACGCTCAGCGGCACGCGCTGGGCTGCTCCGGGCAAGTCTTCGCTGGTGAAGCCCAACGTGGCATGTTCACCCTCCACATAGATCGCGCGCACATCACCACGATATGGTCCAGTGCGGAAGACTAGGCGTTCGACGGTTTCAACTTTTTCCGCAAACTTCACGCCCTTTTCGACCGTCTTCCCATCCAATGCAACATCGTAACTTCTTGCGGCGCAATTGATGTCCAGGCGAACCGCGAGCCACGAATTCGCGGAGACCGGGATGGAAGTGGCCCAACGGTCCATCTGGTCCTGGGCCAGCCATTTCTCGTCCAGCCGAATCTTCAGCGGGCGATGTCCATAACGATCTTGCACCTCGGCTTCCAGCACCCCGTGCCCGACTTTCTCTGCCAGCAGGCGGAACTCAATTCGGATCTGCGAGCTTTCAGGAAACGCGCGTTCGGCCACAGCATAGTCGTAAGGGTCCTCGTCGCGCAGTTCGAGGCACTTGTTGGCCGTTTGATGCGGGTCGTTGGCGATGCCAATCAGCGCCCACTGCGGCTCATACAGATTCCACCATTCCAGTTGAGCCGACGACTCCACATTGTCGAATGTTTCCTGAACTTGTTGGGTAACCATTCCCGTCACCGGCACGCGGGTGCGGGTCACCCAAATATCCTCCTTGTTCATGCTGTAGGTGTTCCAGAGATAAGAACCGGGCGGCTTGCCGTTGCCTTCCTCGATGCCGCGGACGTATTGCGGGCCGGCATTCTTGTACAGCCCGGCGAAGCGCCGGGGCGGCACCTCCCCGTGGAGGCAGAGCATGTTGGCGAAATCCCGGCAATCGTCGCCCGTCATTACCACCAGGGGAAAACGGTTGTTGCGCGTGAGCGAGTGATTATAGACCAGCGCATATCGTGCATCATCCGTCCGCTGCACCCAGGTCTTGGCGCCGCATGGCATCAAGGTGGGGGCGCCCACGAGCTTAGTCCACGACTTGCCTTCGTCCGGACTGAGTGCGTAGTGCGACTTCCATACGCCAAGCACCGCGCCATCCGGACGGTGGGCGTAGCTCGGGGCCTTCGGCTCCGCCTTGTCCAGTTGGAGCGTGTAGAAGCCATCCGTGGCGCGGTCCTCTTCCCACCATTGCAGCGTCATGAGCTTGTCATTCAAGAGCGCGTCGCATGCAGCGACGAATCCGGCGTCGGCGCTGGTCTTGTAGAAAGGATAGCTGGTGTTGGTTTCGTTCCAGCCCGCGTGCCGGTTGTAACGAATGAAGTAGATCGGGCCGAAGGTATTGTCGGCGTGAATCTCGCGGACGACCCGGCCCAGGCCCTGCCCCTTGTTCGGACCTTTTTGCGGCAGAGGATCTATGCAGAAGCTGTAGAATCCCAACGTGAGCAAGCGCCCGTTTGGCGCGGTGTAGAAACCCATCCGCTGGTGCATTACCGCGGGCGTTCCGGCTGGAAGAGAGCCATCGGCATTCTTGATCTCCGGCAAAGCGTATTCCGGGAAGACCACCTGCGGATTCGACCAATGCTGCCCGTCGGCGGACATCATCAGCAACGTCCTTCCGGGAGGGACATGTTCCGACTTGGGGGTGCTGAGATATTGAAGATAGAACCGATCCCGCCAATAGGCCAGATACGGCTGGTGGTTATAGGTCCAACCAATCGCCCCGCCCTCGGGCGGACAAGTGCGATTGGCGCGGAGCGCCTGGTAATAATGGACGCCAACCGCGTGACGGAGTGCGCCGTCGTAGAATCGTTTGTCGGGCTTTTCTTTGCCGACATAACGGATGGGTTCGGAAGCTGACTCCGCGATAGTCGGCGGCATCGTGGCAGTTTCCGCGCCGTGAGCTGCGCTGGTGAGCACCAAGCATGCGGCCGTGAGAATGCCAGGACAACGCAGCAGTGTAATCGGTGCGATCCAGCGCAAGCCCAGGATTAAAATGCGACCGCTGGGAACGGTCTTATCAATTGGAAGCCGACGGTAATTCATAGGGGTTACTCCCTTTGGGAGCGAACGATTCAACGCTGAGGCAAGAAGAAGGCTTCTCATAAATTGTTACCGGCAGTGACGGCGTAAATGTTGGCACTTCGCAGGAAGAATCGGAGTCGGACGCTTTTTCCAGCGAGCTGGCGCGCGGAGACCTCGCCCCAATTCAGGAGAATGTCGCGCCGGTCCTCGTTGCGAATAACGCACTTCTCCGCCTCAAAGCCCGGAATGACGCCCCCCTTGTCATCCTGCACTGCGACCATCACGTAGGCTTGGCCGCTGGCGAAATAAGATTGGCCTTCCAAGGTCCGTCCTGGTGCGGGTGTCGCGGCATTCAGGAAGAGGTGCGCTGCGGGCATCTTGAACGACTTTGTCGAGAACTCGCCGTTGGCGCGGGCGCTGACGAAACTGATGCGGTCCTCCGGCAAACCCAGGAGCAGGTTGCCGCGCGGGAACAGGATCATGCCGTTGATGACCAGGGGCGGACCCTCGATGCGATCCCGCCGGAGGGGTTGAGACACTTCCAGCGCATTGATGCCTCGCGCGGGACGGTCCCAGCGCAGGCCGTCCGGGCTGGTCCACCATTCGTTGTCGAGTGACGGCCCATGCTTCCCCGGCTTCAAAGGGCTGGCCGCGTAGTTGAGCACGGTCATGTAGGCGCGGTCGTAGTACCAGAAAGCGTTGCCGCTGTAGAACTCGAGGTCCGGTGGATCCTCGGCATCAGGCGCCGTTAGGAATGCGTCCGGGACGGATGCCTTCCGGCCATGCCGGTTCCAGACATCGGGCATCGAGACGGCTGGCTCCCAGCGGCGGCCATCGGGGCTGGAACGAATCACCAACACGCGCCGGTCACGCAGCGAATCGTCACTCAGCGCTTTGGTGGGACCGCCGTGATCGCGAATGTGCTTGCGATACGGCTGGAGGCTCTTGCTGACGCAGACAAACCGCTTCAGCACTGGACTCCAGAACAGGCTCAACGCGTCGCCTTCATAGAACAACGGATTGTTGGAATGCTCCCGCCACTGCCTGCCGTCCGGGCCTAAGAAGGCCGTGTAGGCAAAACCGGAGTCATCCAACTTGAACTTCAGCAGCAGGTATTCCTTCGCCTCCGGGTTGTAGGCAAGGCCAACGTGATCGGTCCAAGTGGCCGGGGATTGATCAAGGACGGTCTCTTGATTCTCAAACTTCACGCCATCGCGCGTGGTGGCGCGGATGAGTTTCCACGAGTTGGTTTCCTGGAAGGATTCCCTTCCCCGGCCGACCTCGGTCAACTGCTGGCCAAATACTTCCCATTTGCCGTCGGCAAGCGGAAAACAGCCAGCCACGGTGAAAGGGAGCGCCTCGCACTCGCGAATCAGCCGTACCGGCGTCACGCCGAAGTGCAATTTACCCCAAGTGTCCGTGATGTCCTGACGGCCGGAAAACAAAAGCTTCCAGGAGGCAACAGTCGCTCCGGCATCCTGCTTGGGGGCTAATTGCGGCGACCGGTCCTGCGCGCCGGCAAGTGGCGGCAGGCAGAACAGCGCGCAAACGAGGGAAAACAATGGCGCTCGGGTTTGGTTCATGGTTGGCGGCGACTGCTCATCATATTCTTGGGGAGCTAACATTACGCGGACATCGGGTGTTTTCATTTGGGCAATGCTGTGTTTACGTTCTTCGGCGCAGGACTTCGATGATGGCGCTGTTATCGAGTTCGCCCAACCCGGCCGCCTCCGCCTGCTCCATCAGGCGACGGTGCGTGTCGGCCAGCGGCAGTGGCATTCCCGCCTCGCCGGCCGCCTGCAACATCAGCCTCACATCCTTCAAGTGCTGCGAGAGCCGCGCCTGCACGGTGAAATCGTGCTCGATCATCTTGCGACCTTTCGCATCCATCGCGCGCGAGTAAGCCATGCTCCCGGCCATGACCTCCAACGCCGCTGCCGGCGCAACGCCGATTGCCTCGGCAAACGCCAGCCCCTCCGCGAGGGCGGCGCGGTTCAGGCCCAGGACCAGGTTGGTGATCAACTTCATCCTCGCCGCGCTGCCGCAGGGGCCGACGTGAAACACTTTCTGACACATCACGCGCCACAAATCGGCGCAGGCCTCGAAGGTTTCGCGCGGGCCGCCGACGATGACGGTGGCTTCGCCACGGCGGGCCTGCTCGCTCGAACCGGAAATCGGCGCGTCGAGATAGCGAACCCCGCGAGCGACAAGTCGCGACCCAAGTGCTGCTGTCTGCTCCGGCTCGCCTGTGGTGGTGTCGAGGAGGATCTGACCGGCGTGAAGTCCGGCTTCCAGTTGGTCGAGCACCGCCTCGACAATTTCGGACGTGTAGAGGCTTATGATGACCCGATCGCACGCAGCCAGCGGGTTGTCACTCCACTCCGCGCCGCGGGCCACCAGTGCCTTGCTCTTTTCACGGGTGCGATTCCACACCACGACGCGGTAGCCATTCTCGAGCAAACGCTCTGTAAGCGCGCTGCCCATCAAACCGAGGCCGATAACCCCAATGCAAGGCAGGTCCGGTCGTGTTTCCTGCTCAGGTATTGCTGGCTTCATAATCGCTTCTTCGTGCAATCAGACTCTCCGGCCACGCGTAGCTGCCCGGCTTGATGGTCAGCAGCGGAGCACCACCGCCGATGACCGACAGCATCACTACCCCGGGGGCGAGTTCCGACTTCACCGCCAGCCGCTGCCAGCCCATCTCCCGCGCCAACCCCACCGCCGTTGCTCCGCCTTCGGTAAAGACCTGACCAACCGGCGCAAGACGCAAGACCTCCGCCGCCACCCGGACCAGATGCCTTGCCAGAATCTCGGCCAGCGAAACGTCTTTTACCTGGGGCAAGCCGACGTGAAGAATCACACGCGGTTCTACCTGCAAAGCAGAAACCACTCTTGCCGCAAGGGCTTCAACCTCGGTCGCGTCAAAATCGCCAACAGCCGCCAGTTTATCCGGTAAAGAAAACACCGGCACACCATGCTGCGCTTGGCCGGCCACAAACTTCCGCGTGGCTTCGCTTGCGCTGCCGCAGACGAACAGTTCCTTGCCCGGTGCATTCCGGCTTTGGGGAATGCGTGCTGCCGGCTTCAACAGCGCGCCAAAAAACTCCGCGCCGCCCGCCATTAGCCATCGTTCGTTCCGTCGCGTGGCCCAAGCGCGAACATCTTCCGCACTCGCTACTTCACCGATAACTATCCCGCATTCTGGAAAAGGCTCGCCGGACTTCCCGACAGAAAGCGGCAGCGCCGATGATTTGTCGAGCAGCTCCAGCACGTTCGGCGATGAGCGCGGATGCTTCGGATCCTGGGCAAACTCCGTTTGGTGAATCAACTGGCCGCACACGAAGTACTGACCATTCACCACCGTCCGTCCGAGCGAAGGATTGGCCGGGACCAGCAGCGCGCCGGACAAGCCGAGCTGTTTGACGACGGCTTCGATCTCCGGCGTCACGTTCCCGCGCAAAAGGGAATCCGTCTTCTTGTATATCCATTCCGCGCCGCAGTTTTGCAGCAGGAGGGCGGCGTTGCTGACGCGTTGCGCGGCTTCCGTCGGATTGCAGGAACGCGAGTCGGTGTCCACGCAGATGAGGTCCGCGTCGCTGCCCGGTGGTGTGTCCGCGAGAATGACCTCGGCCCGTAAACCATGCCGCAAACCCACGGCACCGATTTCCGCGGCGCCGGTCAAATCGTCTGCGATAACACCGATCATGGAGTTTGGTTTGTTATGCGCCCACGAATCATTGGTCAAAAGTTCAGGGTTCGATCTCGGATGCTGGTCAATGCCTGGCTGGTTCACTGAGGTGGACGAAGATGCCCTTCTTGTTGGCCACGATCACGTCGGGCCGGCCGTCACCGTTCAAATCACCGGTGGTAACTTGCGTACCCACGCCGGAATCGTCGTCAATCAGATGCGGCAC
>CAIKLQ010000589.1 GCA_903828255.1 uncultured Verrucomicrobiota bacterium
CGGCGGCGTTCATCAGAAATGCCGGGACCGCCGTTGCAACGCATTATGGAGTTCGTCCACGGCGGCTCGGACCAACGCGAACATAACGCCTTGGGCCTGCGGGCCGGGCCGCAACTTTTTTGGCGCGGTGGACCCGGCCTGGAGAATTTCGTTCATGACCAGCAACATGAGGTTGGGCTGGGCGCAGCGTTGCGGAAACTTGATCAATTTGTCCGGGGAACCAGCGCCCATCGCGGCCTCCAGTTCGTCGAGATTCTCGTGGAAGGCGCGTTCCAGGGCGGTAGCGTCCACTGCCGGCGCGCGATGTCCCGGCGGCACCAATGCCAGTGACGCTTGCAACAGAAAGGGCATCATGAAGGAAAATTCAGCGTCCGAAAGCAGGTCCTCGGTCACATTGAACGCGTCATCAATCAACGTCAGGCCACTGGAATAAAGCGCTTCATTGGCCTCCGCCGCGCTACTAAAAGCGGCCATTCCATCGTCCATTCGTTTGGCCGCCGCGGCCATGCTCAACGGCGTGCCGGGCAGCGCCGGCGCGGGCGGGAGATTCGGGTCACCCCCGGGATCGAGCAGCTCCTCGTCCGACAAATCGTCGTCGCTCATCGGCTCCGCCGGCGGTGGACGCCACGGCGGCGGATCAAAAATGATTTCGGTCGCGCCCAGTTCGCGCAGCAACCAGTTGATGTCGGCGGTGTGGCCTGTGGCCAGATTGCGCTCGTCGTGCCGACAGACGTGCTGCTTGAGCAGGCGAATCAAGCGCGGGCGCAAAGCCGGATCGGCGGCGGCTTCGCGTGGAGTTTTGTTATCCAGGATGGGAATCTGAGCCTCCAGAAAGGCGCGGTCGGCGGCCTGCATCAATTCCAGTTCAGTGTCCGCGAGAGTCTGGCCCGCCGGCGGCATCGGCATGCGTGACGAAGCCATCAGGATTTTCTCCGGTTCTTCGAGCAGGCGGGGTGGAATGATGGACTCGTTCACGGACGGCTCCTTGGCGGCCAGCCTGGCGCTCAGGTCGTCAATTCGTTCGCCGGTCATCCGCACCGAGTCGCCGAGACATTGCTCGAACCTGGAGCGCAAGTCGGCGAACCGTTCACCGCCGAACCCTTCCAGCCGCCAGTGCGCCTGACCCAGCAACACGCGCCCGAGCACCGCGCGACCGCCGGCCGGGACGGCTTTGTTCGCCGGCTCCGCCTCGGCCAACCACACGCGCGCTTCGGCGAAACCTTCCTGACGTTCCGCGTCCGCCAAGTCATCCATTTCCACATCGGGCAATTCATCCAGCCGCTGGCGACACGCGGCAAAGGGCGCTTGCAGTTCATAGACCGCCTTGCCGAAGCGGGCGTCCAGCCCGGCCAACATTCGCATTCGCCGCATCTGGTAGGTGGCTTGGAGGGCGTCGTCGAAGCGCACGAGGTTTTCCGCCAGCCAACGGCGCAGGGCCTCCGCCTCAGTCGGCCCGCCGAGATGCCGGACGATTTCCGTCACGATTTCCTCGGCCGGAAACTGCGCCATCTCGGGAATAAAAACCGCCGTGCCATTCAAGCGCCAGTAATGGGGCAGCGGACAAATCCACGCCAGCACGCAGGCAAACCGCACCGCCACACCGGCCAGACTGCGATCCTGAAAGCGCATCGGCGGTGCCTCGGGCGCGAGCAAATCCACCACCTCCACCTGCGCGTCGTCCCCCACGCGATGAATTTCCAGCAAAGCGATCCGCGTCTGCATCTTCGCGCGCAACCCCACTTGCTGATCGTTTTTCAACCCAGCAAAACCGGCCTGCTCCCAACGCTGGCAGCACGTCCGGCCATCCGCGTCCGGGGCGAAAAACAACTGCCAGGAGCACCACGCGTGCATGGCGTGCTGGCTCGGATGATGGGCCGCCAGTTGCAGCGCCTTCTGCATCGCGGCGCGATCCGGCGCGTGCTCCAGCAGGTAATTCATGGCTTTGTGATCCAGCCGGCCCTCGAGTTCGAGGAAGCGGGAATAATTGGCGGGCGCGAACGGATCATGCGGGCACGTCGCGGGGCAGGCGTAAGGATGGTGGCGTTTCGCCACGCACTCGGTGGCGGGAATTTCCCGTCCGACCGCCGGGCACGCGCGTTGTTTGGATGCTTTGCTCATCGTTGAACGGAAGAATGCCAGCGAGCGCGGCGGATGCCAGCCGTTTCAACCGGGATCCCGGTGCGTCCCCCGGGCCTACGTGCTGCCTTTGCGCGACTTCATTCCCGATGCAAGGCTAGAACTCAGAAGTTCGCTGCGAACCCGCGCGGCCACTGTGGCAGAAGAAATCGCCGTGAGACATTCCAGCGGTTGCGGCCAGGCACAACGCGATTTCATACATGGCGCGCAGGGCAACGGGTGTCGTAGGGCGCGAGAGAGCTGACCGTAAGGGCCGGTGCGGCGCGGCTCCGTCGGGCCGAAGAGCGAGAGCGTGGGTTTGCCGAGCGCTGCCGCCGCGTGCGCCGGCCCGGTGTCGTTGGTGACCACCAACTCGCACCGGCGCAGCCATTCGATCATTTCCAGCAACGAGGTCTGGCCCGCCAGATTGAGGCAACGGTCCGGCGCGGCGGCGGAAATGATTTTCCCCAGCGGTTGGTCGTCGCCGCCACCGAGGATGACGAAGCGCACCTCCGAAAAATCCCGGGCGGTCGCCCGCACCAATTCGGCGAAATGCCCGGCGGGCCAGCGTTTGTTCTGCCATCGGGCGCCCGGTTGCAGCGCTATCCAGCGGCCGGCCTCGGTTGGCCATTTTGATTTTACGTCCGCCGCCACGGCGGGACGTTCCGGCAACCAGGTGAAATTCCCGTCCACCGGCACGCTGAGCCGCGTCAGCACGGCGAGATACCAATCCACGGCATGGGTGTGATACGACGCGCGCGGCACGATCACGTCGTAAAGCGCCCGCGCCCCTTCGCGGGCTTCATCGAGACCGACAAGTAATTGGCCATTGGTCAGCCACGCGAACGCGCTACTGCGCGCGAGCCCTTGCAGGTCAATCACCCAGTCGTAATTCTGTGCCCGCAGCCAGCGCACGCTGCGCCACATTTCCGGCCAGTGAAGCGGCGACGCCCAACGCTGGCGTTCGAACCGCACCACGCCCGCCAGATCGGGGTCGCCTGCGAGCAGGGGTGCCAGTCGGGAATCAATCCACCAGTGAATCGTCGCGAGCGGCTGATGTCGCTTGAGCAGCCGCAGCACTGGCAAGGCTTGGATCACGTCGCCCAACGAACTGGGCTTAAGGATGAGGATTTTCAAAACACCAAACTCCAAGGGCCAACCCTGCTGTTACGCGCTGCGTTGGACGGGTCGGACCTGTCGGATCTTTGGGACGGATCGCGCACAGGGCTCGTGAACGTGTGAACTTGGTGCTGCTCAGGAATGTCTGCTTGCGGCGGCGCGGGCGGGGGCGAGGGGGCGCAGCCAGCGGGTTATCTGCCGTACGCCAGCCGTTCGGCCAGCCGGGGCGGCAAACCCGCCGCGAGGACTTTTTTCTGGACCGCAGGGATGTCGTAATCCAGCCGGCGCAATTCGATCGTGCCTTCGTCAACATCGTACACCACGTAGCCGCATTTGGGATTGTTGTCGCGCGGCTGCCCAACGGCGCCGACGTTCACAAAATATTTCTTGTTCGGCTCGACCTTGAACTTGGAATACGTGCCGCCCCGGACCAGGGTATCGCGCATGAACGCCACGGGCACATGGGTGTGGCCGAAGAAGCACACGGAGGTGTTCTGGTAGGTAAAGCTGGCCGCGGCGGCGAGCTTGTCGAACACGTAACCCCAGCGCTGGGGCGCATCGAGCGTCGCATGGACGATGGTAAAGCTCGTGACCATGCGCTGATACTTGAGATCGCGCAACCATTGCCGGTCTTCAACCGTGAGTTGCCGGCGCGTCCAATTCACCGCCTCGGCCGCGGCCGGGTTGAAGCCGTCCAGCGGATCTTCCGAGGAGCAGTATTCATCGTGATTGCCTTTGACCACGGGCCAGCCCTTTTGCCGCACGATGTCCAGGCACTCCTTGGGATTCGCGTTGTAGCCCACCACGTCGCCCAAACACGCGACGTGAGTACACTTTTGCTGTTCAATGTCCGCGAGCACGACCTGAAACGCTTCCAGGTTGGCGTGAATATCAGCTATGATGGCAAACTTCATTAGGTTCTATCTCGCAATCTCAAAACCGCGCCCGCCGCCCTGCGCCTCGTTCCATTCGACTTGTTCGTCGCGGATGAAGTGGGCCAGTCCTTCGTCACGAATCGCCGTCTGAAAGGCTTGCAACTCCGCCACCTCGCCCTCGGCCACCAGTTCGACCCGGCCATCGGGCAAATTTCGCACTGTGCCCGCCAATTCAAATCCCGCGGCCAACCGCTTGACCGTGTAGCGAAAGCCAACGCCCTGGACCCGGCCGGAATAAAAAATTTGCATCCGGCGCCGGCCCATTGTTCTGGTAACTCTTTCGCTTGCCATCTGTGGCATGGCGGAATGAAGCCAAACCGGGGGCGCAGAAGCAATGTTTTTCGCGCCGCCGCAGGCCGAGGCCAGAAGTCGGAAGTCGAGGTCCGCCCTCTGACCGCCGACCGCGGCTCAGCGCCGCGACATCAGCAACCGCAGCACATACCAGAACATAAGGGCCACCGAGGCGAACAGTTCCAACGCCGCCGCCACATAGCGATCTTCCGGGTAATGATGCAGCACGTTTGACGTATCATACAGGATCGCCGCGCCGGCCAGCGCCACCATCGCCACTGAGAAGTAAGTGCCCAGTTGAAATCCGAAAATTGCGCCCCCCACGACCAACACCAACGCAATAATGCCGCCCCACATCAGAATGCCGCGCAGGAAGGAGAAATCTTTGCGGGTGAAAAACACGACGAGCGTCAACGCGGCGAATGCAAGCAGCGTGATCGCCGCCGCGCTCGTGATGGCCCCCGGCGCGTATTTGTCGGCCATCCAGAGCAACGGCACAAAAATGATCGCCTGCGCCACCACGTAACCAGCGAGCGCTGCGTATTGGGCGGGCTTCGTGCCAGCTCGATGCACCACGCTCCGGGCCAGCCAGGAAACCACCACAAACCCACCGAGGACCAGCAGCCAGGAAGTGCCCAGCATCGCCTTGGCCATAGGCTCCGCCCATCCAGCCTTAAACAGAAAAATTTCGAGCAGCGTGAATACCGAAATGGCGCCGAACAGGTGGTTGTAAGTCCGCGAGATAAACTGACCGCGCGACTTTTCGCCGAGTTCGATGACTGGAATGGCGGACTGGTAAGATTGGTTGTCGTTCATATTTTGCCTGATTCAAAACTGCATGTTTTCGCTGACTGCTTCCCGCACCACGTCTGACCTGAAAACCCTCAACGGTTGGTCGCTCGCAGCCGGTGGGAGCATACGAATGGGTCAGCGGCTGTCAACGGAATGTCACGGCGTGGCGCGAATCGCGACGCGAACCTCCGGCTTGCGGTTGGGTCGCCGACCTTTCAGGTTGGCGGAACTTGGCCTGGCCGGATGCGCGGCACCAAGCTGGAGGCTGGCCGGGCATTGAACCTGAAGTCTGAGGTAGGAAGCATGTCGCTGCCGGCCGACGCGCTGACTTTGGCGGCGGCGCGCGGGTCGGTTACCCGCCGCGGCGGACGGCTAATTCCAGGACAAATCTTCCGGGGTCTGCGCGCGGAGTTTGTTGCGCCAACCGCCTTTGCGGGTGAGCACTGCGGCCCAGAGTTTCTCGGGCGGGGTGTCGAACACGAGTTCGAGCGAGGCGGGAAAAGTCAACCAGGCCTTCCGGCGCATTTCGTCTTCAAGCTGGCCCCCGCTCCAACCTGCGTAGCCGGCGAAGAGCCGCACTTTTTTCGTCGGCGAAAACGATTCCCCGATGTCCACCAGTTCGTCGAGCAAATGGCCCAGCCCCAAATTCGGCATCACGTTGGCGCCAGGGATGAAAGCGTCCGAGTGCAGAAAGCTCAAGGCCGTCGGTTGCACCGGGCCGCCGAGATAGAGCGGGCTTTCCTTCAACAGATCCGGCAGATCCGCCACGATCATTTCGCCGACCTTCCGGCCGGTGTTGCGATTGAGCACGAGGCCGAAGGCCCCCTCGGCACTGTGCTGACAGACCAGCACGACCGTGTGTTGGAAAAACCCCTGCAACTGCCCGCTGTCGAGCAGTAACTGGCCCTGCACAAATTTTGACTTCTCCGACATAATGACGGGCCACACCGTGCCACACGCTTGCCGTGCCGACAATCTCGATTAAACTGCGGCCATGTCAAAAATCGCTTTGTTGTTTCTGCTTCTGGCGGTACTGGCCGGCGCGTCTGGTTGCAAGTCGTCCTCCGGCAGCCGCGAGTACCTTCCCGGCAAAGGCTGGAAGACCAACGGCTAAGCCAGGTCCAGGTAGTTGAACCCGCACTTCGAAACGGAAGCGGTTTCTCTTCTGGCCGGGTCGCTGGCTTCACTGGCGATCGGCGCGGATGCCGGGGATTGCGCCCCGGCACCCTCCCACCCCACCGGACGGACGGTTCGCTCGCCTCCGGCGGTTGGACCTTCGAGAGATCTTCCTGCTCGGCGACGCAGACCGGTGACTTCAGAACACGCCGGCGGGTTGAGCGCCCGCTGCGGGTAGCCCGGCGTTGGTCGGGCTGGGGGCGTGACCGTAGTTGTCGCGCCCCACTACTTCGTTCTTTGTTTTGGTATCGGATCCAGTCCTTCGATTTGGGCTCCTTCGGTCGGACGTTTGCCTGCCGTCCTTGCGCGCCGGCGACTTGCGATGACAACGCAACGCGGCTCGACGTCAATCCGGGGCTGCTCCTGCGTTACGACCGAATGGACCTGCTCGCTGCGCGTCGCGGATGAAGTCGGTCGCCCTGGTGGCGTTGACGGTCTGTGAGAGCTCGTACCCGCCAACGACTAGACCTCGCTCCCCCCGCCAACCGAAAGGCCAAGACACCCAGCGGCGAGGATCACGCCGGCTTCCTCGTTGCCGAAGTGCGGGAGCTGGGAACAACGGTGGCGGCGCTGAAACATCTTGGCCTTGGATTACAGCCGGGGAAGTGGCGAAATCCAATTGTCTTTCGGCTGAATAGGTGCTGAAATTCAACCCAACTTGAAGAGGAACGCGCAAACATCGTTGTCCGAGTGGTGGGATCGTCCCGGTCGCAAGCCATTGGTTTTGCGGGGAGCGCGACAGGCGGGCAAGCCGTATCTGGTCGAGGATTGGGCAACGGAGACTTTCGAGTCGGTGATGACCGAAGCATTTCAGCCCGGAGGGAAGTCGGTTCGCAAATAGGCGCAAATCATGGCCACCATTTCCATCAAAGATTTGCGCGCCCTGCCGGAGCAGGTCAGCCGTGGATGAGATCCCGGACAAAACCGTAAACATGAGCACCAATTTTCTCCTCGGCCCCGCGGGCAGTGGCAAGACTCACCGCTGCCTGGCGGAAATTCGCGACGCCCTCGTGAGCGCCCCCGACGGGCCGCCCCTGCTGTTCATCGCGCCGCGCCAATCCACCTATTTGCTGGAGCGGCAGCTATTGTCCATGGGCGTGCGCGGGTTCACCCGGCTGGAGATTCTTTCCTTCGACCGCCTGGCCCGGCGCGTCCTCGAGGAACTGAGGCAACCGATCCGCAACCTGTTGTCCGAGGAGGGGCGGGTGATGGCCCTGCGCGCCCTGCTGACGCAAAAGGAGCGCGAGCTAAAAGGTTTCGGCAGTTCGGCCCGGGCGACCGGGTTTGCCGCGCAACTGAGCCAGGTGTTACGCGAGCTTCAACGCGCCAACACCAGTGTCGAGCGGCTCCGCAATTTGCGGCTGCCCGACTCCGCCCCCACGTTGTTGACGAACAAACTTGGCGACCTCGCCCTCATGCTCGCGGCCTACCGCGAATGGCTGAAGGCCCAATCCGTCCACGATCCAGACGACCTGCTGATGCGGGCGGCCCAAGAACTTTCCAGCGCCCGCAAGGGATCCAAACCCACCCCGCAATTTGCCGGCGTGTGGTTGGATGGGTTTGCGGAAATGACCTGGCCGGAAATTAATCTCCTGACCGAATTGTTGCCCTGCAGCGACCGGGCCACGCTGGCGTTCTGTCTGGAGAATAGTGTTCCGGTTGAAAACGCGACGGCCAGTTCGTTGTGGAGTCTCAACGCCGCCACGTTTCAACGTTGCCGGGAACGCGTCCGGCAGTTGGGGCTGCAACATGAAGTCACGCTGTTGCCGCTCGGGAGTGATGCGTTGCCCCGCTTCAAGGACGCTCCGGCGCTGGAATATCTGGCGTCCAGTTGGAGCGACCGCGCCACGCTGCCGGCCCCTCCGTTGGGCGGCTTGAACTTCGTCGAATGTACCGATCCCGAGGCGGAGGCGCTGCTGGCGGCGCGCTTGATCAACGACCATGTGCGCAACCGCTCGGGCCGGTACCGCGAAGTGAGCGTGATCGTGCGGCGCATGGACACCTACGCCGACGCGCTGCAACGGACCTTTCGCCGGCACGACATTCCGTTCTTCGCCGATCACCGCGAGCCGATGGGACATCATCCCGCCGCCGAGTTGACCCGCAGCGCGTTGAGCCTGGCGGCGCACGGTTGGGGGCACGAGGACTGGATCGCCGCGCTTAAAACCGGGCTGGTGGTGGAGAACAACTCACTCGTGGATGGCCTTGAGAACGCCACTCTGGCGCGGGGCGTGCGCGGGAACGAATGGCTGGACTTGGAAGTTTACCAACGGAAAGCAGGTTTGTCCGTTGGCGCCGTGGCGGAACTAGCCCGGCCGGTGGCGGCGTTTCGGACGTTCAAGGAAGCGTTGAGCGCGCCGGTGGATGGCCCGGCGTTGGCGGCGGCGTTGCGCCGTCTTTGGACGGCGTTGCGGGTGCCCGGGATCTTGGATCAATGGCAGGGCGAGGTGGAGGGGATGAACCTTCCGCCGCTCTACCGCACCATGCACCGCACGGCGTGGGAGCAATTGCAGAACTGGTGCGACAACTTGGTGCTCGCCTTTGCCAACACCAAACTCGAAGCGCGGGAGTGGCTGCCGATCGCTGAGGCGGGACTGGCCAGCCTGTCCTTGGGGGTCATTCCACCCGCACTGGACCAGGTATTTCTCGGCGCGGTGGACCGCGCCCGGCAGCCGGACGTGAAGCTCACAATCGTCCTCGGCCTGAACGCCGGAGTTTTTCCCGCCCCGCCCACCGCGCCGCCGCTGTTGAACCGCGCGGAGCGGGTGGGGTTGCAATCGGAAGCGGACTTGGGGCTGGGCTGGGATGTCGCGCAGTTGGCTTCGCGCGAAAACTACTATGCTTACATCGCCTGCACGCGGGCCAGCGAGCGGCTTTGCGTGAGTTGGTCGCGCCGCAGTGCGAATGGCAAATCCCTGGCCCGCTCCGCCGTGGCGGAACGCCTGCTGACTTTTGCCGACCTCAAAGCGAACGCCGAGGCGGGGGTTGGCGACATGACCGTGTTTGATGGCCGCTTGAAAAGTTTCAGCGGCAGTCTCGCTCCGGAAAGCGTCACTTCGTTGCCGGAACTGTTCGAGTGCCCGGGTTGGAATCGGCTGCTACCGGCGAACCTTGCCACGGAACACGCCGTCGGTCTGGGGCGCAAAGCCTGCGACCAACTGCGAGAACAATTGCTGCCGGCGGGAGGGGAGAAAACTCGCCGGCTCAGCGCGCCCGCCTTGCAACAGCTCTATCCGGAGCAGAGCCTGCGTTCCTCGGTGAGCGCGCTGGAGAAATTCGCGGAATGTCCGTTCCACCATTTCGCCAGCCAGCAACTGCACCTCAAGGAACGAGAGGAATTCGAGGCCGATCAAGCGACCATCGGCACGCTGCTGCACGCCGTTCTGAAGGAGTTCCACGAACTCACGCTCCGCGAAAAAAGCAAATGGCGCGATTGGTCGCCGGCGGCGGCGGCGAAGAAAATCCGGGAGTTGGGATTGGCATTGATGGGGCAGGAGAAATTCGCTCCGCAGTCGCAGGACGAATTGGTGCGTTGGGAGTCGGAGCAGAAAATCGAGGGCCTGGCGCTGGCGGTGCAGCAGGTGGTTGCGTGGTTCGGGACCAATTCCTTCGACCCGGTGCTGTCGGAATTCAAATTCCGGGACCAGCCGGACGCCGACCGTAACCCGCCGGACGTGCCGGCCTGGAATCTCGCCCTCGCAGGAGGTCGCACCCTCAAATTGCAAGGCAGCCTGGATCGGCTGGATGTTTGCGCGTTGCCGGATGGCCGGTTGCTGGTCGCGATTTTTGACTACAAGACCGGCGGCAAGTCCCCCAGTCAGGCGCGGTTGCAGAAGGGTTTTGAACTGCAATTGCTGGGGTACCTCGCGTTCGTCGTCGAGTCACCGGAATTGAAAACGAAGTTGATCGGGTTGCGGCCCGGCAGCGTGAGCGACCAGACCGCACTGGTGCCCGCCGGAGCGTTTTATGTCCCGCTCTCTCTCAAAATGCAAAGCGCCGGCCGCGATGCCACCGAAGCGGAGCGGAAAAAGTCATCGCTGCAATCCCTGACGCATGAAGGCCGGGCGAACCGCGAGTGGCTGGAGCAGTTTGACAGCTCCGCCAAGAAAGATGGCCGCACTTGGGAACATTCCTTGCAATTCAAACCCCATGAGCAATCGCCCAATTTCCAAGCCGCGCCGGATTTTGGGGCCTTGCTGGAAAGTGCCCGCGGATTTCTGCGGCAGCACGCCGGCGCGATTTTGGCAGGCGACGTGACGGTGTCGCCCGCGCGGTTCGGCTCCACCAAGATTGCCTGTGAGTATTGCCCCTTCCAACCGGTCTGCCGCTTTGAGCCGGTGTTCGGCACTTTCCGCTCGGTGACTTACACCAAGCCGGCCGAATCAAAAACCGCCGGGGATGATTCGCGCGCGGCCAAAACGGACGGGCCGCCCGCGAAAAAGAAATCAGCTAAAAGTAAAACCGGAAATCTTCCTCCCGCATCATGAGCGCGCCGACGAATCAACAACGGGAAGCCATCCAGTCCCCGGGCGCGGTGCTGCTCACCGCCGGGGCCGGCACCGGCAAAACCGCCACGCTGGTCAATCGTTGCGTCCGGCTGGTCACGGAAGAACGGGTCAGCGTGGAAGAGTTGCTGGTGGTGACGTTCACCAACGCGGCCGCCGCCGAACTGAAACAGCGCCTGCGCGAGGCGTTGCAAGCCCGGTTGGCGGAGGCGGGCGACCCGTACTTGCAGCAGCAGTTGCTGCTGCTGGAGGGGGCGCACATCTCCACCATCCACGCCTTCTGCCTCGAACTCCTCCGGGCGCATTTCACGGAATTGGGCCTCGATCCCGGGGTGGCGGTATTGGAGGAATCCATCACCCGGCCGCTGGCGAACGAAATCGCGCGTCAGGTGGTGACCAACGCCATCGCCGAGCCAGCCGTGCAATCGCTCGTGGTGGACCACTTTGGTGGCAGCGGCGAACGTCTGGCGGAACAAATGCGCAAGACGCACCAGTTCTACGTCAAACAACCCCATGCCGGGAGTCTGCTCGCCGCGGAACTGAAAATCTTCACGGCTGACCAGCCTGAAAAGTGGCGTGCCGAGCGGCCGCGGATTCTCAAGGAATGGTTGTTGGCGTGGCAACCCGCCGTCGCGTGGCAGATTCAGGACACGTTGGGAACCTTGCCAAATGTCAGTGGCTATGGCGGCGCGAGCGCGACCGCGGAAGGCATCCGCCTGATTGAAAAGCAACTGCCTGAATTTGGGGAAAGCCTGGCCCGCATTACCGGGGAGAGTTCCAGCCCTGAAATCGCGGCCGCCTTGCAGCAAATCCAAAAACTCAACCGCCCAGATTTCTGGGTGCGGGGAACGGCAAACAAACGCGGGGTGTTGGAGGAGTTTTTTGCGGAGGCGGCGGAACTGGCCGGGTGGCTGCCGACTGACAACGGCGACCCGTTGGATGCCGAATGGCAGTTGGCGCGCGGCCCGATGCAGACGTTGCTCAAGTTGACCCAGGCGTATGCCAGCCAATTCGCGGTCGCCAAACGCGCCTTGGGCGGCGTGGATTTTTCCGACTTGGAACAACTCGCCTTGCAACTGCTGACCGACGACAGCATCGCCGAGCGTTGGCGCGCACGCTTCCGGCACGTCTTCGTGGACGAGTGTCAGGATATCAATGCCGCGCAGGACGCGCTCATCCAGGCCCTCAGCTATCACGATGCGCGCGCCAACCTTTTCATGGTCGGGGACGTGAAGCAGAGCATCTACCGCTTCCGCATGGCAGCGCCCCAACTTTTTCGGGCCTATGCCGGGGATTGGAATGGCAAGTTGAACCACCGGGTGCTGGCGCTGAACGAGAACTTTCGCAGTCGTGCCGGGATTCTGGCGTTTGCCAACGACCTGTTTGGTTGCCTCATGGGCGCCGGATTGGGCGGGGTTAATTACGGTGAAAGCGACCGGTTGCAATTCGGCACGCTCAAAACCGCGGATCGTTCCCCGCTCTCTTTGCAACCAACCGCGAGCAACGGTCCCAAAAGTCACTGGTCCGAAGCAGATTGCCGGGTGGAACTGCACTTGGTGAATTCGCAGGCCGAGGAGGCTGCCGGCGGGGCGAATGACGCCGCCGATGACAGTGCGGGCGAGGGTTGGGAGGACTTGCTGGCCATTGACCAACAGGCCCGCGTGACCGCGGGCCGCCTGCGCGAGATGATGGACGGCCAGCATCAGGTCTGGGACAAACGCGAAAATAAATTCCGCGACCTCAAGTGGAGTGACGTCGGCCTGTTGATGCGGGCGATCAGCGGACGGGCGGGGGCGTTTCTCCGCGAATTCCGCCGGCAGGACATCCCGCTGGTGGCGGAGCAGGGCGATTTTCTCGCCACGCTGGAGGCGCAAGACCTCGCGGCCTTGCTGCGAATCCTGGACAACCCGCGCCAGGACATTCCGTTGTTTGCGGTGCTGCGCTCGCCACTGGTGGGCCTTTCGCTGGATGAACTGGTGACCTTGGGAGCGACCGGTAAGGGAGCGGATGCCATGAGCCGGCTGGAGTCGCGGCAGGACAACCCGGCGATCCAGTCTTTCCTGGCGCAACTCGACCGTTGGCGGCGGTTGGCGCTGGTGACTTCGCTTTCCTGCGTTTTGGAAAGCGTCCTCGGGGAAACGCGCTACGAGGCTTTCCTGCTCACTTTGGATGACGGCAGGGATCGCGTGGCGAACGTCCGCCGCTTTCTCGATCTCGCCCGCCGCTACGATCCGTTGCAGCGCCAGGGCCTGCATCGCTTCCTGAAATTCATCGCGGAGCAGCAGGCGGCGGAGCAGGAAATCGAACCGTTGCCGCCCCGGCAACCGGAAGCGGTGCAACTCCTGTCCGTGCATAAGAGCAAGGGCCTGGAGTTCCCCGTCGTGATCCTCGCCGGCATCGGTTCGCGTTTTCACCAGCCGGAGTTGAATGACGGCATCCTGTTTTCCCGGAGTTGGGGTATGGCGCCGCAGGTCGTTGACGGCGACCGGCAGTGGCGTCAGGACAGCTTGGTCCGCTGGCAGGTGCGGCGCGAGGAAAGGCGGGAGTCCGTGGCCGAGGAGCTGCGCCTGCTTTACGTCGCCATCACGCGGGCGCGGGACACCTTGCTCCTGGTGGGCAGCTTCAATCCCGACGGCAAAGCCTGGCGGAAGCGCTGCGCCTATCCTCCTGAAATCGGAGTCCCCCGCGCCAAGAGCTATTGCGAATGGCTGGGCTTGTGGCTGGGCGACCGCGCCGACTGGAGCCAGGCAATAGGTGAAGTCGTGTATCCCGCCGATACCAAGACTGCCCGCTTGCGCTGGCAGATCCATACCGGAACCGGCACGCCTCCCGCGGAAAAGCAAGTGGCCGCGCCGCCGCTTCCGTTGACGCCGGAACAGATGGCAGCATTTTCCTGGCGTTATGCGAACACCCCGGCCACGACCGCCCCGGCCAAGACCTCCGCTTCGGCCTTGCGCCAGCGCGGCGCGGAAGCCGACGAAGAAACCGCCCCGCTCCGGCCCGCGCAGCCGAGGGCTGGCTTATCCGGGGCCAGGCAAAGCTCCGGGATTGGCGCGGCCGACATCGGGACGGCCCATCACAAATTTCTGCAGCATGTGAATCTGACCGAAGTGGGTTCGGAAACGGGATTGCAAGCCGAGGCGAAACGACTGAGCCGCGCGGGAATCATAACTGTTGAGGAAGCCGGAGTGCTGGAGTTGTCGGCCATCCTCAAGTTTTGGCAATCAGCGCTGGGGCTGGAAATTCTCCAACAGGATCCCAAAAACCTGCGCCGAGAGTTGCCGTTCACGGCCGCCTTTTCCCCCGGTGAAATCTCCGGTTTCGGCCCGACCTTTCGCGACCTCCCCGACGAGATCGTGATCGTCCAGGGTTCGGTGGACCTGGCGCTCATCTTAGCCGCGGAAATCTGGATCGTGGATTTCAAAACGGACCACCTACACCCGGATGATTTGAAATCGCGAACGGAAGAACATGCCCCGCAGCTCCGACTTTATGCGGCCGCCTTGGAACGTATCTACAACCTTCCGATCCGCCGCGCCCTCCTGCATTTCCTGCACCTCGGTCGCAGCGTGGATGTTCGCGGCGCAAGCTAAACGGCTTATTTAGGAAGCCCTGGACCCTCTGCTGCGCAGGTGCATAGCGGTCGTCATCACTCTTCGCAAATACGACAAGCCGCTCTCGCTAAACCTGGCGCGGGTGGAGGAGAGCGCTTCCACCGTTTTTCCGGGCGGCAAGGATGCCGGCCGCCACGGACGCTGCCGCTTGACTCTCAACCCTCAACTCTCAACCCTTCCCTCGCCATGATCGCCCGCGTCAGCCTCGAAATCGCGCTCCGCAAGGAGTTCGATTATGCCATCCCGCCAGAGTTGGCCGGGAAGGTGGAAGTTGGCAGTCGCGTGCAAGTGCCGTTTGGCGGGCGAAAGCTCATGGGTTGCGTGACGGCGATGGCGGAAGAATCCGGGCAGGTGCGGCTCAAACCCATTCTCAAAGTCATCGGCGCGCAGACACTGGTCACGCCCAAGGTGCTCAAGCTGGCGCGGTGGATCGCGAACTATTATTGCTGCGCGCCGGAGATCGCGCTCAAGAGCGTGCTGCCCGAAGCCGTGCGCAAGGAGGAGGCGGGGTGGCGCGAACGATTGTTCGTGCGGGCGCTGCCGGCGGGTGGGGACTTTCCCAAACTTCCCAAGCGCCAGCAAGAAGCGTGGAACATCGTCGAAGAACGGCGCGAGATTTCGCTCGCCGAATTGCTGGAACTTGCGGACACCACCGCCGCCACCGTGCGCAAACTCGAGGACCGCGGTCTCGTGGAAATCGCCACGCAAATTTCCGAGCGCGATCCGTATGCGCGCGAGGAGATTTTGCCGACCACGCCGCTGGTGTTGAATCCGACGCAGGCGGCGGCGCTGGCGAAGATCGTGGCGGCAATGGAGGGACGAAGGTCAGAAACCAGCAGTCCGACCTCCACCTTCCTCCTCCACGGCGTCACCGGCAGCGGCAAGACGGAAGTCTATCTCCAAGCCCTCGCGCACGCGCTGGCGCAGGGCAAGGGCGGCATCGTGCTCGTGCCGGAGATTGCACTGACGCCGCAAACCGTCGAGCGGTTCAAGGCGCGGTTCAGTTCCGGGCCGCAGCAGACGCTCGTGGCCGTGCTCCATTCGCATCTGTCCGCCGGCGAGCGGCATGACGAGTGGCACAAGATTCGGCAAGGGCGGGCGCGGGTTGTGATCGGCGCGCGCTCGCCGATTTTTGCGCCGGTGGAGCCGCTCGGATTGGTCATCGTGGACGAGGAACACGAGCACACTTACAAGCAGGAGGAAGCGCCGCGCTACCACGCGCGCGACGTGGCCATCGTACGCGGGCAGATGGAAAACGCCGTGGTGGTGCTCGGCTCCGCGACGCCGTCGCTGGAGAGTTACTACAATTGCAAGCACGGCAAATACACCTTGCTCGAATTGCCCGAGCGCGTGGACGACCAGAAAATGCCGCACGTCCGTGTGGTGGACATGCGCCAAGCCGGGCGCGCTGGCAAAGGTCCACCGCTGTTTTCGCCGCAACTCAAGGAAGCCATCACGCAACGACTTGAGCGTGGCGAGCAGACGATTTTGTTTTTGAACCGGCGTGGCTATTCGACGTCGCTGCAATGTCCGCTCTGTGGCTTCGTGGCCGAGTGCCCGAATTGCAGCCTGTCGCTCACGTATCATCGGCCGGAGCAAAAGCTGCGGTGCCATCTGTGCGGCTGGTTCGAGGCGGTGCCGGCCGTGTGCCCGAACGCGAAATGCAAAAATCCCGCGATCCGTTTCGCGGGCACGGGCACGCAGCGGGTCGAAGAAACGCTCGGCAAACTCTTCCCGCAGGCGCGCGTCAAGCGCATGGATGCCGACGTGATGAAGCGCAAGGAGGATTACCGCCAGGTGCTCGGTGATTTTCGCGTGGGGAAAATTGACATCCTCATCGGCACGCAAATGATCGCGAAAGGGCTGCATTTCCCGAACGTCACGCTCGTGGGCATCATCTACGCCGACCTCGCGTTGCATCAACCGGATTTCCGGGCGGGCGAGCGCACGTTCCAACTACTCACGCAAGTCTCCGGTCGCGCGGGCCGCGGGGATGTCGAGGGCGAGGTGTTCGTGCAAGCGTTCACGCCGTTTCATCCGGCGATCCAGTTTGCCCGCCGCCACGACTTTGTCGGGTTCTACGATCAAGAACTGGAATTCCGCGAGCAGTTGAAATATCCGCCCGTGAGCCGCGTGGCGTTGCTCACGTTGAAAGGACGGAACGAGGAGAAGGTGAAGTTCAGCGCGGAGCACGTCCGACATGAACTGGACAAACTGACTACTGCAGGCGCAGCGGGGAGTGGGAAAGTTGGTGAGCCGGGGAGGGAGAATAGTGAGGCGGAACTCAATCTCGGCGAGCGCGCCCCCCCGCGTCCACTCGCCGACGCTCCGACTCAGCCGCCCCCCCTCTTCCGCGACTTGATCATCGCCGGTCCCGCGCCCGCGCCGCTGTTGCGCGCGGAGACGTTCTACCGCTACCAAATCATGCTCCGCACCCGGGCGATGAGCCGGCTCAGCCGGGCGCTCGCGCAGATCACGACGACCCTTGTGCTGCCGGAGGACGTGACGCTGACGGTGGACATTGATCCGGTGAATCTCGGCTGAGTCGGCGCCAAACTTGGAAATTTGAACCAACCCCTGTGAGAGCCGAGGTAACGAGGCGCGGCTCAAATCTTTGGGAAATGAAAGACGCCGCCCGTCAGCGCCGACATCTTTGAAAGCCCCTCGGCCTCGCAGTAAATTCGGCCCGACGAACTTTTGGCGCATATACGACAAAAGGTTGTGGCCGGTTGCCCCGAGATTTAGAGCGCGGCGGCGGCGGCGTAATTTATCGGCCAGCCGGCTTTCCCGCTTGTTCGCGACGATGCCCTTTGGCAGCTTTTCGCGCGTGATTCAGACAACTGCCAGCGGTGCCGGAGCGGTGGAACGGCGCTTTCCCGGCCCGCTCCGCGCCTGGGAAATCGGATTTCTCGCCTTGCTCGTGGCCGGGTTGCTCGCCGCGTTCTGGGTCAAGTCGCGAAAGGAATACCTCGGCCACGATGAATTCATCACCGCCGTGCTGGCCGGAAGTCCCAGCCTGCCCGCGATGTTGGACACGATTCGCAATGGCGGCGAAACGAATCCGCCCCTTTACTACCTGCTCGCATGGTTCGTGGCGCGCGGATTCGGAACCGGCGAAGCCGCGTTGCGGGCGCCTTCGGCGGTTTGCACGGCGCTCGCCGCGGTGGTGGTCTTCTTCACCTTGCGAAAAGTCGTGGGGCCGGAAACCGCGGCGCTCGCGGTGGGGTTGGTCTTCGGCCTGAGTCGCGGGGTTTTCTGGTACCTGATTTGGGCCCGGTATTACGGGTTGTTCCTTTTGCTCGGCGCGCTGATGGCGTTTTTGTTTGTGCGGATCAATTCGATGGAAACTGTTCGGCGCCGCGACCTGTGGTTCGTGTTTCTGGTCCACACGGCGATGGTTTATTTGCATCTCTACGGGGCGTTGTTCAGCGGCATGTTTTTGGTGGCGCAAGTGGTCATGGACTGGTTGCGTGGTCGCTGGCGCTGGGCCGTGCCGGGCGCGGTGGTGGGTGCGTGGGCGACGTTTTTGTTGTGGGCCCCGGCATTGCCGAAACAGTTTTACGTCACGAGTTGCGGCACTTGGACCCCGCGGCTGCAGTTTGGCCTGTTTGTGGATGAGCCGGCGATGCAAACGCCGCTGGCCACGGTGTTATTGCTCGTCGCCGCACTCGCGGCCGCTACCGCGCTGGCCCGCCGCGCCGACGACAAGTCCGGGGTCGGAACGGGGTGGGTGTCCCTGCTCGTGCTGGCGCTGGCGTGGATGGTGGTACCGCTGGCCACCTGGGCGCTATCGCAGGTGCGGCAACCAATCTACATGCAGCGTTACGTGGCTCCCTGCGTGGTGGCCTTGGCGCTGATTCTGGCGGTGGGCTTGGCGGTGACGCGCTACTTGCCGCGCCCGGATTTCGTCCAGCCGGGCCGCGTGCCAGGCTGGTTGCCCGGTCTGATGACGGTGGGCATCCTCGGATTCTGTCTCCTCTTCCAACCGCTCCGGGCGGTGAAGGATCCGCCGCGCCCCGCCACCGCTTTCACGGACCTGGATTTTGGCCATCCCAACGTGCCGATGGTCTTCGAGGACTCGATGGATTTTTTACCGCGCACTTACTATGGCAAAGGGCGCGAATATCTCCTGCTGATTGATCACGCTGCCGCCGAGGCTTCGCCGGGATATTTCACGAAACAAATGGATCGCCTCTTCGATCCGTTCCGCGCGCATTTTCCAGAATTCAAGGTGCGGTACGCGACGGAACTGCCCGGCGGGCCGGAGGGTTTTCTGGTCGTGCATAACCCGCGCGCAGACACCTTCGCGTGGGTTCTGAAAAACCGACCGGGCTTCACGGCGGAACGGCTCGGAGCGTGGCCGGACGGGCAGGAAGTCTTTTGGGCGCGGCGCAGCGGGAACTGAGCGCCGAGCTTGGAACGGTGGCGGCGGCCATCCTTGGCTGCCGTAGAGCTGTGGCTTCCAGCCCCGCGGAAAGAACGCCACGTCCGGGTAAGCGCCGCGGAATTCTTGTTAGCCTCGACTCCCTTGGAGCGCTATTTCCGGGCGGCAAGTTGCGCGCCCGCAACGGCAGGCAAGGATGCCGGCCGCTACTCTACGAGCGGCGCGCCACCGCAAATAGCGAGGTGCCGGTCTTCAGTTTTCCCTCCAGGGCGCGCCCATGTTCCCACGCGTAGGCAGCGCCCATGAGCCACGGTGCCGGCCACGGCGGCAACCGCAAATAGTCGGCGTAGGTCTTCTGGCTTTCATCCTGGTTCCCGGCTTTCCGCATCCGGCGCAGCACCGGCACCATCCAGCCGCCCCACCAAAAAATCTTTTCGACGGTCAATCCGCTGTCCGCAAACGCGGCCTGCAAGCGATCGGGCACATAACGCCGGCGGTGGCCTTGGACTTCGTCAAAGCGCGAAAATAATTCCGGCAGCGCCGGCACGCTCACGATCACCACGCCGCCGGGGCGGACCAACTCGCCCAACCGGGCCACCGCCGCGCGGTCATCGTCAATGTGCTCAATCACGTCCAGCGCCAGCAAACCATCCGCCGGCCCGGCGTTCGGTGGCAGCGGCTGTGTGAGGTCGGCTTCGATGAGCGTGCGGTCGGGGTGATCCAACCGTTCGAGCATCCGACGCGAAATATCGAGGCCGCGCACGCGATAGCCCGCAGCTTCGAGCGCGGTGAGATTCGTCCCCCAGCCACAGCCGGCATCGAGAATGCCCGCCGGCGGCGCGATGCCGTAACGTCGCAAAACCGACAGGGCCAACCGCGCGCGGGCCTGCCACCAGGGGTGCCGCCGCACGGTGGCTTCCAAATCCACCAGCAGGTTCTCCGGCATGTTGTCATCGGCGTCGCCTTTGGACCAAGTGTGGATCATGAATTGTTGGCGCTGGAAGTTGGGTCTTGAGCGGCGCGGACGCCGAGGGCCTGGCGCACCACCCAGCGGGGACGATGCTTTACCTCGGTGTAAATTCGCCCGAGGTATTCCCCCATGATGCCGAGGAGCACGAGTTGAATGCCGCCGAAGAACAAAGCCACCCCCACCACCGCCGCCCAGCCCGGCAGTTCCTGCGCCGTGTGCCCCATGAACCGAAATCCCGCGAGCCGCCAGCCGATGATGAACAAGCCCGCGCACAACGACAATCCCACCGCCCCAAACCCCAACCAGGTGGCGAGCCGTAGCGGCACCGTCGAGAACGCGAACACGCCGTCCATCGCGAGCTTGAGCAGTTTGGTGAAGGGATACTTCGTCTGACCGGCGGCGCGGGCACTGCGTTCGTACTCCACGCCCGTTTGACGAAAGCCGCTCCAGGCACGGAGGCCGCGCAGGAAAACATTGCGCTCGGGGATTTGCCGCAGCACGTCGGCGAACCGGCGACTCATCACGCAGAAATCCCCGGAGTCGAGCGGGATTTCCACCTCCGCCACCAGCTTCAGCAGGCGATAGAACAAGGCGTACGCGCCGCGTTTGAGCAGGTTCTCCTTCCGCTTGCGGCGCACGGCATAGACGACATCGAAGCCCTCGCGCAGTTTGGCGAGGCAGTCCGTCAAAATCTCCGGCGGGTCCTGCAAGTCGGCGTCCATAACCGCCACGGCCTCACCAGTGGCGTGCGCGAGACCGGCGGAGAGCGCGGCTTGATGGCCAAAATTTCGGGACAGGCCGATGATCTTGAAGCGCGCGTCGCGGGCGTGCATCGCGCAAAGCAGCGCGAAGGTCGCGTCGCGCGAACCGTCGTCCACGAGCACGACTTCCCAGGGCGACCCCAGTTTTTCGAGCGCTTGCGTGAGCCGATCGTGCAACAGGGGGAGCACGTCCGCCTCGTTGTAACACGGGATGACGATGCTTAACGCTGTCTGGCTTCTGGGTTCCATGCTTGGGCTGCCGCCGGCGCGACCTGCCCGACAGCGCGCAAAACATAGGCGACGCGGCGGGTTTTGAAAGCTTGATTTGCCGGGCGGGAATCTAAAGCGCGCACCAGGGATACTCTCCCGGGAGCGCGAGCCGTCCCGGGCGCCCCGCGGCCCTGCTTGCTGGCCTCGGTGGGAGCTTGGGGCTTCAAACTGCAACCCTGCCCCGGCGCTCAATCATCCGCAGTTTTGCCGACTCGCACTCTGGCGGATTTGCTTTAACCTTTCAAACTCATGGCACTCACTCGAACCAATCGGGAACACGAAGATGAAACGTAAATCTCTTTTCACGCTGCTGGTCGCAGCGGTCGTGACTGCATTTGCCAACCCGATCACCCCAGTGCCGGAAAAAATCTCCTGCGCCGTCGCGGATCGCCAGGACTTCCAGATTCCTGATCGAGTGCAACAAACCGGGTGGGTTGGTTCCCGCGTGAGTGCCAACGAGCGCAATCGCCTGGTCAAGATTGACCCGGCGCGACTGCTGGAAGGCTACCGCAAACGTCCGGGCCGGCAGTCCTGGGATGGCGAGCATGTTGGTAAGTGGCTCCATGCCGCCACCTTGGCCTGGGTTCAGACTGGCGATCCGGCCTTGCGCGCGAAGCTCGATGACACCGTGACGGAACTCTGCAAGTGCCAGCTTGGAGACGGCTACCTGGGCACCTACCTAGAGAAGGATCGCTGGACTGAATGGGATGTGTGGGCGCACAAATACAACTTGATTGGCCTGATCACTTACCTGCGCTACACCGGAAACCTGACGCCACTTCCCACCTGCCGGCGTATGGGTGATCTCCTTTGCCAGACCTTTGGCGATCAACCGGGCCAGCGTGACCTCATCAAAGCCGGTTGGCATGTGGGTTTGGCCCCGACCAGTGTGCTGGAACCGATGGTGTTGCTCTATCGCCTGACGGGCGAACCGCGGTATCTCGATTTCTGCAAATACATTCTCCGCGCCTGGGAGCAACCGAACGGGCCCCACGTCATCTCCACGCTTCTGACCGCCAAACGCGTGGACCAGGTCGGTAATGGCAAAGCCTACGAAATGCTCTCCTGTCTGAATGGCGCGCTGGAATACTACCGCACCATCGGCGGCGACCGGCAGATTCTCGACGCCTGCCTGAATGCCTGGCAGGACATCCTAGACAAGCGCCTCTACCTCACCGGGGCGGCGAGTTACGGCGAACTTTTTCACGACGACTATGACTTGCCCAATGTCGCCAACGTCGGCGAAACCTGCGTCACTGTTACCTGGCTTCAGTTCAATGCCCATCTGCTGCGGCTGACCGGCGAGGCGCGGTTTGCCGAGCAACTCGAGAAGGTGGTGCTCAATCAACTACTCGGCGCCCAGCGCCCCGATTGCGCCGCGTGGGGTTACTACGTCCAGATGGAAGGCAAGAAACCCTACAGCGATTCATTGGATGGACATTGCTGCCTGTCCAGCGGGCCGCGGGGCGTGGCGCTCATCCCCACCTTTGCCGCCAGCACGGACGCCGACGGGGTGGTAATGAACCTCTACGATGCGGGCCCAGCCAAGCTCGCGCTGCGCGACGGGGCGCAAGTTTCTCTCATCACCGAGACGCGGTATCCTAGCGATGGTCGGGTGCAACTCACCGTGAATCCCGCTGTGCCAAAAGCCTTCGCCGTCAAGGTGCGGATTCCTACTTGGTGTCGTTCGGCTAGCCTTGCAGTCAATGGCCGTAAGTTGGGCGCGAAGCCCGCCGCCGATGGTTACGTCGCCATCCAAAGAACCTGGACCGCGGGCGATAAGATCGAACTGAACTTCCCGCTCGAACCACGGGTGGTCATCGGCGATCACCACAATCAAGGCAAGGTCGCGTTCCAATACGGCCCGCTTGTCCTCGCGGCGGACGAGGCGCTTCTGCCGGATGAAGTGCAGAGCCTCGCCGCACTCACCATTGCCAACCCGGATCTCGCCGCGCTGGCCGTTACTCCGGAGTCAGCGCCGGATAAGTTGAAAACCTGGCCGGGGGCGCGCGTCTTTCGGATCAAGACGCGGGCGCAAAAAACGGGCGCGCCCGTGGCGGTCCGCTTGATTCCCTTCGCCGACGCCGGCGGCACGGGGACCCGCTACAAAGTCTGGCTACCTTTGCCCCGACAATCGAGCGGCAACCTATTGTTGGACGGAGTGGAGAGTCGGTCCCGCCTGGGAAACCAGCCCGGCTCCATCATTGATGAAGAGCTTCAAAGCGCGGTGGTGACTTTCGATGGTCAGCCGGCGAAAGAGGACTGGTTTGCGGTGACGCTTGAGACACCCACGGCGATCCGTCGGGTGAGGTTCATGCACGGAAACAATTTCCACGACGGCGGCTGGTTTGACGCCCGGGCCGGCCAGCCCAAGGTGCAAATCCAAAGCGCGATAGCCGGGGCGTGGGAAACCATTGGCGAGTTAGCCGATTACCCCGCCACGACGGCGAGCAACAATGCGAACCTCAAGTTCGGTCAACCGTTCACGCTTCAACTCGCAACTCCGGTGAAAGCAGTTGCCGTGCGCGTCCTCGGGGTCCCCGCGTGCGGCGACAATCCAAAACAAAACTTTTCTTCCTGTGCGGAACTGCAAGCGTTTGATCCATGAAAGCTGGAAAACAAGCTGCCTCGCTTCGAGCCAAGCCTGCGGTCCTCGTGATCGGCAGCTCGAACACCGACCTGATTATCAAGGCCGCGCGCATCCCCAAGCCCGGCGAAACGATTTTGGGTGGCGAATTCGTCCGCGCCGCCGGCGGCAAAGGCGCGAACCAGGCCGTGGCCGCAGCCCGGGCGGGAGGGGCCGTGACCTTCATCGCCCGCATTGGCCGCGACGCAAATGGCGAAGCAGCCCTAGCTGGATTTGCCGCCGACGGCCTCAACGTGAGCCATGTAATTTGCGACCCGACCCGACCGTCCGGCGTGGCGCTCATCCTAGTTGATCAGAACGGCGAGAATAGTATCGCGGTCGCTTCGGGCGCGAATGACAAGCTAAGTCCGGCGGATGTGCGCAAGGCGAAGAATGCTTTTCGCGGCGCCCAGATCGTCCTGCTCCAATTGGAAACGCCGCTGCCGACCGTCGCGGCGTCCATCGCACTTGCCGCCGCCGAGGGCGTGCGGGTGGTTTTGAATCCGGCACCCGCCCGGCCGCTACCCGCCCAATTGCTGAAGCGCATTTACCTCCTGACGCCCAACGAGAGTGAGGCCGAATTGCTCACCGGCGTGGCGGTGTCCAACGAAACCACGGCGGCCCGCGCCGCCGCCCAACTGCTGGCTCGCGGCGTGCAAAACGTGATCATCACGCTGGGTTCGCGCGGCGCGTTCGTGGCGGGGAAAGGCTGGCGACAGTTAATTCCTGGATTCAAAGTCCGCGCGGTGGACGCTACTGGCGCGGGAGATGTTTTTAACGGCGCGCTCATCGTCGCGCTGGCTGCGGGCCAGTCGCTACTGGAGGCCGCGCGTTTTGCCAGCGCGGCAGCCGCCATTTCCGTGACGCGTTGCGGGGCGCAACCCTCAGCACCGACACGCCAGGAAATCCAGGCCGTGCTCGCCACAGGAATAGTTCCGCCCAGCAAGTATCCTCGCCCTTCCTCCGGTTGTAATATCCGAAAGCACTCCCTAAAAACCTGCCGATCCCGCTTATGAAAAACCCCCTATTCCCAAACTCCATCCCGAACCTCGCGTTCGCGTTATCCCTCGTTGCGCTCGCCGTATTGAACGGCGGCTGCAACAAATCCACCAACCCCAGCGCCAATCAAACCACCCCCGGCAAGCCGAAGGTCGCGCTCATCATGAAGTCGCTGGCCAATGAGTTCTTCAGCACGATGGCGGAAGGGGCCAAGCAGCATCAGGCCGCCACCCCCACCGCCTACGAGCTAATCGTCAACGGCATCAAGAACGAAACCGACCTTGCTGAACAGGTGAATCTCGTCGAGCAGATGATTGCGCGGCGGGTCAACGCCATCGTCATCGCCCCGGCGGATTCAAAGGCGCTAGTGACCGTTCTCAAGCACGCCAAAGAAGCGGGCATCCTCGTGGTGAACATTGACAACAAGCTCGATGCCGATGTGCTCAAGCAGGCGGATCTCAAAGTGCCCTTCGTCGGCCCGGATAACCGTGCTGGCGCGCGCCAGGTGGGCGAAGCGCTCGCCAAGCAACTTACGGCGGGAGACCAAGTGGCGATCATCGAAGGCATTCCGACCGCCTTCAACGGCCAGCAACGCCGGTTGGGATTTGAGGATGCCATGAAAGCCGCGGGGGTGAACGTCGTCAGCGTCCAGAGTGGTCGGTGGGAAATGGATACCGCCAACAATGTCGCAGCGGCGATCCTCAATGAACATGCGGGCCTCAAAGCCATTCTATGTGCGAATGACAACATGGCGCTCGGCGCGGTTTCTGCCATTCAAGCGGCGGGCAAGACTGGCAAGGTTCTAGTGGTGGGCTTCGACAACATCAGTGCGTTGCGATCGTTGCTGGACAAGGGACAGGTGGTGGCGACGGCGGACCAGCACGGCGACCGGCTCGCGGTGTTCGGCATCGAGGCGGCGTTGAAAATCCTGAAAGGCGAAGCGCCGCCCGCGGATCAGACCACAGCGGTGGATCTCATTACCAAGGAGTGAAGCTCCAGCCCAAAAAGCTTGCCGAATATGCGGCCTTGCTGGTGATCTGGCTCGGGCTGGTGCTGCTCTTTGGTTTATTGAGTGACAATTTCTTAACCAGCCGCACTTTCGCCACGCTGGCGAATCGCATCCCGGCACTCGCCGTAGTCGCGGCGGGCATGACGTTCGTGCTGATCATCGGGGGAATTGATCTCTCGGTTGGTTCGGTGCTCGGTCTTTGTGGCGCGGTGCTGGGGTTGGTGCTCGTGGATTTTCATCTGCCGTTCTGGGCGGCGATCCTGCTCAGTCTCGGAATCGGTCTCATCGCCGGCACGTTGAACGGACTGGTCAGCGTGTTCATCGGGATTCCTTCCTTCATCGTTACGCTGGGCATGTTGGAGATCGCGCGCGGACTCGCCTATCTCACCACCCATTCGCAGACAAAATATATCGGCGCCGCGGTGGAGGGTCTGTCCACGCCGGTCGCCGGACTGGCGGTGTCGCCGGCGTTTCTCATTGCCGTGCTGGTCATCGTGGCTGGCCAGGTGATTCTCACGCGCTCGGTGTTCGGTCGCTATGTTCTGGCGATCGGGGCCAACGAAACCGCCGTACGCTTTGCGGGCATCAACCCCAAACCGGTAAAGATCGCGGTCTTCGCGCTGCTGGGTCTGCTGACCGGGTTGGGGGGAGTTTTTTACACCTCGCGGCTGGGCTCTTCCGATCCGAACGCGGGTGTGGGCTTGGAACTTTCGGCGATCGCCGCGGTGGTCATCGGCGGCACGAGTCTCATGGGCGGACGCGGTTCGGTGGTGAACACTTTCTTCGGGGTGCTCATCATCGCCACGCTGGAAGCGGGCCTCGCCCAGGTCGGCGCTTCCGAGCCAACCAAGCGCGTCATTACCGGAGTGGTGATTGTGGTGGCGGTGATCCTCGACGCGTGGCGACATCATCTGACCGCCAAGAAATTCACGCTGTTGAAACAGTTGTTCTCCAGACCCAATCCCCCAGCCCGCCGCAGACTCAGCAGGTAGTCGAGCGCGAGCGGGTGCGTATCGCCCGCGACATCCACGACGAGATCGGCGCGAATTCTGCACCTTCGCGCCGCGCTTCCTCCACGCGGCCGGCGTGAGTTGCCGGCTGGATGTGCCCGACGAATTTCCCCCCGGTTCTCCTCTCGCCCAAGGTCCGCCACCATCGGCATTTCGGCGTGAAAGAATCGCTGCATAACATCGCCAAGCATGCCCAGGCGACGGAAGCCTGGCGGCGCCTGAAACTCACGCCACCCACGCTCACCTTGACCGTGGAAGACAACGGCCACGGATTTCAACGCGGCGCCACCGCTGGCAAGGGCCCCGACGGGCTGGGGAATTTAGAGGCCCGGATGGAGGAAATCGGCGGCTCCTTCGATCCGCAAAGCCATGCTGGCCAGGCCCCCCACACCACCCTCATTGCTCCCCTGAAGCAGGATCATTGAAAGCCCGGTATAAAGCAGACTCTTGGGGTGACAAAATAAAATTTACTCGCAGAGCCAGATGGGAAAGATAAAATTCAACCCTTGAGACTTGAAAAATATCTCGGCGCGCTGGCCGTGTTCTTAGGGTTCGGAGCGTTGTGTTTTCGCCTCGGTTATCTGCCCTTGATCCAGCCGGACGAGGGGCGGAACGCCGAAGTCGCCCGGGAGATGAAGGAGTCGGGCGCGTGGCTGGTGCCGACTTACAACGGGGTGGACTATCTGGACAAACCCGCCTTCTACTTCAAAGCGGTGGCGCTCTCGCTGACGTGGTTCGGAGATTCCGAGACCGCCGCGCGCATTCCTTCGGCACTGTTCGGAGTGGGGCTGCTGATCATGGTTTACGCTTTTGGCCGGCGGGTTTATGGGCCGCGGGGCGCGCTGGTGGCGGTGATCGTCGTGGCGACCATGCCGTTGTATCTGACCAACTCGCGCACGGTGATCTTCGACATCGCGCTGGCGTTCTTCGTCTGCGGCGCGATCTTCGCCGGTTTTCTGGCGGAGGAATCCCCCGTCGGCCCCAAGCGATTTTGGTATCTAGTCGGGGCCGCCTCCGCCGGGTTCGCGACGCTGGTCAAGGGTCCAGTTGGATTCTTGCTCCCCATCCTCGTGCTGCTGACGTTCAATTGGATGCAAGGGCGGCGAACCGCGTTCAAGCGCCTGTTCGCGCCGTTGAACTTCCTGATTTTCTTCGCCATCACGCTGCCGTGGTTTATTGGCCTGTGCCGCGCGCATCCGGATTTTCTCCATTACGGCCTGGTGGAAGAATCGTTCCATCGCTTCACCACGAAGAAGTTTCACCGCTCGGAGCCGTTTTATTTTTATCCGCTGATCATCTTTCCCGCGTTTTATCCCTGGAGCATCGTGTTGCCGGCGGCGGCCTTTTTCACCTGGAAACAGCGGTGGGCCAAACTGCCCGCCGACCGGCTTTGCATGGTGTGGGCGGTGGTGGTGGTCATTTTCTTTTCGCTCTCCCAGTCGAAATTGCCCGGATACATTCTGACCGTCACGGTCGCCTGCGGAATGCTGGTGGCTCGGATTGTTGATGGGGCCTGGAAGAATCCCGCCGGGCGAGCGGCGCAGCTTGTGAGCCGCACCAGTTTGATCTTCGGAATTCTCAGTCTGACCGCCGTCCTGCTGGGCGCGGCGGGATTCTCCCGCGTGGAAGCGCTGGCGAAACCGCTGGGCCTCTCGGTGGCTGAGGCCCAACAGTTGGGTCGCCTGGCGCTGCCGATGCTGGCGGTGCTGGCGGTGCTGGGAGTGGTCGCGGCGCGGGCGTGGTATCGCTCCCAGCTCCGGCTCGGCTTCGTCTGCCTGGCGCTGTTTCCGGTGCTGCTGGTTCATGCCGGGATTCGGCCGATCGAGATCGCCTTCAACGCCAAGTCTGCGCGCCAATTGGCCGGGCGCATGCCCAAGCTGTCGCCGCAGACCGAATTGGCCTTCCTGAATTGTTTCCCCAACGGGCTGCCATTCTACCTCGGTCGCACCGGCACGCTGATCACCACCGACGGCAATGAACTCACGAGCAATTACATTCTGTTCAACCTTCAGGACGGCCGACCGTGGCCGAAAAATCTCGTGCCGCTGCCGGAATTCGACCGCTGGCTCGCCAGCCAGAAGCGGCCCGTTTATCTGATCACGGAAAAATACCAGCGGGCCAAACTCGAACAACTGGCGACCGCAAGTCACACGACCGTGACGGAGCTCGATGCCAAACACATCGGCGCGCTGCTGCCTCCGCCCGGAGGCTTCTGACATGTGCGGCATCTGCGGAAAAATTGGCTTTCCGGCGCTGGCCGAGCCCGAAGCGACGCGCCTCAAGATTGACGCCATGCTGCGGGCGATGCGGCATCGCGGGCCGGATGCCCACGAATTCGCCGCCACCGATCTGGCGGTGTTGGGCACCACCCGCCTCGCGGTCCGCGGCGTGCTCGACGGTCATCAACCCATGGTGGACGCGACGACCGGCGTGACGGTCGTCTGCAACGGAGAAATTGATAACCACCGCGAACTGCGGCGCTGGCTGCAGGAGCGCGGCCGACCCGTAACCCAACTGACTGACGTCGCGGTGATTCCGGGGCTTTACGCGGAACTCGGCGAGAAGTTCGTGCGCCGGTTGGCCGGCGCGTTTGCCGTCGCGATTTGGGACCCGCGCGTCGGACGACTGCTGTTGGCCCGCGATCGCGCCGGGGAGCGGCCGTTATTTTTTGCGCGCACGGCGAACGAGATTGTTTTCGCCACGGAGATTGCCGCGCTGGTCGGCCAGGAACGCCTGCCGGTCAATTTCGCCCGGCCGGCGCTGCATCGCTACCTGCAATTCGGCATTTTTATTTCCCCGGACACGCCCTTTGCCGAAATCCAAAAAGTCGCGCCGGGCGAACTGGTCCAGATCGAGGCCGGCACCATCCGACGCGAAAAATACTGGCGCTGGCAAATTGTCGAGCGCCCGAAGCCGCCGCCGTCCCTCGATGAGTTTGACCGCATTTTTCGCGAAGCGGTCCGGCGGCAGAGCGACGTGGACGTGGAATTCGGCGTGTTCCTGAGTGGCGGCGTGGATTCCTCACTCCTCTCCGCCGTCGCCCGGTCGCTGTATCCGCAACGGCCGCTGAAAGCCTTCACGCTGCGGTTCGAGGAAGAGTCTTATGACGAAGGCGGGTTTGCGGAAGTCGTGGCCCGAAAATTGAACATGGAAATGGCCACGGTTTGGATCAAGCCGGAGGAGGTTCGGCAGGAACTTTCCGCGCTGGTGCGACTGGTGGGCGAACCGCTGGCGGACCCGGCTTGGGTGCCGGCGGCGCTGCTCGCCCGCCGCGCGGCGCAGGACATCAAAGTTGGACTCGTGGGCGAAGGGGCGGACGAACTCTTTGGCGGTTACCCGACTTACATCGGCGCGGGCATTGCCGAAAAATTCAGCCGCCTGCCCTCCGGGATTCGCGCGGGAATCCGGCGTGGGGTCGAAGCGCTGCCCGCCAGCGACAAGAAGATCACCATTTCCTACCTGCTCAAACGCTTCGTGCAGGGCGCGGATTTGAGCGGGCTGGCCCGCCATCAGCTCTGGGTTTCCAACCTGTCGCCCGCCTTGTTGCACCGGCTCGGGATCGCGCCGCCCGCCGTCCCCAGCGAAACTCCCGCCGGCAGCGAGCTACTGGACCACGTTCAGCGTTGGGATTTGGAAGCCTCCCTCGCCGAAGGGTTGCTCACCAAAGCCGACCGCTCGAGCATGAGTTCCGGCTTGGAACTGCGCGCGCCGTTTCTGGATGAAACCGTGCTGGAATTTGCCGCGGCGCTGCCGCGCTCCGAACGTGTGCGCGGCTTCAATACCAAGGTCTTCCTGAAACGTTACGCCGAACGTTACCTCCCCAGGAGCATCGTGCATCGGCGCAAACGTGGTTTGTCTGTGCCCATCGCCCGCTGGCTGCGCGGACCGTGGCGCGACTGGGCCACCACCGCGTTGAACCGTGATCACTTGCAGCAGATCGGCATTCGCCCGGGAGTCGCCCAGGAGTTGCTTACGGAACATTGCGGCCAACGGGCGGATCATGCCCGTGCGCTCTGGACGTTGCTGGTGTTGAGCGAATGGCTCGCTTGGGTGGCAACGGAGACTTGCCCGGCTGGCGGGGAGCCGCAGCCTCGAGTTGCCACGCCCGCGCTGCGCCCGAACGTGGTTGGCGCTTGAGCTCGAAGGGAGCCAAGCCGCGGCCTTGGGCGGTAGTCACGAAAGCCACTGACGAACGAAAGTTCTTGGCGAAATCGCATTAACTGCCATCTGTTTGCGCAACGAGGACCAGCCGGGACCGGCAAACAAATTGCTTTTGCTCCCGTGCCGCGTCGTGTTGAATCCGCTTGGGCATGAGCCAGACCAATTCGCTGACAACTACGACCTTTGACCTGCCGGGTTATTGGGTGGCCAAATCGTTTGGCGGGCGGCGGAGCAGCGGGCGGCGTTCCCGTTCGAGCAGCGGCCCACCCAAGCGGGTCCACGCGGCGCGAACAGGGGACTTGGCGGGTGCGCTGCCGCCCCGAAAATCCAGGCGGGCAGCGCGGTCGGGTGGGGCGATCCCGTTTGCGGTTTGAGGGATTGCTGAACTGCGCGCCAACGGCATGAAACCCCTTAGCTCTGAAAGCTTCATGGCCCGCCTGCTGGGCAAGCTGGCGTGGGCGGTGTGTCATCGGCGGCGGTGGTTTCTTTATCCCCACTTCATTCTTTTCCCGTTGTGTGTTTTCTACTCCGTTAAGGGCCTCAACTTTGACACGAGCCGAAACGATCTGGTGGGCGCAAACAAGAAGTACCACCAAAATTACCTGTCCTTCAAAAAGGACTTCCCAACGCAGGACGATTTGGTGGTGGTGGTCGAGAGCGAAAACCCGGAGAAGAATCGCCAGTTCGTCGAGCGGTTGGGCCGGAAACTGGAGGCGGAGACGAATGTGTTCAAGGACGTCTTTTACAAGGGCGACCTGAAGATGCTGGGCACCAAGGCGCTCCTGTTCGTGCCGGAGAATGATCTGATCGAACTGAAGAAAATGCTCCTGGATTACCAGCCGTTCCTTGAGCCGTTCACGCACACGACGAATCTGGTTTCGCTCTTCGAGATGATCAACCAGCAGTTCCGCTCAGCTTCGCGGGAGACAAACGCGCAGACGGCTTCCATGATCCGCGCCCTGCCCGCGCTCGAAAGCATCGTCACGCAGGCGGCGGCGAGCTTGCGGCGGCTGGGCAATCCGCCTTCGCCCGGAGTTATGGCGCTTTTCGATGCGGGCGCGGAGGCGGAACAGCAGATTTACATTACGTTTGCGAAGGGGCGGATTTACCTGGTCACGGCGCAAGCGCCCACCGACAAGCTGAATGGGGACGCGGTCGCCCGGATGCGGGAATTGGTGGAAGAAACGCGCGTTGAAGTGCCCGGGTTGAACGTGGGTTTGACCGGCGAACCAGTCTTGGAAATGGACGAAATGGCGCAATCCGAGCGCGACACGGTGCTGGCCACCGTCGTGTCGTTCGTGGTCGTGTTCGTGATCATCATTTTCGGCTACGGTAAGATCAGCCGGCGGATCAAGGCGGACGCATGCTTAATCGTCGGCATGGCGTACACCATGGCCTTCACCACCCTCGTGATCGGGCATCTCAATATCCTGACCATCACGTTTGCGCCGATTCTGATCGGCATCGCCATTGATTTCGGGGTCCACTTGATCGCGCGTTACGAGGAGGAGTTGCAGCACGGCCAATCCGTGGAAGAGGCGATGCGGAAGGCAATGGTCTTCACGGGGCTCGGCATCGTCACGGGATGTTTGACCACGGCCGGCGCGTTCCTGGCAATGGCGGCCACCAACTTTCGTGGCATCCAGGAAATGGGCGTCATCTGCGGCGGTGGCATGGTGATCTGCTTGGTGCCGATGATGACGCTGTTGCCAGTGCTCCTCTTGCGCGGGCGGCAGGACGTCAGCTCTCACAAGTCGAAATCGCAAATGGATCTCCGGGCGCGAATCGAAAAGCTGTGGCTCAGTCGGCCGGTCGCCGTGACGATCGTTACGGTGGTCCTTTGCGCCTTGGCGATCTCGCAATTCCGGAAAATCTTCTTCGATTACAACCTGTTGAACATGCAGAGCGCGGGCTTGCCCGCCGTGGAATTCGAGGAAAAGCTGATCCAGTCGGTCTCGGACTATTCCTCTGGCTCCAAGACCAACTCGGCCACCCGGTCGGTGTTGTTTGCTGCGGTCATCGCCGACTCCGTCAGTCAAGCCGCGGAACTCGAGGATCGCATTCGAAAACTCCCATCCGTAGCGGACGTGGACTCGATCGCCAAGCTGCTGGTGGAAAATCAGGCCGGGAAGCTGAAGTTGATCGGCGAAATTAAAGCCGGGCTGGGGCCGATTCACTTCGCCCCGCCGGATTTGGCACCCGTGAATATCGCGGCGTTGAGCGACACGCTTTGGCCCACCACCGGCTATCTCGGTTATGGGCAGCAGGAAGCGCAGCAGGACGATCCAGCCATTGCCCAGCAACTGCTTTCCCTGCAGCGGGCCGTGGAGAACCTGCGGTGGGAAATGGACCGGAGCGATCCGAAAGAGAAACAAGCGTGCGCCGAGAAGTTGGGTTTCTTTCAGCGCGCCCTCTTCGAGGACCTGCGGGATACGTTCGAGACTTTGCGCGGCCAGGACAATCGCGAGCGGCTGCGCATTGAAGATTTGCCGCTGGCGCTGCGCCATCGGTTTGTCGGCGCCGGCGGCAAACAACTGCTGCAAGTTTATCCGAAAAAGAACGCCTGGCAGCGGGACAATCAAGAGGAGTTCATTCGCGAACTGCGCACCGCCCTCGATCCGCAGGGCACGGATAAGCCGGTGATCACCGGCACGCCAGTCCAACTTTACGAATACACCACACTGCTAAAACGCAGCTACGAAGAAGCGGCGCTGTATTCTCTGGCGGCGATTTCCTTGCTGGTCTTGATCCATTTCCGCAGCCTCGGATCGCTGATTCTGGCGCTGCTGCCGGTGGCCATCGGCACGATCTGGCTGGGCGGGATCATGGGTTATTTTGGCATTCCGATGAATCCGGCGAACATCATGACCCTGCCGCTGGTCATCGGAATCGGCGTTACGAATGGGATTCACATCCTGAACCGGTTTGCTGAGGAACAAACGCCGAGCATCCTGGCGAAAAGCACCGGGAAGGCGGTGCTAGTGTCCGGCTTGACCACGATTGCCGGCTTCGGAAGTCTGGCCTTGGCAAAGCACCGGGGAATTGAAAGCTTGGGATACGTGATGGCCACCGGCGTGGCGACCTGTATGATTGCGGGGCTGACTTTCTTGCCCGCGCTCCTGAACCTGTTGCTGCGCCGGCGAAACCGGTTGACGAAACAACCCAGTGCCGACAATGCACGGTCGACACTGGGTCGGGAGGAACCGAGGTGAAAACCTCAAAATCAGAGGCGAAACCTCAAGTGCGAAGGTAGCTTAAGAAAAACCTGAAGCCAAGTCAATATCTATGTCGAATACACCCCATTTAGGAACGGGCGGACGTCCGGTATCGCTACCGGTTATGCGCGACGGTAGCCGCCGCAGACTGCGCTGAAGCTAATCTTTCCAGCGAAAAAATGTTCCGAACACCTCTCAACACCGCGCGGGCGTGGCTGATCCTTGGGGCCACCTTGATGAGCCTGCTCGCATTTTCGTCGGACGCAGCAGAAGCGTCCGAAGCCTGGGCTTTTGGCCCGCTGCTGAGTCGTTTTCCGCTCACACTCGACGAGGGCGAAAGGACGGAAGTGCTCGGCCCGCTCTTTTACGAGCAACAAACCGAGTCCGAACATACCTTCGCCATCCCGCCGCTGTTCTCGCACTTTCTGGACACGGGCACGGACGCCGAAGAATGGGATTTTGCGTATCCAGTGATGACCTATGACCGGTTTGGCAAGGAATCCCGGTGGCACCTCTTTCAGTTGGTGAGTTTCGCCGGCGGACAAAACCAGGCGGATTTGGCGGCACGCCGGCTCACGATTTTCCCCTTCTACTTTCAACAGCGCTCGCCGCAGCCCGATTTGAATTACACCGCGGTCTTTCCGTTTTATGGCCACTTGAAAAACCGGCTTTTCAAAGACGAGATTTTTTTCACGGCCTTCCCGATCTACGTCCAGACGCGCAAACGGGATGTGGTTACGGACAACTACGTCTTCCCCTTTTACCACCAACGGCACGGCGACGGCTTGGAAGGGTGGCAGCTTTGGCCGTTCTACGGGCGGGAACATAAGGACGTCACCATCAAAACCAATGGCTTCGGCGATCTCGAGGTCATTCCCGGACGTCATCACATCTTCGCGGCCTGGCCGGTCTATTTGCATGTCCTGACCGGACTCGGCACGGAAAACCCCGAGGAGCAATATGCCGTGCTGCCGTTCTACTCAACCCAGCGTTCCCCCAATCGGGATTCGACCACGGTGCTCTGGCCTTTGATCACCTGGACCGATGACCGCGAGAAGAAATTTCGCGAGTGGGATTTTCCCTGGCCGCTGATGGTCATCGCGCGCGGCGAAGGCAAAACCATCACGCGCATTTTCCCCTTCTTCAGCCGCGCGCACACCGAAACCCTCGAGAAAAATTTCTACCTCTGGCCGCTCTACAAATACCACCGCGTCCATTCCGACACGCTGGATCGCGAGCGGACGCGCATCCTGTTCTTCCTTTATTCCCAGGTCCAATTGCGCAACCTAGCGACCGGCACCGTCCGCAAGCGCACCGATTTGTGGCCGCTCTTCACGCACCGAACCGGTTTCAACGGCAACACCCGGCTGCAATGGCTCGCGCCCGTCGAGCCATTGTTCCCCCAAAACCACAGCATGGATCGCAACTGGTCGCCGCTCTGGTCGGTCTGGCGGGCGGAGCAAAACCCCAAAACGGGCCACGCCAGCCAGTCGTTGTTCTGGAATCTCTACCGCAACGAAACCGCGCCCACCACCAGAAAATACTCGCTCCTGTTCGGCCTTTTCCAGTATCAATCCGACGCGGGCACCAGTCGGTCGCGGCTGTTTTTCATCCCGCTGACGAAAACGAAGAAAGATTCGGAACATGTTCCAGAACATCGGTGAAATGGCGCTCCTTTTTTGGCGCACCTTGCTCGCGCTGCCGCGCACCTGGCGACAGCGGCAGAAGGTTTCCGACCAATTTTTTGAAATTGGCAACGCCAGCTTGCTCATGGTGTGCGTGCTGTCGTTCTTTCTGGGCGGGGTCCTGACCCTGCAAGCCGGCCCCGAGATGGTGGAGCGCGGCCTGGCCAACGCCGTGGCCGGGCTCGTGGGCGTTTCGCTCGCCAAGGAACTGGCCCCGATCATGATGGCCATTCTCATCGCTGGCCGCTGCGGCTCCGCCATGGCGGCGGAAATCGGCTCCATGCGCGTCTATCAGGAGATTGACGCCCTACAAACGATGAACATCAACCCGGTCAACTACCTCGTGCTGCCCCGCTTGGTGGCCATCATCGTCGCGCTGCCAATGCTCGTCATGTTCTCCATCCTCGTCAGCTGGCTCGGCGGGGCCGTGATGGCTGCCCTCACCCCGAAAATTGACATCCCCTTCCAAATGTTCTTTGGCACCATGCGGGACTTCGTTGGCCTCAAGGAAGTCGTCCACGGCGTCTTCAAGAGCTTTTTCTTCGCGTGGATTGTCGGGATTGTTTCCTGCCACCAGGGAATGATCACCCGCGGCGGGCCGCGCGGCATCGGCCGTTCCGTTACGAAGGCCGTGGTTAATTCCATCGTCCTGATCGTCCTCTTCGACTTCGTGCTCACCCGCATCCTGCTCCACTGATGACCACCCCGGCGAACCAATCCCAAGGCGTCAGCGTGCAAGTGCGCGCCCTCCGCCGCAGCTACAGTGGCCAGGCCGTGCTCAACGGCCTGGACTTCCAGGTGGCCGCCGGCGAAATCTTCGTCATCATGGGACCCAGCGGCAGCGGCAAGAGCGTGTTGCTCAAACACATCATCGGGCTGGAACCGCCCGACGGAGGCGAGATCCTGGTCAATGGCGAATCCATCCAATCGCCCGGCGTCATGGCCAAATACCGCATGGCCCTCGTCTTCCAATCCGGGGCCCTGCTCAGCTCGCTCACTGTCGGCGAAAACGTGGGCCTCTATCTGAGCGAACACCGCCTCAAGCCGCCGCTGGAAATCGCCCGCATCGTCAGCGAGAAGCTTGCAGCCGTCGGCCTCAAAGGCACGGAGGAAAAGCTACCCAACGAGCTTTCCGGCGGGATGAAGAAACGCGTCGCCATTGCCCGCGCGCTGGTCATCGAGCCGCAATTGATCCTCTACGACGAGCCGACCAGCGAGCTGGACCCGCTTTCCGCCGTCGTCATCGGCGAGGAAATTCTGACCCTCAACCGGCGCATCGGCGTCACCTCGCTCGTGGTGACCCACGACCGGGACCTGGCGTTTGGCGTGGCCCAACGGATCGCCGTCATTGACGAGGGCCAGATCATCGCCATCGGCACGCCCGCGGAAGTAAAACGCAACCCCCATCCCGTCATCCAAAAATTCCTGCAAGCCGATTTTCACCCGGAAAACAATCACCCATGAAAAACACCCTTGAAACCCGTCTGGGCCTGTTCGTCGCCTTGGTCATGCTGGCCACTTTTTTCGTCCTGGTCATCTTGGGCGGCTTGGAAAGCTTTCAACCGGGCTTGCACGTCCACGCCCTCTTCGACGGCGCGCAGGAGTTGAAAGTCGGGGACCGCGTCCGGATGGCCGGGGTCGAAATCGGCAAGGTCGAGAAAATCTCCGCCGACTACACCAACAACAAAGTCCGCGTCACTATGAAAATCCGCAAGGAGATTGACCACGTTCCGGTGGTGGTCAAGACCGACAGCACGGCCACCATCAAGTTCGCCGGGCTGATGGGCCAGAGCTTTGTCGCGCTGGACTTCGGGACCAAGGGCGAACCGCTGAAGGACGCCGGGTTCGTTGCGACCGCCGAACAGCCGGACATCAGCGCCGTCGTGAAGAAGCTCGACATCGCTGTCAGCGGCTTCACCAACGTCACCAAGGTCTTCGCCGGGGACAGCATGAACAATCTGTTCTCGACCTTGTATGATTTCATCAAGCGGAACTCTGATCCGCTCACGGCCACCATCTCCAACCTGAACTCCGCTTCCGCCCAGATCGCCGCCGGCCAGGGCACCATCGGCAAACTCATCAACGACGGCACCCTCTACACCAACGCCCTCATCACCGTCTCCAACCTCCAGGCCGGCATTTCCAACTTCCAATCCACCAGCGATGAAATCCGCGCCACCGTCGTCGAGGGCCGCAAAGTCATTGAAGGCATCAACGCCGGCCAAGGCACGCTGGGCAAACTGGCGAAGGATGAAAAACTTTACACCGACACCACCGCCGCGATGACCAACCTCAAGGAGATTTTGGAAAAGATGAACAATGGCCAGGGCACCGTCGGCAAACTCATCAACGATCAGGAGTTCTACAAGAACGCCAAACTCACGCTGCAAAAAATTGACAAGGCGACCGAGGAGTTGGAGGACTCCGGCCCGCTGAGCGTCCTGAACGCCGTGGTCGGAAAACTCTTCTGAGCCTCCGGCTTCGTCCGCAGCGGCCCCCGGCGGCCCATTCGTCGCATCCCGGCTAGGAGAGCCGGAGAAATATCCCCTTCAAGTAATCCGCCTCCTTGAAGGCCGCCGGATGATCCGGCGCGTGGCGCGTCGTCCGCAATTCCGTGAACTTCCCGCCCAGCGCCGCGCTTTGCCGCACCGCCGCGAAAAATTCTTCCGTCGCCACATGGGCCGAACACGAGCAAGCCACCAGAATGCCGCCGGGGGCAAGATGCTTGATGCCTGATTCCGCCAGCCGGCCATAGGCGCGGATCGCACCAGCGCGTTCGACCTCACGCTTCGCCAGCGACGGCGGATCGAGCACGATCAGATCAAACTGGCGTTGCGGATTCCCCGCCAGCCACTCAAACGCATCGGCCTGAACACTCTCATGACGACAGCTCGCAATCCCGGGCTCGATCTCGTTTAGTTTGAAATTCCGCTCCGCCGCCGCCAAAGCGTGTTTGCTGAGGTCAATGTCGGTCACCGATTTCGCCCCACCGCGGGCCGCGTAAAGCGAGAATCCGCCGGAAAAACTGAACGCGTTTAGCACCGTTCGCCCGCGCGCGAGCGATTCCACGATCCGCCGGTTCTCGCGCTGATCCAGAAAGAAACCGGTCTTCTGTCCGCGCACCACCTCCGCCTCAAACCGCAACCCACTTTCGAGAAACACAACCGGAGCGCCGCGCTCCAGCTCTTCACGTTTCTGAACCACGACCTCCCCATCGCACCAACTATGCGCGCCGCCCGACGCCGCTCCTTGAATATTCCGGCTCATCCTCAGCACGACTGTTTCCGGCCGCAACAGCTCCCGAATGAGCGAGCGAATCGCCTCCAACCTCGGCAGCCACGCCGCCGTGTAAACCTTCAGCACCAGCGTCGAGTCATAACGATCCAGCACCAGCCCTGGCCAGCCATCGCTCTCACCATTGATGAGGCGAAACCCCGTCGTCCGCTCGTCGAACAAACCGTCCCGCCGCCGCACCGCCGCGTCCAAGCGCGCCCGCCACCAAGCGTCGTCGAGCGTCTGCGGCTTGCCCGCGTGCAACACCCGCACCCGGATCGGCGATTCGGGATCAAACAACCCCACCGCGAGGAACGCATCCTTGCGATCGTAAATCACCGCCAGCTCCCCTGCTGCGCCCGCGCGATTCTGCTCCCGCACGCTGTCGGCAAAAACCCACGGATGCCCACCCCGCACGATGGATTCCGCCGCCGCCGTGATGCGCAAACGCAGCCGCGCCGAACGTGCGGAGCCGGACGACGATTCGCCCGCGCCACTACCCGGTTCCTGGTGAGGTTTCACACAAGGCAGGACCGGGTTATTGGAGGTTCTCCGCTGGTTCTTCACGCAATCCTTTGTTTGAACCGTAGCCCGCACAGGGCGAACAGCACCGAGCCCATCGCCGCCAGGACCGCGAAGTGTCGCCAGTAATCCGCGAAGCTCGCGCCCCGCAGCATGATCGCCCGCATCAACTCGATAAAATACGTCGCCGGAATCAGTGCGCTGATCCATTGGAAAAACGTGGGCATCGTCTCGATCGGGAAAATGAATCCGGAGAAAAACACCGTCGGCAGCAGCAAAGCAATCGTCATCTGGAAAGCCTGCATGTGATTCTGGGCGCGCGTGGAAATCAGCAACCCGAGACTCAGCAACGTGAACACGTAGAGAAACGTGGCAAGGGACAGCGCGCCGAGATCGCCCCGGATCGGAATCTCAAACAGCCACCGCGCCGTCAGGAAAATGCACAGGGCCATCGTCATTGAAATCAACAGATACGGCGTGAGTTTGCCCAGCATCAGCGCCGGACGCGAAAGCGGCGACACCAGTAAGTTTTCCAGCGTGCCTCGTTCGCGCTCGCGCACCACCGACAGCGCCGTGGCGAACACGGTGGCGATTTGTAGCGCAATCCCCATCACGCCCGGCACAAAGAAATTCGCGCTCTTCATGGTTGGGTTGTAGAGGATTTGCGGACGCACCTCGATGGGCATCTCGCGCACCCCCGCCGCCTGCATCGTCGTCAGCAACGACTCGCGCAAGGCCAGCCCCATGGAAGTTTGCAGCGCCTGCAACGCGATGGTGGAACTCGATCCATCAATCAACACCTGCACCTTAGCGCCGCGGCCCCCGTTGAGTTTGCGCGTGAAGTCCGGCGGGATTTGCAGTCCGACGTAAGCCTTGCCTTCGCGAATCGCCGCCGTCATCTCCGTCACGCTCTGCACCTCGCGCACGACGCGGAATGTCTGCGTGTTCACGAATTTCTCCACGAGTTGCCGGCTCGCCACCGAGCGATCCTCATTGAGCACCACCATCGCCATGTGCTTCACGTCGTTGTCCAGCGCGTAACCAAACGCGATGATCTGGAGCAACGGCGGGAAGAACATGAAGAACAACGTCGTCGGGTCGCGGAAGATGACCGTGAACTCCTTCAGCAAAATCGCTTTGAAACCGCGCAGGGGGATTTTCATTCGGTGGCCCTCCTCCTCTTAATCTTAATCTCCAGACTCCAAGGGTTAAGATTAAGAGAAAGATTAAGAAACTGCGCCGCTAAAAAAGCATCCTCCAACGGCGGCGCGATAGGCCAAATGTCAGGATGCGGAATCTTCACCTGGACGGCTCGATGCCGGATAGTTTGGCTTTCAAACCCTTCGCCATTTCGCCGTAAGCCAGCCGGCGTTCGGCCAACGCCGGAGCGATGACATCCGCGCGCACATCAATGTCCTTGCCGAACAATTCCCGCCAGAGCACCTGGGTGTTGTGGGCCGGATTTCCTGCGCTCTCCTCGTCAAACGAAGGTCGGAAGATGTCCACGACGCGCCGCAAGGCCCGAATCAAATCGGCTTCGTTCGGATGCCCGGTTTTTTCGCGGACCAGCCGGAACGCACGCAGGTCCTTTTCTTCGAGGCGTTTGATTTTCGAGACCAGAATGTCAATGGGGTGCGGCAAAGTGAACATGACATGCCGTCGCTCGCACCGAAACGCGCGCACAAACCAATCGGGGCTGGCGGTGAACGCTGCCACGGTGCAAGGTTCGACATAGATCGCGGCCTGACCTTTTAACAAGCCTGCCCGCTCGCAATGGCTCGTGATGTCTTCGTTGGCGATCACATCCACATCGCCGCTTAGAAACCCCGAGTCCACCCCCAGTTGCAGCGGTGCGGAACCGAAGACGATAATTTCCCACCGGTGGTTGGCAGGCAGCGCTTCCACCAGTTGGTCGAGCACCCGACCTGCGGGCGCGGACCAGTCAAGCTGCGGTTGCCAAGGTTGCTCGAAGGAGGTCATGGTAGGAAGCGCCTTTCCGCTCGGCGCAGAGACAGGCCAACGCCTGATCAATCAACCGATCAGTCACGCCGGAATCGTGGGCCAGACGATGCGCCAGGCGCGCGTCCCGCTTGGAAACGCGGCCCGCTTGCCGGCGCATCAGGATGCGCGCGGCAATGCGAGCTTTAACCCACGCTGGATCGCGTTGCATAGGAATCAAAAACCATTCGACCATCGAAACAATACGAGCCGAACCCCGGCGGGTCAATTGCGCCGAAGCCGCGAAGCCGTGGAAACGGTCATTCAGCGCGGCATGGCAGAACGGTGGTTGCCGGAGAGAATGACAGACTGATGAAAGCGGTGTTCCGCCATCATTCTGCCATCCATCAATCTGTCAAAACCTGCCTTCATCATTTTGCACTCCCGCTATTCGTCAGCGTCACAAACACATCCTCCAACGACGGCGCGATAGGCCGGATATCCGCCTGCGAGATGCCGACCTTCGTCAACTCGGCGCGGAGAAATTCCTCCGGCAGGTCCTTGTCCACGAGCAGGTGCATGGACTGACCGAACACCGTCGCCGCGCGCACGCCGGGCAGCCGCCGCACGGTTTGCAAGCCCACCGTCACATGATCGCACGTCACATCCAGCCGGCGCGCATCCGGCGGATTGACGATCGGCAGTTGCTTGAGATCGTCGGGCACGCCGCACACCACAAGTTTCGACATGTAAATGTAGCCGACATGCGAACACCGCTCCGCCTCGTCCATGTAATGCGTCGTCACGAACAAGGTCATGCCCTGACCGGAAAACTCGAACAACAAATCCCACAACTCGCGCCGCGCCACCGGATCAATCCCCGCCGTCGGCTCATCGAGGAACAACACGCTCGGCTTGTGCATGAGGGAGCACGCCATTGCCAACCGTTGCCGCCAGCCGCCGGAGAGCAACGCCGCGCGCCGGTCCAGATACGGCGCGAGATGCGTCGAGCCAATGAGCTCCTCAATCCGGCCTTTCAGCGCGCCGCCCTTCAACCCATAAAGCCGTCCGTAAAACAGCAGATTCTCCATCGCGGTCAATTCATCGTAGAGCGAGAACCTCTGCGACATGTAACCGATGATTCCCTTGATCTCCTCGGTTTGCCGCGCCACATCGAAGCCCGCGATGCGCCCGTGCCCGGCAGTCGGTTCCAGCAACCCGCACAACATGCGAATCACCGTGGACTTGCCCGACCCATTCGGCCCGAGGAAGCCAAAGATCGAGCCTTTGCCGACGGCAAACGAAAGCTGATCCACCGCTGTGAAATGCCCGAAGCGTTTGGTCAGCTTCTCACATTCGATTATGGTTTCCGCAGGCATGGCGGAGGAGACTAAACCTCTTTTGCCCGCCGACAGCAAGCCGGGGGGAAGCCGGGCGCTCCCAATCGGCACCAGTCCCGGCTTGCGTTGCGCGCCGGCCGGGCGTAAGCCTCTGTCGGGCAGAAAACCAATTGTTCATCCTATGAAAACAACCTCCGTGTCCCTCGCGGTTTCCGCGCTCGTCATCGCCGCTTCCACAGTGGCCGCCGCTGATAATTCCGCCGCCGCGCTGCGCAACTGGCCCCAGTGGCGCGGGCCGCTGGCCAACGGCGTCGCGCCCGAAGCCGACCCACCGCTCGAATGGAGCGAAACGAAAAACGTGAAATGGAAGGTGAAGATTCCCGGCGAAGGCTCCTCCACACCAGCGATTTGGGGCGACCGCGTTTTCGTGCTCACCGCCCTTGCGCCAGAAAAGAAAGCCGAGGTCAAGCCACCCGAAGCCGAGGCCCGCCCCACCAACTCGCCGCCGGGAGCGCCTCCCGCTGGCGACCCACCCGGGCCAGGTGGCGAGCGGCGGCGCCCCGGCGGCGGCGGTCGTAGCGAGAAACCTTCCGACAAATACCAGTTCACCGTGATGTGCTTGGATCGCCATACGGGCAAGCCGCTCTGGCAAAAAGTTGCGCGCGAGGAAGTCCCGCACGAAGGCCGGCAGCAGAACAATTCATTCGCTTCCGCCTCACCCATCACGGACGGCAAAGTCGTGCTGGCGTTCTTCGGTTCGCGCGGACTGCATTGCTACGACCTGGACGGAAATCTCAAATGGTCCAAAGACTTCGGCCAGATGCGGACGAAGATGACTTTCGGCGAAGGCGCGTCGCCCGTGCTCCACGGCGACACGGTGATCGTGAACTGGGATGACGAAACCGACAACGACTTCATCGCCGCGTTCGACAAGCGTGACGGCAAGGAACTTTGGAAAACGCCGCGCAGCGAGGGCACTGGCTGGTCCACGCCGCTGGTGATCGAGCATGACAAGAAACTCCAGGTCGTCGTGAACGCCACCGGCAAGGTGCGCAGTTACGATTTCGCCACCGGCAAGGAGCTTTGGTCCTGCGCCGGCCAGACCGCCAACGCCATCCCCAGCCCGGTCGCCGACGCGGACACGGTGTATTGCACCAGCGGTTTTCGCGGGGCGGCGCTCTTCGCCATCAAGCTCGGCCGCAGCGGCGATCTGGCCGGCACGGATGCGATCCGCTGGAGCTACGACAAGGACACGCCATACGTGCCGTCGCCGCTGCTCGTGGGTGATTTGCTTTACGTCGTCAAGGTCAACACGGGCATCCTTTCCTGCTTCGACACGCAGAGCGGCAAGCCGCATTTCGCCGCCGAACGGCTGGAAGGCGTGAATGAAATCTATGCCTCGCCGGTTGCGGCGAAAGGCCGCGTCTATGTCCTCAGCCGCGACGGCAAATGTCTCGTGCTCAAGACTGGGCCGAAGCTCGAAATTCTCGCCACGAACAAGCTCGACGACCGGACGGATGCCTCAATTGCGCTCGCTGGCAAGGAACTGTTCATCCGCGGCCAGCAACATCTCTATTGCATTGCGGGGCCGTGAAGCAATTCTCCAAGTTGTTGTAGGAGCCGTTCGTCACCAAATGAAATGAATTAACTGATTATGAAAGCACCTATGCTCTCAATCTTCTGTGGATTGCTCTTGTCTATGGAGTATCTAGCGCGAGCCCAAGGCACATTCCAAAACCTGGATTTTGAAGGGGCCTTTAATCTGCCCGTCCTCAACCCTCCTTCGTCAACTGCGCTTGTTCCCATGGCAAACGCGTTACCTGGTTGGACGCAGTATATCAACGGAACAAACCTTGAGTCTCTGGTGATTTATAATGGTGTCTCTGGGGGTGCGGCAGCCATTTCTCTCCTCACTTCGAACACCGCTAATTCGACTTTTCCAGTACTTGGTGGAAATTACACTGTGACGATCGCGGCTGGGCAATTCCCTCCTCTAACCTCAACCGTCCCCACTGCAATCGCCCAAACGAGTCTTGTTCCAGTCACGGCTCTGTCGCTTAGGTTCTCAGCCAAAGGGTTCGTTGATGACCTGGCTGTGTCGTTTAACGGACAGGAGATCCCATTCTTTCTTTTGCAGGCTCTCCCGAACTATGGGATTTACGGCTGTGACGTTTCCACAATTAGGGGTCTGCCAGGAGAACTGAGGTTTACAGAACGGCCTATTTCCAATCCTTTTTCCAAAACGCTCCTCGACGACATTTTTTTCTCCAACCAGCCGATTCCTGAGCCGAGTGCAATCGGGTTGTTTGCACTTGGCGCTTCGTTCGTCGCCTGGCGGTTGCGCAAGCGTTAGCGAACTGGTTCTCTCAACCCTCTTTTTCGTGCCGTCCCGCGCGGGCCGGCTATACTTTTCCCGATGCGCCTTGGCTCGCTGCAATTGACGTCCAACCTGTTTCTCTCGCCGCTGGCGGGTTACACCAACCTGCCGTTCCGCCTCGTCCTCCGCGAAATCGGCGGCGTGGGTCTTTGCACCACCGACCTCGTCAACGCCCGCTCGCTGCTCGAAAAACGCGCGAAGGCGTTCAAGCTCATCGAAACGCGGCCCGAAGATTCGCCGCTGGCGGTCCAGCTTTTCGGCAGCGTGCCGGAGGAAATGCGCGACGCGGCGCAGTTCCTCGCAGCGCGCGGAGTGGCTTCGATTGACATCAACATGGGCTGTCCGGTGCGGAAGGTCTGCCAGGTCGGCGGCGGCTCGGCCATGATGACCGAACTCGACAAGACCGCCGCGCTCGTCAAAGGCATGGTGGACGCCGTGAAGATTCCCGTCACCGCCAAGATGCGCCTCGGCTGGGACGACGAGAATCTCACCGCGCCCGATCTCGCCCGCGCGCTCGAAGCCGTGGGCGTGGCGGCGATTTTCGTCCACGGACGCACGCGCGCCCAGGGCTTTGGCGGCACGGTGAACCTCGCCGGCATCCGCGCCGTGGTGCAGGCGGTGAAAACCATTCCGGTCATCGGCAACGGCGACGTGACCACGCCCGAGGCGGCGAAACGAATGCTCGACGAAACCGGTTGCGCCGGCGTGAGCATCGGGCGCGGGGCGTTTTACGATCCGTGGATTTTCAAACGCACTGTGCAGTATCTGAAGATCAGCAGCAGCCGAGCGGTTCTCCCTCTCCCCCGCGGAGGGGGGGAGGGATGGGGTGAGGGGGAAACCGTGGCCAGCCAGCAGTCTCCCGGGCGTCCCCTCACTCTGGCCCTCTCCCCTTCCGAAGGGGAGAGGGAAGTCACCTCGCACGCCGCTTGCTCCGGGGTGTCTGCTGCCGCCCTCCTCCCCGAACCCTCCTTCGACGAGCGCGTGCGCGTGATGTGCCGGCATTTTGAATTGATGATGGAGATTTTTGGCGAGGAGCTGGGCTGCCGCATGTTCCGCAAAATCGCGCCGCAATACTCCCGCCGCTTCGGCCCGGCCAACGAGTTCAACAAACAGGTTGTCCACGTCTCCAACCGGGCACAGTTCCACGAGATTCTGGCGAACTACCGTCGCTGGCGCGCGCAGTTCCTCGACGCCCAGGGCGAATTGTTGCCGCGCTTCCGGCCGCCGCCCATGATCGCTTCGTTCATGCAAGAGGCCGGCGCCGCGCCAACCGGCCGCGTCCCGGTACCGAAAGGGCCGGTGGAGGTGTGGTGAGTTGCGAAACCGCCAGGGCGGCGAACACCTGCGAGCGGCAGCGGGTTAAGCAACCTGTCCACCTTTCGCAGTGTCCACCCTTCGCAGTGCTACGAGGGACGGGCGCTCCCGGAGACTTGGGAAGGCCTGCTACCCTCGCCCTTCGCCTCCACCGCTTTCCGCCCGCTTGCCAAGCTGGCGCGCTTTCGGGCAAGTTGGCCGCGTCATGCAGCGTTCCGCTTTCATTTTCATCCTCGGGTTGACCGCGCTCAGTGTGTCTTGCGGCAAAAACAATCCGCACCCTGCGCCGCCTGCGCCCGCCGCGTCGCCCACGCAACAAGTCTTCCAAGTCGCAGGCACGATCCTCGAATTGCTGCCGGCTGAAAAGAGCGTCCGCATCAAGCACGAGGCCATCCCAGACTACATGCCCGCCATGTCGATGCCGTTCGACGTAAAAGATACGAACGAACTGGCGGGCTTGGTAGCGGGCGACGGGATCGTCTTTCGTCTGACGGTCACCGAGAAGGAAGGTTGGATTGACCTGCTCAAGAAAGTCAGCGTCAGTGCACTTCCCAAGAACCCAGTGCCCATGACCGGCCCGTTCCGGTTCGTGCGGGACGTTGAGCCGCTGAACATCGGCGATCCGCTGCCGGATTATCGCTTCACGAATCAACTCGGCCAACCGGTGAACCTGGCCCAGTTCCGCGGCCAGGCGCTGGCCTTCACGTTTATCTTCACCCGCTGTCCGTATCCAACCTTTTGCCCGCTCATGTCGAACAACTTTCGCGAAGTTCAGGACTTGCTGCTCAAGACGCCGGCCGCCCCGACGAACTGGCAGCTCCTCACGATTTCCTTCGACCCCGAGTGGGACACGCCCAGGCGCCTCAAAGCCTATGCTGCTGGCGTGCGCCACGACCCGCGCCACTGGAGTTTTCTCACTGGCAATCTCGTGGACATCACCGCCATCGCCGAACAGGTGGGCGAGGTCTTCACGCGCGAGCCGAATAGCGAGGGCATCAGCCACAATTTGCGCACGGTCGTCGTGGACGCGCGCGGGCGGGTGCGAAAAATCATCCCGGAAAACAAGTGGCAGCCGGCGGAACTCGTGGCGGAACTCGTGAAGGCGGCGGCGATTAAGGAGTAGGGGGCGGATTCGGGCGCCGCTTGTTATACTTCGCGCGCGGACCCCGACGGAGCTTTTTCTCGGGCTGGGGACGAGCCGTCCCCACCCCAACCGATGGGCAACTGAAAAGCGGAGATCGCGACCAGGCCCAGCATACCCGGTGTAGGGGATTACTGACTTCAGCGGTTGGAGTGACTTGGCAACGGTCAGCGCGACAAATTCAGTCCCGCAATGGAGCCCCCCGCTCGGCGCAGCTTCGCAGGCGTTCTTCCGGTTGAAGCTGGCACCCGAATTCCAACGGGTTGAAACGC
>CAIKLQ010000590.1 GCA_903828255.1 uncultured Verrucomicrobiota bacterium
CTGGACGATGATACGACCGCCGATTCCCAGGTCTATTTCTGGATCGGGACCAAAACCAATACCGGCCTCGAAGTGGCCAAAGCCGGCCTCGTCAACGGCAGCCTTTACGGCGTCGCGGTCAGCGGCCTGTCCGTAGAAGTCGCGGGCACGACGCCGGTCACCCGCAACTTCTCACTCGTCAATCTGAGCGCCCTGGAAAACCTGGTCGCCGTGGGTTCGGACCGCCTCGAAGCGGTTGGCAACACCAACGGAGTGACGGCGTTCATGCGCGTGGAAGACGGGGCGTGGGATCCGACCCACCCGAACGACTTCTACTTCAACACCACGGCCAGCCCCGTGTTGCCCAGCCGCCTCTGGCGTCTGCGTTTCACCGACATCGCCAACCCGGAACTTGGTGGTGTGATTGACATGATGCTCGACGGCAATGAAGGCCAGTTCATGATGGATAACCTCTGCGTGGACGCCAGCGGCAAAGTCATCGAGAACGAAGATCCGGGCAACAACGCCCGCCTCTCCCGCATCTCGAAGTACTACCCGGCCACGGATGCGTTCGTCCCGTTGGGTCAGGTGAAGAGCAACCTGTTCCTCACCGGTGGCGCCAACTTCCTCACCCAGGATGAAGAGGTCTCTGGCGTCATTGACATGAGCGGCATCCTCGGCGCGGGCAAGTATCTGCTCGTGGTTCAGGTTCACACCAACCACCTCGCCGATACCGAACTCGTCGAAGGCGGCCAATTGCTCCTGATGCAAACCACTGGTTCTGCAACCGACACGAACCTCATCACCGGCCAGCCGATCAGTCGGGGTGTTAACGCCGGGGGGAGTGCCTCCTTCGCGGTTACGGCACCAAGCGGATCCTCGGTCCAGTGGTTCCTGAACGGCGTGGCGATTGCCGGTGCCACCGGCTCCACGTTGACCGTTTCCAACATCGGCCCGTCCACCGTTGGCAATTACTACGCCGTGGTGGGTAACGCCGGCGGCTCGCAGGTGTCCAGCACCGCGACGCTGAGCACGACCACGGTCGCCCTCTCCGCCGGCTTCGCCGGCCTCACCGTTAACGGCCCGGTGGGCTCGACCTACACGATTCAATACACCACCGACCTGGCTGGCACGCCGGTGTGGACCACGCTCGGCTCGCTCACGCTGACGAGCACTTCGATGGTTTACCTCGACGTGACTCCGGCCAATCAAGCCCAGCGCTTCTACCGCGCGGTGCCGCAGTAGCCAACCGAGTCCTGACTTAATCCATAATCCCGTGGCTGTGGCAACACGGCCACGGGATCTTTTTTTTCAAATTTGACCAAGCGCCCACCGCAGCCATCTGCCGGCACGCCAGGGTGGGGTTGGCTCACGCTGGCTGAGTGTCACACAAAATTCACACTCGCGACTCTGGATTGCCGCGCTGAGGCGATACAACCAACGCATGACCAAGCGCATTTTGATCGTGGAAGACGAGACGGATCTTTCCGAGTTGCTCCGCTTCCGCCTGCAATTGCTCAATTACGAAGTGATCGTCGCGGCGTCCGGCGACGAGGCGCTGGACAAGGTTCGCAGCGAAGCGCCGGACCTGGTGCTGTTGGACCTGCTGCTGCCCGATTTGGATGGCCTGACCCTTTGTGAGATCCTGCTCCAGCATCCTGCTACTTGCGACACGCCGGTGTTCCTCATGAGCGCCGTCACCACCGACGTAATCGCGCAAGCCGCCCGGAACGCCGGAGCGCGCGAGTTCTTCCCGAAGCCGCTGGACTTTGGGAAATTGGAACGACACCTTGCTGCCGCGCTTGTGCCGCCGAGCGACGCAACCCTCATGAACTACCTGATGGGGTCAAACTGATCCCGTCTCGCTCAACGGCGGCTGCGCTAAATGCGGCCCTGCCGATTCAGCAAATAAAGTAACGCGCCAATTAGCAGACAGACGAGGAGCGCAACCAACAACACCCAGGCGAGGGTGCGTGCATTCCTGCGGCGAACCGCTCGATCATAATTCCCAAACAAGAATCGGCTCAACCAGTTCATCCCATCCAAGGTTAGCGATGCAGCGATGTGGCGAAAAGCCACCCCCGGTGACAAACGGGAAACAAATCGGAGTGATAACGGGTTCAGGCGGTGCGCTGATTCGGAGAGCCGGCGGAAGCTGTTGGCGAAAGGAGGTCAGCCGCGGATTTCGCACGGGCCCGTTGCTTTACTTTCACCGCCGACTTGGTTTTAGGTTTCGTGGTTTTGGCTTGGGGTTTGTGCCCCGACTCGGCCTTTGCTGCCTTCAGCATCTTGGCGAGTGGGGCGAAGTTCTTCTCCGCGGCTTTCGCCTTCTTGGCCGCGCGTTTGGCGGCTCTGCGAGCCGCCTTGAAAGCCTTGCGGGCTTTCTTGAACACCGCCCGGGCTTCGTCGGCGCGACTGGTGGCGGCTTCCGCCTCCCGACGGGTGATTTGGACGGCGAGACTCGCCGCCTGAGCTGCGAGGATTTTCTTGGATGTGGTTTTCATAGCTGGAACTTTGTTGCCCTTCCGGCGCGAATCAAAGTCATTCCCGAACAGGGCAGATGAGTCTTGGCCTCTGGGTTGGCGGGATGCAAGCCCGCAATTGTTACATTTGCTCGTCACCTTCGCGTAACCTAAACGTCACCGATCCGATTCCGGGTTTGGTTTGAGTGGCTGCGCCCCGTGTGCTATTCAGCGTGCATGAAGCCTAAGATCCTGGTGGTGGATGACGAGCCGGAGGCGGTGGAACTCATCGAGTTCAACCTGAAACAAGCCGGGTTTGCCGTCGTCACGGCGGCCGACGGCAACGAGGCGTTGCAGCGCGCCCGGACCCAGGTGCCGGCTCTGATCGTGCTGGATTTGATGCTGCCGGAAGTGGACGGGTTGGAGGTCTGCAAACGGTTGCGGCGCGAGGAAGCCACAGCGGGCATCCCCATCATCATGCTCACGGCCCGCGCGGCGGAGGTGGACCGGGTCGTCGGCCTGGAGTTGGGCGCGGATGATTACGTGACGAAACCGTTCAGCCCGCGCGAACTGGTGCTGCGGATCAAGAAGCTCCTGCAGCGCGGCCAGCCTCCGGCGGCCAAGCGTGAGAAGATGCGCTTTGGCGATTTGTTGCTCGACACTCCGCGCCACTCGGCCACCTGGAAAGGCAAGGCACTGGACCTGACGGCCACCGAGTTCAAACTCATCACCCTGCTGGCCCAACGCGCGGGCCGCGTCCAGACGCGTGACGTCTTGCTGCGCGACGTCTGGGAATACGACAACTTCATTGATACCCGTACCGTGGACACGCACATGCGGCGCTTGCGCGAAAAGCTCGGCCCGGCGGCGAAATATCTCGAAACCATCCGCGGCGTGGGCTACCGGTTTGTGGGTGAATGAAGAATGTAAAATGCAAAATGCAGAATGAAGC
>CAIKLQ010000591.1 GCA_903828255.1 uncultured Verrucomicrobiota bacterium
GTGGAACAATCCGCCGGTCATGGTCTGCCGTGTGCGTTCGCGTTGTGCGACGAAAGCCGCGTAAAGGTCCGGGGCGGCCCGCTGTGCGGCGGTTTCCGCCGGGCCAAGGTAGGCGAGGTATTCAGGCCAAAGAGCCGCGTGGCGAGCCGCCTCGGCCTTTTGGCGGGCGCTTTGTGTGGTGGCCGTGCGGTTGCTGTGCAGGCGTCGCAGGAATTCGTCGCCGTGCAGCACAATCGCCGGTGCGAGATTTGGGCGGGCCTTCGAGTCGGCTTGGTGCTGCCGCCGAATGAAGCCGCCGAACTGGCGGCCCCACTCGGGCACCAGATTGGGTTCGTTGCGGAGCGCGAGCAACCGCTCGACAAACTGCGCAGCCGAGAGTGTGTCTTTGGGAAACGCTTCGGTCTTCGCCTCGCCTTCGTAGCCATGATACGCCGCGTAGTAGTGACTGGCAAAGAGCCGACCGCGTTGCTGCCCCTCGTCATCGCCGTGACCTTCCGGCTTGGGCCAATCTTCCTCAATGGCACGGCGCAAGAGTCCCAACCGGTTGCGGGTGCTGTGGCGCAGCGGCAACCAGGCGAGCTGGCGGGTGATGACTTCCGGAGCGCAGTGGTTCACCAGTCGCCGTGCCGTGAGATCGTCAAACCCCGTTTGCTTTAATCGCTCCCAAACCTTAGCAGCCGCAGCAATGGGGTTCGTGGCTGCTGCTGTATTTGTTTTAAGATCTGTTTTAATACTTATACCGTTCACCTTTTCTGACCGGTGGCAGGGTTTCCTCCCGTTCACCTTTTCTGACCGGTGCGGTGGGGGAGGCCTGGGCTGTCGTCCCAGCGCCCGTTTCGCAAACGCGGTTTGTCCAGCGAATGCCATAAGTGGCGGCGCGGCTGGCCTGGCCCGCCGCCGGATCGAAATGCCCGGCATCTTGCTGTTCGATGTAGCCGCGCTGACACGCCGCGGCGACCGCCGCGTGGACATGTTGGCGCGAAAGGTTTGTGAGCCGGCTGAGGTCGGTAATGGAGCGCGTGACCGGGATGCGGCGCTCTCCGCCCGGCCCCCATTGGATGGAGTAGAACAACAGCGCGCCTACCACGCGGATCACCGACAAGGGCTCTTGCGGTAGCAGAAAGTCGAAGAAGGCATTGGGGATATTCTTGCGGGCGGCCCTGGGCCGGCGAAGGAGGCCTGCGCCGGATGGCTCCTCGATGACCACCGCCTCGGGAAAATAGAACCCGCGAAACGCAGCCGGGTCGTCGGTGTAGCGGCCCTCTTCGTCCCAGCAGAGTTCGTAACGGCCGCTCTGCGCGGCCCGCCCCGCCGTGTCCGGGGCCGGTGTTTGGACGCAGCGCAAGCACCGCAACCGCACCGCCTCTTCCAACGCTTCCGCGAGGGACTCCCGCGACACGCCGGCCTGTTCGATCAACTCGCGGTAGGTGAACTGTAGCCGCTCCCGCGTCGGATTGCCGTGTTCATCCACCCAGCCGAGCACCTTGCGCAACGCATAACCGACGAGCCGCACCACTCCGCGCGGAAAATGCGGCAACACCACCGTGAAGAACTGAATCGGCACAAAGGTGACGTTGGCGCGGAAATCCGGGAAGCCGGGAAACTCGGGACGGGGGGGCACTGCGTGGATCACTTTTTTTCCTCCTGCTAAGGGGCCGGCGGCGGACGAGGGGGCCGGGTCGCTGGCGGCAGCGGCCGGCCCTGCCGCGCGGCATGTTCGCGCACAATCTCATTGATGCAATAACTCCGGTCGCGGTCGTCCTTTTCTGCCAGTTCCCGCAAATAATCCAGCACCGCCACTTCCAACGTCACGCCGGTGGACCGGGTGATGCGCCGTTTGGGAATAACCATGTTTCTGCTCCTCCTTGTGAAACCGATGACTCCGTCGTAGCACACCACAACCGGGTATGGCAAGGGA
>CAIKLQ010000592.1 GCA_903828255.1 uncultured Verrucomicrobiota bacterium
AGTTGAGTGCCCCGGTCGGAATCGCGAACGAAGTCGAGGCTCTTCAAGATGTATTCCGTTAACAACCGCGAAACCTCGGTTTCTTCCACGGTCCAGCGCACATCGAGGGTCGTAGCCGTGTGGCCCTTGAAAAGAGGTTTGCCATCCCAATCCACTGCGCGCGATTTCGGAGTGCGGGTGAGCGTTTCAACCAGCGCGGGTGTCCGTAGTTGTGCAGCCACGGGTTGCTCTCCGGGTTTAAACAAATCCGGCCGGGCAAGATGCAGCAGATAAAGAAAGCGCTCATCGTCACCCTGATGGGGTGTGGCGGACAAGAGCAGAAGCCGGGGAGAACGCGGCGTGTTGTCCGCGTTTGCCACGTGGCGGATGAGGCGGCTGGCAACGAGGAATTCCAACAACCGGTAGTTCGAGGTTTTTTCGAGCTTCTGGCTTAGGAAACGCCGTTGAGCCGTGAGTCGATGGGCTTCGTCGCAGACAACAAGATCGAACGCCCCCACTTGGGCGAGGAGTTCCCGGTATTCATCCCGCTTCAGGCGGTCAATCGGTGCGATCACAAGCGGCTGGGTGCGCCAGTTTGATTCAAGTTTGCCCTGAAAGTCGGTGCCGAGAATGGTGAAGCTCAAGTTGAAGTGCTCGTCCATCTCGTCCTTCCACTGGAGGGCAAGTCCGGCCGGGCAGACAACCATGCTGCGTTGTGGCGGCTCCCGGCGCATCAAGCACGTAATCAGCAAGCCAGCCTCGATTGTCTTGCCCAGGCCCACGTCATCGGCGAGCACGTGTCCGAATCGGTCAGCGGCCAGCACCTTGTCGAGCAGGAACGCCTGATGCGGCAGCGGCTGAACCGCAGCCTTGGTGAATCCGCCGGTGAGATTGTTTTCGCCGATGATCAAGCCGGCGGCCAACTTGCGTTTGAAAACTTCAAGCTCGCCCCACGCACCAGCCGTGGCATCCGTCAAGACGTCTTGAACAACTTCTACTTCGTTCGGAGCGACTATGACAAGCTGATCTAGGTGATCGAAAGACACCTGCAAACGGGTATCCCCGAAGGCATCTTCTTCGACATAGCGCACGAGGCCGAAGCCATACTCGGGGTGGGCGCGATGGATGATCCGCGAATTGGTTTTGAGGGGAGAACTCATGGTCAGCCTTCAAGTCCTAGATGCAACAGAGGGATGTCATAGTAAGGCAGCAGCCGAGGTCCGTATGTAGTATCGGCTGCGATCCGCTGGTAAAGGGCATCACTTAACGATGCCAACGACTCAAAATCCACGCGGTTGCTGGCATCTGCCGTGATCCAGCCAATGCGCTCCATAGCGCGGCGCGCAGGCGTTGATACGAAGAAGGAAAGTCGTCTTACCTCCGGATTGGGAGGGATAACACCGAGGCGACACAACTCGCGAATGACAAAAAACAAAGGAGCGCCTGCGCTCTGGCCGAAAACACCTACCCATGGTTGTTGACCAGGCAGGTAGCCTGTTTTGAGGAAGTTGAGAAGGTCGGCGGCGCGACCAGCCTGCACAAGGTCCAAAAGGGTTGCAGGGAAATGGTCTTCCCAAACCAACCGATGAATTTTGCGAATGTCGTAGAACACGCGGCGCCAGAAGTAAGCATTTTCCCCGCTGGCCGTCAGGGTGGTAAAAGCACGGGTCGTCACTTCTGCAAACAGTGCGTCAGTGCCCTGGCTAAAGGTCGTTGTGCTGGTGCGTTCCCAAAACTGGTTTACCTCCAATTCCGTTTGCCAGAAAGATCGAATCTCGGACATGCGCCGCCCCGCAGACATCAAACACGCGAGCCCGAAGAGGCGATACCAGACGCGCAGTCCTTCCGGGGACGGAGTGGCTGACGAAGCGGAGAGCAAATCAGCCTTAAGCCGTGCCTGACGCGCGCTGGTGTCGGCAGTGTCGTTGCCATACAGAAGGCGCCAATTCTCGGTGCCTTCGAGAGTGTATTCCGACATGGGTTTGTTACGTCTTTCCCACCAATGCCAGAGGTTTTCAACTGACCACGCTTCGACGACGGGAATTTCCGGTTCCGGAGGGGGCGGGACGACGGTGGGCCGCAGTTTTTCGGTCAAAGCAACTTTTGCTTTATCGAACTCGTCTTTCTCCGGCCCGGATAAGCGCAGCCGTGTATAGGTTTCAGATTTTAAATCATCATCGACAAGTCGCAGGATGGGTGATTGGGGCTGCTGCAAAAGCACCCAATCAAGGAAAGAAACGCGGCCATGATCTTGAGCGCCGTCAGGCAAAGCGGCAGCAATGTCCGCATCAATCCAAATTGTCTGATTAAAATGCCAGCGTTGGCCAAAAACACTACCGAGGCGACGAAAGAGCACGCTGGGAAATTCCAACGAGGATGCAGCAACCAGACCGCCCGCATGGGGAACGATGGAACTGAGCCGTGCGGCTGCTTTATCGGCGTGGCGGCGGAGTTCACTCATGGCATTCAGTTCGGTGGGGGCGTCCTTTAAGTGCAGCACGCGAGCCCATGCGAGCCAAACGGCGGATGTCGGATTTTTGCGAATTTCCGCTTCTGCCCGTTGAATAACAGCATCGTAAGCCAGTTCCACCAACCCACTGCGAGCAATGTTGCGCAAAGCGACGCGGCCTTGGTCAGCGTCAAAATCGCCGTTCACCAGAAAATCGAGCGGGAAATCATGCTCGGTTTCAAAGGTCAGATGAAATTTGCGCCAAGTTTTATCGAGAAGCGCCGGCAAATCCTTCGCATCAAGACGAACGGCAGCGGCAAAACGACGGCGGGAATCGTTGGGAGCGGGAGGCGTAACCGCACTTGAGAAGACGAAGAAATGTTCGGGAGATGCAGTTCCATCTTTGGAGATGGTGATTTTTTTCCAACCCTGCAGATCATCGGTTCGAGCGATGCGCCATTGCCAAACATGCTGTTCGAACTTCACGCTTATACGTTGCAGGTGGGCGAGGAAAACGAAGGTGGCAGCGCTGACAACTCGAAGAGGCGAATTAAGATTGGGCGTGGCCTCGAGCCGGAGCATGTCCAACGCATGTTGGTATTCCGCTTCAAATACAAACTCTGTCAGCGGTGAGTATTTGGCCGGATTGGGCTGCGGATCGGCCGGCTTCAGCATGAGCAAATCAATGACTTCGAAATCATAATCGCCGCTGCGGATGTGCACCGATCCATTTGCCGCAACCGTGAACAATGTCTTAAAGCCGCGGTTGAATCGGCCCACTTCATCTGCGGTGCGTTCACTTTCAGCCGCCAGCCGCCAGATGCGGCCCACGTCATCCCGTGTATGTCCGGCAATATCCGGCTCGTTAAAGGCTCTGCCGGCATGGCGGGCAACCACCTTCCGCTTTCCGGCGACAGGGGCCGCGACGATGTTGAATTCAAACCACGCGTCATCGGGTGGATTAAGTTTGCTGGCATAGGCGCTCTCAGCGTTCTGCAAAAGTTCCCGAAGGATGTGGTGCTTCTCATAGCCAACCTTGGCAACCAATTCCTTAAGGAGCGTTTGGCGAATGGTTTCGCGATGTTTCTGGTAGCAGAGGAACGGCGACTGAACCTTTTCCGCCTCATAATCTGGGGAGACGGTCGTGTTGGTTTCAAACACGGCGAGCACGCGCTTACATTGTTCCTCATCCGCCGGAGGCCGAAAGCGATGGACGATGATTCGGTCTGATTCAATCGCGAAAAGGGCATCATCCAGCCTGGCAACAATATCCCCCTCATAACGCCATTTGAGATTCAATTCCTTGGGACTGCCTAGAAGCTGACACCCACTCGCCTGAACAAGTGCTTGGATGTCGGCTAACGCCGCTGCTTCGGATGGGAGTTGCTCGTATTCCAAAGGCGTGAGCGTGCCCGCAATTGTATCCACCTCGAGTTTGTTGGGTTGGATACAAGCCTCAGCCAAGGGGGGAACATCAACCAAAGATGCAGGCAGATCCTCACCGTCCCACTTGGCTTGGGCAAGCAACATGGCCTGCAAACGACGCGCGGCTGTCGTTTGCGGGGTAGCTGAAGTTGGGACAATGAGATCACGAAGGCTTCTGGTCTTCTGCGGACCCAGGCCCAATAGCCAATCGGGCCGTTTCGTTAAACTGGAGGCAGTGCTGAGATGTCCCAGCCCCGTTGTGGCCGTTGGGGTAATTGCCGTTGCTTGCCATTGGTAGAATTTCTCAATCAGATCGCGGGCTAGGCGCTCTTGCTGGCCGGCAACTTCGGGCTGGCTAAGAAACTCAAAATCGCGATCTGAAGCGAGCCGGGCTGTTGAGTTGCAGCAACCAGTCGAGATAGATGGCATCACAGCGTTGCTCGGGCGTGAGGCGACTCAATGCCGCAGCCAAACCATTCCAATCCATGAGGTGCGCCTCCGTCAACCAATCAGCACGAGCCGGATGAATCGCAGCTTCAATGGCTTTTCGGTAGAAGATTGGCATGATAGAACTGGGTTAAGTTTAGTGGTGATTCATGACGCGGTGGTCAGGGCGGGTTGGAGGGTTTGTAGGGCTGCCTGAACCAATTCCTCGGCCTTGAATTTCATCTGCTGCTCCTTCCGCTGCCGGAGGAGGCGGTAAATCCAATCAAAAACCAGAGGACTGCGCGAACGGTTGTCGAATAAGGCATCCTGCACTAGCAGGCTTTGATTCAGCGCCTCGGCAGGATCGAGCCGCTTTTCCAACGCCTGTTTCCAAAGGGCCTCGACGGTTGCGAGACCGCGCTCGTCCGCCTGGATCGCGTCGCGTTGAGCCAGAATTTCGCGCAGAATCCAAAGCACGGCTGGCGCAAGCGGGACATACACGGTGAGAATCATCTGCTGCACCGTGTCGCCGCGTGCGAGCGCGATGAGGAAGATGGCAATCGCCAGCACGGTCAGGATCGCGGTGAATGCGCCGCGCACGCGGTCGCGCTGGCGTAAATCCCACCATAGGCTGGCCCGCTGGCAAATGAGCCGGGCAAAAGGCAGAGGCAACACTTTTACATCAGGTGGATACCAGTCCACCAGACCGCTACGCGTATTGGCGGCCCGCAGATGATCCTGGGCATCCGTCAGAATGTCCTCGGAATCCACGCGAGAGCCGCAACGCAGTGGACGCCACGGCAATTCAAACACGGCGCAATCGAACATCTGCTGCACCACTGCGCCCTGCTTTTTGAACCGATTTAGCGCGCGCGTGAGACAAAGCGCGTCCAGCAAAGCGACCGTGATGGAAATAAACGTTAGCCAGACTTTCCACGTTGGCTGCCACGCCATGAGCACGGCAATCACCAGGGCGGTCGGCACTGTCAGGGCGAACTGGATGGCCATGAGGTGCTTGGCCCGGCCATAAATGCGGCTGGCGGCGGCGAGCAAATTGATTTGCTCCTCGGCATTCTGCTTTGCAGCGATGTTGCAGCCAGTTACCACGGAAATTTGGTGTTAAAAACGATGTCCCATTGACGGCGGGCCTCGTTGAGGTCGCCGCGCCGGTCAGCGGAAACAGCGCTCTCGGCATGGTCGCGCGAATTTGTAACCGAGGCGAGCGCCCGCTCACGCTGGCTGGCCGTTTTGACGGCGGGAATATTGCCGGCAATGCCGTAGGGATCACGCATGGCGCGGCACTCGCGCCGGGAGAGGCTGCGCAGGATTTCCAACATGCAGTTCGAGTATGATTTCACTCCTTTGCAGACCTCTTCGGAGGCGAGCACCATCTCAATGTGAAACGATGAAAGTGGAATGCGCGGCTCGCGACACTCACGCCAGAATTTCATCAGTTGGGCAACGTATAACATCTTGCTGCCGCTTTCAGTGTTTGCGCCAGATAGATATGCGTCGTAGAGACTGGGACTGGTTTGCATCCAAGTGCCAGAACCATCGGGAATCAAATAAATCGGCCACTTCTCCTTAAACATGGAGTCAAAGACGCCGGGAACAACATCCACATGACGACCATCTGAAAAGGAAACAGCAATGGCGATATCGTCCTTGTAAACGTCGCTATTGGGATAGCGTTCCGCCAATGCCATCCGAACTTTTTCCAGAGCCGTGTCGGAATTGATGAGATTGTCGCCCCAGGTGAAAACGGTTTTTCGAAAGACGGCCAGCAGATCCGTATCGCTGAAGCCCCGGATGGACGTGCCGCGGGCGAAGCTGCCGATGGGGAAACATTTGGAAACCTCGAACTCGGTTTCGAGTCGGGTGCGGATGGTGGCAAGATGTTGGCGGGCCGCCTGCAGTTCGGTTTCGAGCGGTTGAATCCGGCCGATGAGTAACTGAAATGATTCGCTGATGGTCATGGCTTACTGATCGATGAGATGATGGTGGCCGACAGTGGGCGAGGGGGCGGGCATGGTCTGTTCTTTTCTATCGTCGTGTTGGGGATTTGGCATCAGGTCGTCGCTTTCTGCCGGAGCGCCTCGGCGCGGGCATCCTGGAACCACGCGGTGTTTGCTGAAACCTTGGCAGCAGCATCCCGGCCTACAAGGGATTTGGCCACCTTGGTCAGGAACATGCGCACCGCGTCCACATCAAAGAGTTTGGTGTAGGTGATGGAGAACACTTCGTAGCCCTCGGCTTCGAGCTGGTTGCGAATCTCCGTGTCACGTTGCTTGGTCGCCGGATTGCCATGGATGTGCGCACTCAATCCGTCCAGATAAATGCAGATGCCAGTTGTCTGCTCATCGGGGTAAAAGAAATCTGGCGTGGTGCTTAGGTAGGGACGCGGACGGGGAATGTGCTTCTGGCACTCAGGTTGGGCGAGACCGGCCGCGAGCATGTAAAAAAGCAACAGATCTTCGGCCTCGTTGACCGGCAACTCCTTGGGGCCGGAGGACGCCGGAGTGGGTTGGTTGGGAGGTATCGGGTTCTCCTCCGCCAAGTTGCCGACACATTGCGCCAACACGGCCAGCGCAACGTGGCGGTCAAGGTGTTGATGATAGAAGGCGTCGCGAAACGTCTGGAGACAGTCGATGCACGAGGAGGCACACTGCCCTTCGCAGTTTTGACAAATCGCCTGCGCTTCAACCACGACCGCCGGCCAGTTCGACAAAAGTTGCTGCAAGAGACCGGAGCCGCCGGGCATCGGATCATAAATAATCAGGTCCACCTTATCGTCTCCCGTGTGACCAATGACGAGCAAGTGGAGGTCGTCCACTTCCATGTCCAAAAGGCCTGCGGCGGCGATGCGGAGGGCTTCACCCAGGCTGTATGCCTCGATGCGGTTGACCGTCTTGCAGCCCGCCTCGACCACCCCCGAACCGATAAAGAAACCTTGGTGCGGATTCCGATGCTGTCGGACACCTGTTCCAATTCATATCGGACACCATTCCGGGGCTGTCGGACAGTTGTCGGAGCGAAGCGACGCTCGGCGGGAGTCTTAATGGGGTGTCCGACAGGAGTCAAGGTTTGGACGCGG
>CAIKLQ010000593.1 GCA_903828255.1 uncultured Verrucomicrobiota bacterium
ACACCCCGCGCTCCCAATCCTCCGCGCTCGCATAATAATGATTGGTGGTTTCTTCATAGCGCAACCGGCGCCAAAACCGTTCTTGCGGATTGAGTTCGGGATGATACGGCGGATGGTAGCGCCTCCCGAATCCGTCGGCGTTACGGAGTGAGTTTTTGCGCGCGGTAGAACTGCATTCCTTTGCCCAACGCTGAAGGATCAAGGAACGCCACCACGCCGTATTGATTGGTCGCCGTGCCCAGCACGCTCCAGGCTGACCAAGGCAGCGCAGCACTGGCCGAGGACCTGATTTGGTAACGGTCCCCCACGCTCCCGCCGATCAACACCTTGAAGCCACCCAGGCTGGACAGCCGCGGATAAGCGTCTGGTTCACCACCCAACAGTACTCGCGGCTGCACTGAGGGCCACGGTCCGGAAAGCGGCAGCAACCCACCGACGCTTACGTTGCAGAACACATTTGTCGCAAGGCCCGTGTTCCGATGCGCCGTCACGGCCAACCCGGCCATCAGGTTCGTCGGCATGTTCGGGACTGTGGTCCACCAAAGGAGAACCCAGTTGAATCCGTTGGTCGAGTAATGGCCGGTGAACGTGTCGCCCATACGCGCGAGCCGCAGCCAAGCCACGTTGGTCACCACCGCGACGTTTTGAACGCTTGAGTAATTGGCCACCGCCCGTCGACGGAAGATGGCCTGGTTCTGCGCGTTGAGCGCCAGAAACACATGCCGGTCTCCGCCGGCAAAGCCATCACGCAGCATGACGCCGGCTTCCGACAACGGATTGTCTGGCATCAAGCCGGACATCTGGGTGATGACTTCGCCATCCCCCGACCATTCGGTGTTAAGGAAGAAGAACCGGTCTTCTGTGCCTTCAATATCCTCACCCGATCCCCAAGCGACATAACATCCGTTGGAGACGGTGTAATCCCCCACACCTGCGCCTCTCGGCACGAAGCCCCCGCCGAATACCGCCAGCGTGGCGACCGCGCTGTTCGTAGGCACGTTGGCGGCGTTGTTCACCATCACACTGTAACCGCCAGAGTCCGACGTTTGTGCGCTCCCCATCACGAAACTGGAATTGGTCCCGCCTCCCAGGGCCGTGCCATTACGTAACCATTGGTAGCTGAACGGCGGCGTGCCGAAAACTCCGACCGTAAAAGTCACCGAACTGCCGGCCTGAACCGTTTGACTGACCGGCTGCGTCGTAATGCCTGCCGGGACGGCGATGATCACCTGCGCCACCGAACTGATGACCACGCCGGCGGTTGTCGTCACCACCGCCCAATAGTTGGTTTGGTCGCTCAACTGAACGTTGCTCAGCGTCAGCGTCGCGTTGGTGGCGTTGGGTTTGACCGCGCCATCTTTCCACCACTGGTAGAACGTGGAGTTCGCCGTGGGAGTAATGTTCAGAGAAACCGTCGCCCCTTGGGCGACGGCCTGGTACGGCGGGCGTGCCACGAAGTCATCATTTACAATCGTCACCTGCACCGTGGCATTGCTGCCCAGAGCGATTCCAGTCAACCCCACCGTGAACACCTTGTCCGGTTCTTCGACGCTGTCATTCAACAGTTGCACGGTGAAACTCTTGGTCACGGTTTCACCGTCCACCCAGGAAAGCGTCCCGTTGGTGGCCACAAAATCCGTCCCCGCAACCGCCGAGCCGTGGACGGCGCCGAAAGTGACACTGACCGGACCATTGCTCGCGATCGTGCGGGTCACCGAAAGCGTAATCAAGGGCGCCGACTCCACCACCTTGATACTGTTGACCGTGAACTGGATCACGCCCATATCGCCGCCCTGGATTTCCATTGGCAGCAGAGAGTAATTCGTCGTGTAGGGCGAGGTGGGGTCGTTCTGCGTGAGCACGCCGAGAATGTTCACCGGGCCGATCGGTTTGGCCTTGCCGGCGATCGTCAAATTGGGATGAATCGTCAGGTCGAAGGTCCGGCCGGCCACATTCGTCACAAGGATGTTCGACAACACCGTGGGGAAGTAAGCTCCGCCGGACTGGCTCACCCACACATTGGTCGCAACCATGTAGCGCGCCTCCGTTGCCTCCGTCACCGATACGTTGGTCCGCGTCGCGAAATCCAAAGCCGCTGGTGTGGGCAGGGAATTGCTGGCGCTCAAGCGCCAGACCACGTTCGTAAGGTTGTTGTAATCCGGCGCAAGCGCCAGCAGGCCGTTGATGTTTGTCAACGCTGCCGTCACCTGCACTCGGTCGCCCGATTGTGGCATGAATTGGTTAGTGCCGTTTCGGAACAAGACCGCGATGCCGCTGGTGTTGTCCTGCATGAAGAACAATTCATCCGCTGGCGCGGAACTCAGGTTCGTGTACGTGGTGACGGTGCCGTCCACCGTGAATAGCCACATGGTGTTCGTGGGCGCATAGCTCGTGGTGTCCATCAGCGAACGCAGATAGGCGATATTCGTGGTCGTAGTCAGCGGCGGAAGACAGTTGTCCAGGATGACCAGTGTGGAGTTCTCCCGCGCCACGGATGAGGCAACCGATCCCGGCACCAGCAATTGCAATGTCACGGTTTTGTTGCCTCGAACCGAGCCGTTTTGATGGATCGGAACGATGTCTGTCTTCACGCCTTGCTCGCCATCCGCCCAACTGAGCGTATCCACTACGCTGTCGAAGTCTACGCCACCTATTCCCGTGCCATCGGTCGCAACGAAGGTCACGTCCACCGCCCCCGCCCCGCCATACTTGCGCTCCATGCTGATGGTGGCAGTGGTTTCCCCTTCGTTCACGAAATATCGCGCATCCGTGAACTCGACGATACCGGTCGGAGGGGAGACGGAAGTGACCACAATCTCATCAATGTACCACCCTGCATATTGAGTACAGCATGGGTCGCTTATTATCCGGAAAGCTAGTTCAACTGTAGTCCCAGCGTATGGCGACAGATCCAATGCAGGCGATGTCCATACTCCGCTCGACCCGGTATAGGTGGCCAGGCTGGACCAGGTGGTTGATCCCACTTCCCGTACCTCGACATAAAGCCAATCGACGTTTTGTTGTGTTAGGAACCAATGCCAGAAACGCAGCATGGGGTGTTCGCCAAGGCTTGGTATCCGGAAAGGCGGGCTGATGAGCCGCGAGTCGGCATAGGTGCCGTAGTTGCCACTCAGCACAGTGGCGGCGCAGTTGGTTCCCGCGTAGGCCCGCCGTCCCAGTGCGTTTGTGGGTGGCCCGTAGGTTGGCACCCCCACCTCCCATTGGCCATTATCGGCATACCACCCACCCCAGCCGCCTTCAAACCCTTCGGGCCAGGTCACGACGCGAGGTCCCGTTTCAACCATCACCTCGTCCAAATACCAGCCTGCATATTGTCCGCAACAGGCGTCGCTGGTGAGCCGGAAGGCCAATTCCACGGTTTTGCCCGCATACGCGGCTAAGTCCAGCAATGGCCGCGTCCAAATTCCATCCAAAGTGTAGTTGCCGGACCCGCTGGTCATAAAGTCATAGGTCGCCAGCGTCACCCAGTTGCTGCCCGGCTCACGGATTTGCACTTGGCAGAGGTCGGCGTTCAATTGTGTCACGAACCAGTGCCAGAAACGCAACCGCGGAGACTGGTCCGCCACAGGCACAACGAACGGTGGGCTGATCAGCCGCGAGTCAACCAGGGCGTCGTAGTTGCCACCCAGCACGGTGGTCGCACAGTTGGTGCCGGCGTAGGCCCGCCGTCCGAGTGCGTTTGTGGGTGGCCCGTAGGTTGCCACGCCCACTTCCCAAGTGCCAGTGTTGGCAGACCAGTCGCCGAGGCCTATTTCAAAACCTTCTGGCACATTTGCGGTCAAGGTCTGCACTGCCCCCGCAACAAAGCGAACTTCATCCACGCACCAACCGTCTGCGACATAGGCATCAGCAGCGATTTGGAATGCGATCTGGACAGCTTTGCCAGCGTAAGCTTTCAAGTCCACAACCGGGCGCGTCCAGACGCGGCTGCCTGTGTTGTAATAACGCGGCGAGAGATCGGCCCAGTTGTTTGTGCCGTATTTGATCTGAACCACGCCGTAACTGTTGCCGCTGAATTGATACCAGTGCCAGAATTGGAGGCGCGGATTCTGGTTCGCGGCGGGCACCACAAATGGCAGGCTGCGGATAAGCCGGGAACTGGTGCCGGCGGGATAATTGCCGGCCAGAATGGTGGCGGCACAATTCGTACCTTCGTGGGTGCGGTAGCCGGCGCTGTTGGTAGCTGGGCCGGTGGCAGGGTTACCGATTTCCCAGACTCCGTTGTCCACGCTCCAACTGCTCCAGACGCTGGGGCTTTCAAAGTTGTCCGTCCAGACGTTGGTGGTTTGCGCGAGGCCGGAAACCGCCAGCGCCAGTCCCGCCAAAACGATCAGGGAGAGGCGGACGCGGTGGCGGAATGATCTAGGGGTGCAGGTTTTCATGTTGTTCCATTTGGTTTTCATTTTAGCTGCTGGGGGTTGGTTGTTCACCGGGGTTGTTGAGAACTGACGTTGAAAGCGGTTTGGTCGTCCATTCTCCTTGAATGGGCTGGTTCTCATAAGATTTCCATCCATACGCACGTCTTCCCTGCCATTTCGGTCGTTCGCGTGGAGGCAACGACCGGGGGTTTGCAGGGATTACTTGGTCTTGCTCTCGGCCAGGATCGTTTTTAGCAGGCTTATCACCGTGGTCAAGAGGAAATTTCGCTGGCGCGGAAACATTTTCGTCAAACCGGCCAGGTCGGCCTCGTTGCCCTTGGCAGCCCAAGAACCAATTGCAGGGAGCGAGGGCGTCGTGGAAATCCTGAGCCGGGCGGTCGGGGGAACAGGGTCGCAGGGTTGCGGCGGTTTTTTAGGGGTCGGTTCTGAAAGGCCCTTAGTTAAGGCCCAGCAAAAAAGACCTGTTTCCATTGGCAATTTCGGGGTCGTGGCGCGCTCTTCAAGGCGGGGCCGAAAATCTCCTGCAATATCGCGGAATTCGCTTGGTGCCGGTGCGGTTTCCCGCCGGAATCGCCCACAATCCGAGCAAACTTGACCTCTTTGCAAGTTGCTCGTTTGCATAGATTTCCGGCTTATCTAAGGGCCATTCGGGTCGGTTCTTGGTATTGTTCACTCTTGCGCTCTCATGCCAGCATTCCCTTGCGCACCGATACAATCGGTTGTTCACATAACCCGCCGTGCCCATCCCCAACCGCGCGGCGGGGCGCGGAGCACTACGGGGACGAAAGGTTGGAAACGGACGTGGCCACGGCGGAGCGAATCCTGCGTGAGGAGTTGAAGGCGCGGCGGTGGCAGGCAGCCGACCTGGCGAAGCGCGCCAAAGGCGACCTCGGCAAGGTGCAGATCGCGGGCCGATTGCGGGAGGCGACGCCGGTGACGGTGAAGTGGACCGGGATATTCCACTCGTAGCTTGCGGGCCATGACCCAAAGTGTGCCTAACGAACAGGGAGTAGTCAATACCAAGAACTGTAGAGCATTAAGCGTGAGCTGGCGCTTGAACGAAATGTGGTTATCCGGCAGGCGGGGGAATAGCTTGAGGTGTGTTAGCAAACTCAAACGCCAACCCTCAACCACCGGAGAACCACAATGAAGATTAGGGTCGGAAT
>CAIKLQ010000594.1 GCA_903828255.1 uncultured Verrucomicrobiota bacterium
ATCGGTGAGAAGATTGTCACGGACAAGCCAGCCACAGCGATCGCGGTTTTCCAGGACTCGGTTTATGTCGTCGTGGGCGGAACGCTCAAGGTTCTGCGCGAGGGCGCGCTGACGGATGCGCCGGGCGCTCCGACGGGAATTGCCCGGTTGCGGTCGCTGGCGGGCGCGGTGTGGGCGGCGGCGGAGAAAGGAACTTTTCGTTTCGCGAGGAACGCTTGGGAGCACATTGACGAACGCCCCTTCACCGATGCTTGCGTCCATCTGGGTCAGGTGTATGTCGCCACGCGCGACAGTATTTTCCACTTTGCGGGCGGGAAGTTTGTGAACATCCGGCCCGCCGGAGGCTGGTTGACCACCGACACGACCTTGATTGCGGAAGATTTCAGTCAGGTTTTGCCCGACCCGATCCAGATCGGGCCGGTGGAACGAATCGCGTCTTACAGCGGGACGCTTTACCTGCTGCGTCCGGGCGGATTGGCATTGCTGGAAGGGAAAACTTTCGTGGCGGACCCGGTGGATTGGGGTGCGCTGCCGTCGCCGGTTACGCGCGATCTGCTGTCACTGGGCAGTCGGATCTATGTGGCCACGGATCGCGGCGTGGGCGTGTTGCGCGGGATGGCGCTGACGGCGTTGCGCGGTGCCGATGGCTTGCCATGCGAGGACACGACCTGTCTCGCAGAGGGATTTGACGGCGACGTGTGGATCGGCACTTCTCGCGGCGCGATTCGCAAGACGGAGGACGAGTATCATTACTTCGGCGCGCAACACTGGTTGCCCGGCGATTACGTGCGAGACATCGCGGTCCGGAAGCGCGTGGTTTACATCGCGACGGATGGCGGGTTGGGGATCATTCGTTACGAGCCGTTCACGCTGGCGAAGAAAGCGGCGTTCTTCGAGCGCGAACTGGACGAGTGGGGTTTCAAGCGGTTGGGTTTCATCCACAAGCTTTACTGGTCCGGCGACAAGGATGGCTGGTTGCGGGAGATCAGCGACAACGACGGCGGAAACACGGCGCACTATCTGGCGGCGGCGACTTTCAAGTATGCGGCCACCGGCGATGAAAAAGCCCGGCAGGAAGCACTCGACATGTTCAAGTCCATGATCTGGCTGGGCGACATCACGGGGAAGCCGGGGTTTTTTGCGCGGGCCATCTGGTCGGTGACGGGCGACAAAGGCGAGCGATCCACGCGCGGCTCGGGCGGGTTGCCGGCCAAATGGTATCCGACCAAGGACGGCGCTTGGTTCTGGAAAGGTGATACCTCCAGCGACGAAGTGAATGGCCACTACTTTGCGGTGAGTCTCTTCCATGATTTGGCGGCGAAGGGAGCGGAGAAAGCCCGCGCGGCCAAGCACATTGCCGACATCACTTCGCACATCATTGACAGCGGTTGGGTGCTGCGGGACATGGACGGCAAGCCGACGCGCTGGGGGCGTTGGGACCCGGAATACTTGCAGCGACCTTACGGGTTTGAATCGCGCGGGCTGAACGGCATGGAGGCGCAGAGTTACGTGCAGGCTGCCTTCGCCCTGACCGGCGATACGAAATACCAGGCGGGCCTTGATCAACTGATCAAGTGGCGTTACCACACCTACACCGTGCGCCAGAAGATGACTTTCCCGCCGGACAGCATCGCGACATGGGACGATGAACTGGCGTTCTGGTGTTACTACACGCTGATCACTTACGCCCACGATCCCGAACTGCGCTCCCTCTATTTGCGCAGCCTCGAAAGGAGTTGGGAGGTGCAACGGATGCAGCAGTTGCCGTTCTTCAACTTTGTCTATGGCGCGTTCACCGGCAATGACTGCGAACTCCCGCAAGCCGCCCGGCACTTGCGCGAGTGGTCGCTCGATCTGGTGAATCACAACTACCACAACTCGCACCGCAGCGATCTCGCCCCGCAGCGGGGCTACGTGCCCTACGGCGGCGGCACACGCGCCATCTCGCCGCGCGAGTCGGAAGCCAAATGGGGCAGCCGTTCCGCGCTCCAATACGACGGCGGCGAAAACAGCCACGGCATCACGCCCCCGATCGGCTGGCTGGAGGACTACTGGATGGGGCGTTATTACGGATTCATCCAAGCGCCGAAGTCGCAGGATGAGAAATTGACCACGCTGCCACCGCGCGCCGCGAAACCCCGTGGCGCGGCACCTTATGCCGGGCCGCCGCGTCCGGTTGGGGCTTGGGAGAAGTGAGATCGCAACTTGGATATTCCAACCTTGCCACCAGAACCGAAGCGCTGACAGAAAGTTGGCAGGTAAAAAATGGAAGAGTTCCATCTTTAACCTGCCATTTTTCTGCCAGCAACCCTTCGGGGAAATTGAAACCATCCTGCGCAAGATTTTGCCGGGAGGAAGCGGAAGCCTCCAGCGACCCGGGCAAAGCGGAGTCGCAGGCCAACAGCCCGATTCCGACGGCCAAGCTTCACAGCCGCGGCTTCCCCAGCCTCCGCCTGCCCGTTGCCCCGCTGCTGGCTGGCGACACCACCAAAGTCTTGCAGGCAGTGACGCAAAAGGCTGCGGCCGAAAATTGAACTTGAGCGGTGCTCTCTCCGGCGTATCGTTGGTTCCATGACGCTAATTGAAGCACCACAACCAGTCGTCCGTGGCCCGCAAATCTGGCCGCTCGGCGTCAAAGCCTACCACGCGCTGGGTGAGTTGGGCCTCATCCCGGAGAAAACCGAACTGCTCTATGGGCAGGTCTTCCACAAAATGCCAAAATCTCCCTTTCATGCCTACCTGCTGCGCGTGTTGCTCAATCTCCTTCAAGCAGCCGTGCCGAAGGGTTTGATGGTTAGCTCCGAGCAACCCATCACCTGCGCGGATTCCGAACCGGAGCCGGACCTTTCTGTCGTGCCTGGCCAAATCGCCGACTTTCGCCACTCCCATCCCCGCACCGCTGAACTGGTGATCGAGATTTGCGTGACCAGCCACGATTACGACCGCGCCAAACTCCGCGCGTACGCCAGTGCCGGCGTGAAGGAATGTTGGCTGGTGCTGGGACCGGAGAAACAGATCGAAGTCCACCGCCAGCCGCAGGGTGGGCAGTTTGCCGAGCACGCCGTTCATGGGCCGGGCGGAGCGCTAACCAGTGCGGCGGTTCCGGGCTTCACGGTCGAGTTGGATCGCCTTTTTGCGGCATGACTGGAGTGTCGGGAGCCAGGACTCGATTTGTGACCCGTTTGCGATAGATTCAAGCCGTTATGACGACTGCTGAACTAAAAGTGCAATTGCCCGGCGAAGACATTGCCTTCCTGGAGGCGTACGCCGCCGAACACCGCATGACCCTTTCGGGACTGGTGGCCCGCTACGTGACGGCGCTCCGGGCCGCCCCGCGCCGCGCGCCGCATCCCGCCAACCTCCAGTTCACCGGCACGGTTCCTACCGATGTGGATTCGAGCGAAGCCTATCGCCAACACTTGATCGAGAAGCACCGATGAGAATCATGGTGGATTTGAACGTGCTGCTTGATGTCGCCCAGAACCGGACGCCGTTCTACCAGGATTCCGAAGAAGTGCTGGCCCGCGCCCGCGAGGGCGAATACGAAGCCTTCCTTCCCGGCCATGCGCTCACCGCTTTCTTCTACCTCATGGCCAAGTTCGCCGATGTGCCGACGGCCCAAACGGCCGTGGACGGCTTGCTGGCGGATTTCGGTATTGTCGGCCCGGACAAAACGATCCTCACGCGCGCTCGCGGTTTGCCGATGACCGATTTCGAGGACTGCGTGGTGGCGGCATCGGCGGAAGCCGCCGGCTGCGATCATATCGTGACGCGCAATGTGGCGGACTTTGTTGGCTCGCCCGTTCCCGCCCTCACGCCAACCAACTTCCTGGCGCTGTTGCCGTCTCCGGATCATGAAGGCAAGTAAATTCCAGATTGCGGAGAACCAGATCGAAGTCCACCGCCAGCCGCAGGACGGGCAGTTTGCCGAGCACGCCGTCCACGGGCCGGGCGGAAAGCTGACCAGCGCGGCGGTGCCGGGCCTCACGGTTGAGTTGGACCGCCTCTTTGCGGGATGACCTCCAGCACGGGAGCCAGGCGCAGGCCCAGAAACCGCTGAATTGAGCGTTGAAGTGTACATCCCGCCGGCTTAGAGTTCCGCCATGAGCAAGACAGCCGTCCTGACAAACCAGGAAGAACAGCACAAGGCGCGGGCCCGGAGCTACCTGACGGAGACGCAGCGCATCTTGCGGCAATTGGCCGCGGATCGCCGCCGCGCGGAGCAACGACGTGCCACACACCCCAGCATCCTTGCCGAAGTGCGCGCCATTTTACGGGGAGCGTGACCATGTGGAAGACGCTGGCCGATTGGCTGTTCGCGGTGCTTAACATGACTCGCGAACTGTAGGAAAACCGTGTCACCATTCGACGCTTGGAAGACCGCCTGCGGGACGTGGAGGAAGCGATCAAGCTGTTGGCGGTCGAACAACGTCATGCCCGTGAACTCGAAGCCTCGGAGCGTGAGAAACTGCTGCTGCGCCTCGAGTCCGCCATGCCCAAACCCAAGGAACTGCCCGCCTCACGCGGCAAGCGAGGAGAAGCCCGACCATGACCGCCGCGAAGGAATGTTGGCCGGTGCTGGGACCAGAGAAACAGATCGAAGTCCACCGCCAGCCGCAGGGCGGGCAGTTTGCCGTCCACGGGCCGGGCGTAACGCTGGCCAGCGCGGCGGTGCCGGGCTTCACGGTCGAGTTGGACCGCGTCTTTGCGACACGAACGGAGTGTTAAAAGTGAGGATCGCTCACGCTAATGGGTGACCCCTTTCCGGAGTGTCACAAGTGAGGACTGTAGAGCATTAAGCGTGAGCTGGCGCTTGAACGAAATGTGGTTATCCGGCAGGCGGGGGAATAGCTTGAGGTGTGTTAGCAAACTCAAACGCCAACCCTCAACCACCGGAGAACCACAATGAAGATTAGGGTCGGAAT
>CAIKLQ010000595.1 GCA_903828255.1 uncultured Verrucomicrobiota bacterium
GAAGATGAACGAGCGCGATCGGCGCAATATTAAACGTGGCATGGGCCTTAAGTCTTCAGCAATAACCGCATTACTCTAGCTTCCGGGCGCGCTCCCAACGAGATAAATCGGTGCGGTTGGGCGCGCCCTCGGGGCACCGCCGGACCACTCCCGGTCGTCGCCGCCGACGGCAGGAGGCGCAAATCTCCGGGCTTTTTTTGGGGGTCGCACGTTCCCGAGTCAGCGACTCCTGCCGACGGCTGCTACTTTGCGTTCTTTGCATTCTTTGTGGTTCAACTGCTTCGTTGCGTCTCATCCTTCAGCGCCTCCTGCAGCGCGGCAAACTGCGGTGCCACTTCCGGGAGCCGGGCCGTGATCGTGGCCAGGTCTCCCGCTTTGCCGGCTTTTTCCAGCGCCGCCGCGAGGGCGCGCAAGGCTTCGCCGCTCACCACCCCGCACGCGCCCTTGATCTGGTGCGCTTGCTCGCGAACATGCTCCGTCTCCCCGGCCGCCGCAAACGCCTGCAACTGCCGAAGCTGGCCCGGCAAATCTACCAGGAATTGCGCGATCAACCGCCGGGCCAGGCCCTCGTCCTGCATCACGCGATTCAACAACCCCGCGCGATCAAAGATCGGAATTTCCGCCGGGGCCGTCGGGGCCGCTGGCTCCGGCGGCGGCGTGGTGGCCCCCTGCGGCGCGCGGGTTTCCTTTTTGGGATCCGGCTTCAACCACTTCTTCAATGCGGCGACTAACGCCCCTACTTCCACCGGCTTGGGGACGTAATCATCCATCCCCGCCGCCAGACATTCTTCCCGGTCGCCCTGCATCGCATTGGCCGTCATGGCCACCACGGGCACGCGGCGATCCAGCACCCGCGATTGCGGATCGCGAATCTGCCGGGTCGCCCCCACCCCGTCCAGTTCGGGCATTTGCATGTCCATCAACACCAGATCGTAGGGGATGGTTTCGAGGGCGCGGAGGGCTTCCAGCCCGTTGGCCGCCACGTCCGCGCTCAAGCCCAGTTTCGTCAGGATGCCTACCGCCACGAGTTGGTTCACCGTGTTGTCTTCCACCACCAGGATGCGCGCGGGCCACAACCCGCTTTCGGCCGCGAGGTCCAGCGAGACGCCCGCCCGGGCGGGGGCCAGCTTCCGGCCGCTCATGACCGCCGCCAGCACTTCTTGCAACTCCCCGCGCCGCACCGGCTTGGTGAGCGTGGCCACAAAACCAATTTCCTCCCAGTGGGAGTCGCGATCCGATTGGCCCAAGTGGGTCAACCGGACTAACCGCGTGGCGTGCAGCTCGGGATGCGCCTTGATGGCGCGGCCCAAGGCGTTGCCATCCATGCCCGGCAATTGCAAATCCACCATCGCCATCGCGAACGGATCCTGCGCGGCGTGGGCTTCGGCCAGGGCGTGCAGTGCGGACGCCCCATCCGGGACATGCGCCGTCCGCAGTCCCCAGCCATCCAGCAAGCCCGTGAGCACCTCCTGATTGACAGGGTGCGGATCCACAATCAGCACGCGCACGTCGCGCAGTTCGGCGGGGCCGCGGGCGGCGGAGCGCTTGCGGCCTACGGGTTTGCCCAGGTACACGGTGAACCAGAATTCCGACCCCCGCCCCACCACGCTCTCCACGCCCACCTCGCCGCCCATGAGCGCCGCGAGTTGCTTGGAAATCGCCAAGCCCAACCCGGTGCCGCCATACAGCCGCGTCGTCGAGGCATCCACTTGCGAAAATTTCTGGAAGAGCTTGGCTCGCTTGTCCTCGGGAATGCCAATGCCCGTATCGCAAACCGCAAAGCGCAGTTGCACCCGCTCCGCCGTTTCCGTAACCAAGCGCACGCGGATGACGACCTCGCCCTGCGCCGTGAACTTGAGCGCGTTGCCGGTGAAGTTCGTGAGAATCTGGCGCAGCCGGCCCGAATCGCCCAGCAGGTGCGTTGGCACTTCCGGGGCCACGACGCAGCCGAACGCCAGCCCTTTCGCATGCGCCCGCAGCGCCAACATTCCGGCGAAATCCTCCAGCACGTCGGGCAGACTGAACTTCACAGTTTCCAATTCCAACTGCCCCGCCTCGATCTTGGAGAAGTCCAGAATGTCGTTGAGCAGGGTGAGGAGCCCCTCGCCGCTGCTGCGGATGGTTTGGGCGTAACGGCGCTGTTCGGTGTTCAGGTCCGTTCCCAGCAGCAAACCATTCATGCCGAGCACGCCGTTGAGCGGGGTGCGGATCTCATGGCTCATGTTGGCCAGAAACTCACTCTTGGCGATGTTGGCCTTCTCGGCCAGAAGCGTCAGCGCGGTGGATTGGACATTGGAGACTATGAGGGCCTCGTTGGCCGCCGCGATTTCCTCGTTTTTCGTCTGAAGATGCTCCTCCGCCAGCTTCGCAGCGGTGATGTCCCAGTTCGTGCCCAGCATCTGCACCGGTTGCCCGGTGGCGTCGTGCCGCACGATGGCCAGGCCGCGGATGTGGCGGATCGTTCCATCCGGCCAGACCACGCGAAACTCCGTGTTGAAATCCTTTTCCCCCCGGAGCGCCAGTTGGTTTTCGGCATGGACGCGCGCCTTATCCTCCGGATGGAGTCCCGCCTGCCAACCCTCGTACGCGCCGCCGAATTGGTCCGCAGTGATCCCGTAGAGGCGGTACATCTGCTCGTCCCAGACGATCTGGTTCGTCAGCACGTCGTAATTCCAGATGCCGACGCCCCCGGCTTGGGTGGCCAACGCCAGGTGCTCGACGGTCAACGTCAGCCGCTCGGCAGTCGCCGCCAATTCCGCCGCCGTCTGCGCCAACGCCAACTCCCCGCGCTTGCGCTCGCTGATATTCTCCTTGATGGCGACGAAGTTTGTGACCTTGCCCGTGGCGTCTTTGACCGGCGAGATCACGATCGCTTCCCAGAACAACGAGCCATCCTTGCCGCGGTTTTGCAATTGGCCGCGCCAGATCAGGCCCGCCATGAGTTGCCGCCACATCGCGACGTAAGTTGCCGCCGGGGTCAAACCCGATTTGAGGACCCGCGGGTTGCGACCCCGCACCTCGGCGGCGGTATAGCCGGTGGTCGCGGCAAACGCCGCGTTCACATATTCGATGTTCCCCGCCTGATCGGTGATCACCACCGAAGCCGCGGACTGCGTCACGATCTCCCACAACTTGCGCAAATCCTCCGTGGCCCGCAGGCGCTCGCTGATGTCCCGGGCGGAGCAGTAGAGGTAGGCCCGGCCCTCCAGCGTAATGCCGACGGTGTGAATCTCGGCATCGTAACGGGTCCCGTCCTGGCGCCGGTGCCGGGTCTGAAAACGAGCGGGCGTGGTCATCAGTTCGCGGATCCTCACCAACAACTCCGCGCGCGTCCATTGAGCTTCCCAGTCGGCGACGTTGAGGCACAAGGCTTCCTCGCGCGAGTAACCCAGCAGGGCGCAGAACGCCGGGTTCACTTCCACCAGGTTACCTTCGAGGTTCAAGACGTGAATGCCATCGCTGGCCGTTTGCAACAAGGTCGTGTTGCGCAACGCCAGCGCGGTATTCGCGGCTTCCGCCTGCTTGCGCGCGGTCACGTCCTGGATAATCGCGTGCAGCACGGGCCGACCCTCAAATTCAATGCGACTCCAGGACGCCTCCACGTCCCGCCGGGAGCCATCCGCCAACCGGTGTTGAACCTCGAAGCGTTGGCCGTGACCCACGGTGGTGGCCCGCGCCGCTTGCTGGAAATCCCCCGGAGACATCCCGTTGAGGTCCGTGATCCGCAAGGCCTGCAACCGCGCTCGCGAATAACCGTAGAAACTCAGCGCGGCAGTATTGGCGTCAATGATCGCACCCTCCGTGGGCTCAATCAGCAGCATCACCGAGGCGTTGTCGGTGAATTGATGGCGGTAAGACTCCTCGCTCTTCCGGAGTTCCTCCGTCATCCGTTCCGCCAACCGCTGCGCCGTCGTCCCGGTATCCAGCAAGGACAGCGTCAGCCCGAACAAGAGCAGGCTGATGATCGTCCCGCCAAACAGAAAATACCACACCTGGCCGGAGGCCATGGCCACCGCGAGTCCGCCCGGCTGGGTGAGGCGCAACGTCCAGCGCCGCCCGGCGAAATCCAGCGGCAGCAAGAGCGTCAACGGCGCCGCGCCGGCCAGCGCGTTCCCGGCGGCCCCGGGTTCGTGATAAAGCCAGGCCTCCGGAGTTGGCGCGTCCCCATCATAGACCTGCAACTCAATTTTCTGATTCGCCATCCGCAGTTCCCAGCCGCGCAACGCCCCCCACAACAAGTCCTTCATCCGGTACGGACTATAAACCCAGCCCTGAAGCGCGGCCCGGCGCTGTTCCACCGTGGCAGTCGGCTCCCCCCGCCGGTACACCGAGACATACATCAACGTGCCGGCTTGCACCTCCTGGCCGGTCTCTTGCATCAACGTGACCTTCCCCGAGAGCGCGGGGTAGTGGATATCCCGCGCCCGCTCCATCGCCACCCGCCGCACGGGTTCGGAGAACATATCGTAGCCAAAAGCGCGTAAGTTGCGATTCGTGAACGGTTCGAGGTAGATGATGGCCGAGTAAGTCTCGCGGTCGCCGGCGGGCTTGACTTGATAATCCGGGAAACCTTGCTGGCGAATCTCCGCGACGTGCCCGGCCAGTTGCGCCCGGGGAATCAACTGCGCATAACCGACACCTTGGATGCCGGGCAAGTGCGTTTCGATCTCCAACCCCTGAGTGAAGGCCCGCCAGTCTGCGCGCGCGACCGTGGGCGCGGCATCAAACAAGGCCGCGCCGCTGAGCAACACCTGAGCGCAGGCTTGGAGGCGGGCCCGGATGTTGAGCCGAACCTCCTCGCCCGCCGTGGCGAGTTCCCGTTTCGCGTCCCCTTCCGCATCCGCCTTGGCGTAAACCGTGGCCGCCCCGGTGATCAGCAACCCGACCGCCAGCAGGCCCAACGCCGCCGCCAGATTGCGCCGGGTATGCTGCCGGTGGGCGTGGACCCAGACGGTGCCCGCGCCGGTGAGCAGGACCAACAGCAAACCCACGGGCAGAACCACCCGGCCCGCCACGCGCCATTTCCAATCGCGGGCGTCATTATCCAGAGCCAGCAGGGCGAGCACCGTTCCGGTTTGCGGATCCGTGATCGGCACGGCCCCGCTGACGAAGCTGCCCCAGCGATCCGTGAAGGGGCCGGCGGTAACCGCAATGCCCGTGGTGAACGCCCGGCGAAAACCCTCCGGCACTTCCGGGTAAACCATGCCCGCCGGGGATTCTTCCGGATGGCCCGCCGGACGGTCGTCCACGAAGAAAAAGACCGTGCCGTCGGCCTTCCGGCCCATGAGATAAAGGAAGCGGCAGAGCGGGTTGGCCGCGCGGATGGCTCCGAACCGCATCTTCAGCGCGAAATAGACCGGGGAATTGAGATCCGCCGCCGAGTCAATGAGCGCCCGCACCTGATCGAGGCTCACGGTTTGCGCCACCGCGCGCGTCTGTTGGAGCAATTCGGCCCGCAGACGGCGGTCCGCCCGCACGACCATCCACCCAGTGAACAGCCCGACGGCGACAAGGAGCGCCCCGATGATTACCGGCCGCGACCAGCGAAATTTCAAATAAGGCATGACAACAATACGATCC